>URCB01000026.1 GCA_900546255.1 uncultured Eubacteriales bacterium
CAGGCCCCTCCTTCTACAAGGAAAGGTTGGGTACAGGATCGCCCCCTCATCCGTCCCCTTCGGTGACAGCTCCCCCCCAAGGGGAAGCCTCCGGGTTGTGCAGCTCTACACGAAGAAGCGTCCCAAATCAGGGCACACAGATGGGCACCGTAATAGCCCATCGACCGGAACAATGCGCCCCACCACGCCAAAATGAGCGAGTGGCAACGAGCGGGCCATAAAACCGGGGGTCCAGGGGGCTTGCCCCCGGCCCTCTTTCTCCCCATTTCTCGGGAGAAATGGGGACCCCGCCGGGCAGGCGGGCCCCCGGGGCGCTGCGCCCCGAGGCACCGGAAAAGCCCCGACCACCCGTAGGGTACGTAGTACCGCCAGGCCCCCGTCCCCATCTAGGGTGGCCGTGAAAAGAGATAGAAAGAGGTCGATTGTTTGAGCATCTTATCCTCCATTTTCCTGGGACTGGTCCAGGGGGTGTCGGAGTTTCTCCCCATCTCCAGCTCGGGCCACCTGTCCCTGTTTCAGCACTTCTTTGGCCTGGCCACCACAGACGGCAGCCTGTTCTTTGACGTGCTGCTCCACCTGGGCACCCTCATTGCCATTTTCGTGTACTACTGGAAGGACATTGTGAAGCTCCTCAAAGCGCTGGTGCATCTGGTCCAGCGCCTGGTTTCGAAGGAGAAGCGGCAGTCTGGCCAGCGCTTGACGCCCAGTGAGCGGATGGTGGTGATGATTATCGTGGCTACCCTGCCCCTTTTTGTCATCCTGCCCATCAAGGACCAGGTGGAGAGTCTGTACAGCAACACCATCTTCGTGGGCTGCGCCCTGCTGGTCACCGGCCTGCTCCTGTTCTTCTCCGACCGCATGGCCCGGGGGAAGAAGGGGGCCAAATCCGCCACGCTGTTGGACGCCCTGCTGGTAGGGGTGGGCCAGGCAGTGGCGGTGGTGCCGGGCCTGTCCCGGTCGGGGACCACCATCTCTGCCGGCATGATGCGGGGGTTCCGCCGGAAGTTTGCCGTGCGGTTCTCCTTCCTGCTGTCCATCCCCGCGGTGCTGGGGGCCAACATCCTCACCATCGGGGATGCCGCCCAGCAGGGGATTGACACCTCGATGCTGCCGGCCTACATCGTGGGCACCATCGTGGCGGCGGTGTCGGGCTACTTTGCCATTCGCCTGGTGAACCTGCTGGCCGACAAGGGTAAGTTCGGGAACTTCGCCTACTACTGCTGGGGCATCGGTGCCGCGGCGGTGGTGGCCAGCCTGATCTTCCGCTGATCGGCAGATTCCATATTGCAAGGAGGGAAGTATGGCTTCCACACAGAAGAAACCGGAGAAAACCAAACAGACCGCCGCCGGGAAAAAATCCGGCGGCGCCAAGTCCCAGACCAAACGCCCCTCCCAGGGGAAGGGAAAGGCGGCATCGACGGCCTCCCGGCGCAAACCCCGGGCATATATGCCCAACGTCCTGGCCCGGGGGATTGCCGCAGCGGTGTGCGCCTTTCTGGCCCTGCTGGTAATCCTGGGGATGTTCCAGGTCCACGGGGTGGTCCTGGACGGGCTGTGCGGGGGGATCCGAGGCCTTATCGGCCATGGGTTCTGGTTCGCCGCACCGGCCCTGTTGTGGGCGTCATGGGTGCTGGTATTCTGCCGGGAGAAGCGGCCCACCGGCCGGCTGTGGTGCCTGGGGCTGCTGCCGGTGGTGGGCGGCGCTTTCCTCCATGTGGTGCTGGGCCCCACCCATACCACCCTGGTGGTGTCCCAACTGTGGAGGGAAGGACTCCAAGGCGTGGGCGGCGGCGTGATCAGCGGCAGCCTAGGGGTGCTGTTCACCGCCGGGTTCAGTGCCATCGGGGCAGGGGCCATTTTCCTGCTGGCCTTCCTGGCCCTGTTTGCCGGGGCAGCCCATGTGACCCCTTCCTCCATCCAAGCTGCAGCGGCCCGCTGGCAGCAGGCCCGCCAAGACCGGCAGGCCCAGGAGGACCTGGATTACGAGGACGAGGTTTTCCGAGATGAGGAGGACGCGCGCTTGGATCCGGTGGAGGATGTGCCGGTTCCCCCGGTTACCCCCCAGGTGACGCCCTTCTGGTCCCGCCGGAAAAAGGCGCCGGACCTCCCCTTAGACGAGGCGGCGGACCCCGCCCCGGCGGCAGAAACCGCCCGGAAGAGCGCCAAGGACAAAACCAAAACGGCCGCGCCCCCCTCCCAGGCCCAACAGGCCGCAGAGACCTTGCAGACGGGGGAGAAGGCCCCCTTCTTTGACCACACCAGCCATGTCCGCCGGCCGGACCAGGTTTTGGAGGACCTGCGCGAGGAGGCTGCCCCCCCCACCGAGGAGGGTCCCCTCTGGCAGCCGGTGGGGGAGGGAAAACCCACCAAAGCCCAGCGGCAGGCGGAGATTCAGCAGGAGGCTCACGCCGTCACCCAAACCATCGAGAAAACCCTGGAGGAGAGCCAGGGGAAGGACTATGTCTTCCCCTCCCTGGACCTGCTCACCCCGCCCAGCGGGGAAAAGGCCAAGGCCGCCCGCCAGGAGCTGACGGGGACCATGGAGCGCCTGTCCGGGGTGCTCACCTCCTTCGGCATCGACGGCCACGTCACCGGGGCCGTGCAGGGCCCCGCCGTGACTCGGTACGAGGTGGCCCTGGAGCAGGGGGTGCGGCTGAACAAGCTCACCAACCTCTCCGACGACGTGGCCCTGGCCCTGGGGGTCACCAGCGTGCGGATTGCCCCGGTGCCGGGGAAGATCTCCGTGGTGGGTATCGAAGTGCCCAACCAAGTGGTGATCCCCGTGCCCATTCGGGAGGTGCTGGAGTCCCCCGCCTTCCGGCGGCACAAGTCCTCGGTGGCCTTCTCCGTGGGCAAGGACATCGGGGGCAACTACATTGTGGGGGACTGCTCCAAACTCCCCCACATGCTCATCGCCGGCACCACCGGTTCGGGTAAGTCGGTGTGCATCAACTCTTTGCTCATCAGTATGCTCTATAAGTCCACCCCGGAGGAGCTTCGCCTGATCATGGTGGACCCCAAGATGGTGGAGCTGGGGATTTACAACGGCATCCCCCACCTGCTGATCCCCGTGGTCACCGACCCCAAGAAGGCGGCCGGGGCCCTCCAGTGGGCGGTGACGGAGATGATGAAGCGCTACCGCCTCTTCGCCGAGGCGGGGGTGCGGGAACTGTCCTCCTACAACCACTGGGCCGAGGGGCAGGAGGGGGTGGACCCTCTGCCTAAGGTGGTCATCGTCATCGATGAGCTGGCCGACCTGATGCTGGTGGCCGCCAAGGAAGTGGAGGAGTCCATCTGCCGGGTGGCCCAGATGGGCCGCGCCGCCGGGATGCACCTGGTGATCGCCACCCAGCGGCCCTCGGCGGACGTGATCACCGGCCTGATGAAGGCCAACATCCCCTCTCGGATCGCCTTTGCCGTGGCCTCCTCCCTGGAGTCCCGGATCATCCTGGACAACACCGGGGCGGAGAAACTGGTGGGCAAGGGGGACATGCTCTGGTTCCCCCTGGGTTCCGGCAAGCCTCTGCGGGTGCAGGGGTGCTTCATCTCCGACGAGGAGGTGGCCGCCGTGGTGGGCAGCGTCAAGGAAAACGCCACCCCCGAGTACGACGACGAGGTCATGGCCCAGATCGAGCAGCACGCCGCCGAGACCGAAAAGAAGGGCAAGCACAGCGGCGGGGCCGCCGCCGGCGCCTTCCCCGCCGGGGAGGGGGAGGAGGACCAGGACGAACTCTTTCCCGCCGGGGTGGATGTGATCCTGGAGCTGGGGCAGGCTTCGGTCTCCCTCCTCCAGCGGCGGCTGAAGCTGGGGTATGCCCGGGCGGCCCGCCTCATGGACCAGATGGAGGAGAAGGGCATCGTCGGCCCCTCGGAGGGGGCCAAGCCCCGGCAGATCCTGATCACCAAGGAGCAGTGGGTCCAGATGCAGAGCGGGGAACCCCTCGCCCAGGACAACCCTCCCGTGGAGGAGGAGATCCTCTCCTTCGACCCCATCCCCCAACAGTACGAAGAATGACCCAGCGGAGAGCCCTCAGGGCTCTCCGCTTTTCTTTGTGGGGGAGAGAACCTTGCGGGGGCTTGTTGCCAGAGGGGAAAGGCCGTGCAGACCCCCTTGAAAAACCTGCTCCAGCTGGTATAATACAAATGATAAGCTGTACGCCTGCCTGCCACTTTGAGGGAACTGAGGTCTGCACCATGTACTTTGACGATCCGATCTATCTGGACCGGAGCTCCTTTGAGGACCTCATGGTCGATACCGATCAGCATAGGATCTGTTGGATGTACCACGACATACTGTCCCATCCCCGCATCGCCTGGATGTTCGACAAATATGCCGGAAAAGGGACACCCATTCGCGAAGCATGGACAACCATGGCCTGGGTGGCCGCCGGCCACCAGGAGGACAGCTTTTATCTCTTGTTTAAATGGTATGAGGATTTCTTCGATCCCCCCCAGCGCAGCGACCTCTACTTCCTCCAGCGGGAGGAGGGGCCGGAGGGGGAGGTGCGGGTGCGTTTCCTCAACCGGGATTTTCAGAATAAATTGGACCTCCGGGACCGGGCGTGGTGTGAGAGCTTTCCCAGCCGGGTCAGCCAGAACGCCAGCTACTTTTTCGGAGAGACCAAGTTTGACTCCAACCCCGTGGGGCGGATCCTTCAACTGTTGGACGCCAACCCCGGGCGGGAACTGGAGTGTTTCGACTGGCACTTCGGCCGCCGCAGCGATGGGGAGAAGTCCCTGCTGTGTACCACCATTTCCGCCTATTTCCGCAGCGTGCAAGCCATCCGGGAAATCCTGTATGGTTTGGTGGACAGCGATGGCAGGGCCGCCGAGGGCCGCCGCCCCATGCACACCAGCGATCTGCTGGACCTGCTCACTCCCCTGTCCGTGGGGGTGGAGGAAGCCCGGCTGCCGGAACTGGGCACCCTGTTTCAGGAGTTGGCCGACGGGTTCTTTGACGAGCCCAACCGTGCCCCCTATCTGGGCCGGACCTCCGGCCGGCTTCTCATGGACATGACGGAGACGGGGGAGCTGCGCTGGCTGCGGCTGGGCCTTTCCGGCGGCCGGCGCCTGCTGCGGGAACTGTATGGCCGCTGCGCCCCCCGGCAGGTGTGGGATGTGTTCTACCGCTGGCAAGGGGAGGTGTACTACACCGTCCTCCGCCGCCCTTTGAACCGGGAACTGCAGCGAGGGGTCTACCTCCTGTCCCGGTTTGAGGACCCCACGGGCCTGGACGTGACGGGGCTGTTTTGGCTGGAGAATGTGTCGGTGGGGGTGGCCCACCTGTGCCAGGGGGATTTTTTGGAGGAGCTGTTTGACCTCCTCCTCTCCCGCTATGTGCGGGAGGCCTCCCTTCCCGTGTACCGCCCCCGGGCGGAGACCATGGTCAGCGGGTACAGTTACCTGCTGAAGGAGACCTTTGACCAATACGACCGGGGCTTTGGCTGAGGGCAAGGCCAGGAAGGAGAACATGCTGTGAAAACCGCAGTGGTCACTGACGGAAAATACCGGGCCTCTCTGGCTGCCGTAAGGGCACTGGGAGAGGCGGGCTTCTCCGTGGTGGTAACCCAGACCAGACAGGAGGCCGTCCACACGCCGGCCTCCTTTGTTTCCAAGTTTACCAAAGAGGGACGGTGGATGGAGGGATCCTGCCGGGATGCAGACTATGGGGAGAGACTGACCGCGCTGCTGCAGGCCTACGACCGCCCCGTCCTGTTCCCCACTGGAGCGGATACCCTCCGCTGGATCAGTGCCCACCGGGAGGAATTGGCCGGGACGGCTGATTTCTTGGTGGCATCCCCCCAGGCGTTGGCGGATCTCAACGACAAAGAGACGGTGCACCAACGGTGCTTGGCGTTGGGCCTGCCTGTGCCCCAGGAGTACGACGGCCCGCCAGACCGTTACCCCGTGGTGGTAAAACCCCGGTGTGGGGAGCAGTTCGGCCTGAAATCGTGGGAGCGGTATACCATCGCAGAGGGGCAGGCGGCCTATCAGCGGGCCTATGAGACCATGTCCCAGTACGGTGGGGTGCCCATTGTGCAGGAAAAGGTGTCCGGCCCCGGTGAGGGAGTCAACCTTCTTTTGGATCAAAACAGCCGTCTGGTGTGTGCCTTCTGCCACCGACGGCTGCGGGAATACCCTGTGACAGGGGGACCTTCCACCTGTTGCGTGAGCTTTTATGACGAGAAGATGATTGACCAGGCCTACCGCCTGCTGGCCTCCTTCGGCTTTGTAGGGATGGCCATGGTGGAGTTTAAAGGGGGAAAGATCCTGGAGGTCAACCCCCGGGTGTGGGGCAGTTTTCCCATGACGGCCTGCTGTGGGGCCCCCTTTGTTGCCAACTATGCCAGGGCGGCCCAGGGGGAGGTTTTGGAGTACACCCCCCGGAACTTCCGGGAAGGGGTGAAAATGCGCTACCTCTTCCACGATGGGGCGGCCACCCTGGGCTACCTTCGGCAGGGGGATCTCCGCCGGGCTTGGGGGGGCGTGGTGGACTTTTTCACCGTCCCCGAGGCACTCAAGCGCAAGGGGGATCAGAAAGCCTATCGCAGATACCTCCGGAACAGCCTGAAAGGAAGGTTAGGATGAAACTGATTCTGGACCTCCACCTTCACTCCAAGGCCTCTTTCGATGGCCGGATGGGGATCGAGGAGATCGCAGCCCTGGCCAAGGCACGGGGTCTGGATGGGGTGGCCATCTGTGACCACGATGTGGTCTACACCGGCCCTACGGAGGTGGATGGGGTGCTGATCCTCCCCGGGGTGGAGTTCTCCACGGAGTACGGCCACCTGCTGGCCCTCTTCCTCTCCCAGGAGATATCCTATACCACCTGGGAGGAGACCACAGAGGCAGTCCACGCCCAGGGGGGAGTGACGGTTCTGGCGCATCCCTTTCAAAAGAGCCGGCCAGCGTCGGCCCTCTTGCCGCTGGTCCCCCATTTGGATGGGGTGGAGGTGTGGAACAGCCGGGCCAACCGAAAGAATCCCCAGGCCAACGCCCAGGCAGCGGCGTTTGCCTGCCAGACCGGCCTGGTTCCCACCGCCGGCAGCGATGCCCACCTTCCCCAGGAAGTGGGGGGCGGTACCCTGACCTTGGAGACAGACGCCCGCTCTTTGGCGGCCATTCGCAGTGCGATCTTGGCCGGCCAAGGGACCCCGGATGGGCGGGAGGGCCCCTCGCTGTGCGTGGCGCGGAGCCAGTACACGAAACTGAAAAAAACGCACGCCTCCCTCCCTCGGTATTTGAAATGGGCCGCGTTTGCAGCCCGGTGTGCCTGGGAGGACGGGAGACGTCGAACCGAATAGAAAGGAGAAGGGAACCATGTCCCTGATCGTAAAAGCGGGCAAAATGGGCAAGCGCGTCCTGAAAAAATTCTTGCCCGAGGAAAAGCACCATGTGAGCTACACCCGCCGCATTGAGCGGGTGCACACCAAGGAACGGGTGGTGGCCATGACCTTTGACGACGGCCCCATGGACCTGCCCTCCAGCCCCGATAAGTTTGGCGGCCGAGCGCTGACCGACTTGCTGCTGGACACGCTGCAGGAGTACCATGCCCTGGGTACCTTCGACGTGGTGGGGGACACCAGCGAAAACTACCCCGACATGGCCGGCAAATCTGGCCAGGCCGACTGGGGCGGGGTGCGTTATGACCATTATCCCGACATCAACCAGGACGGCCGGGGAGGGGTGGTCCACAACGACCGGCTGGTCCGCCGGATTTTGCACGAGGGGCACCAGATCACCAACCACGGGTACCGCCATGTCCTCTTTGGGAAAAAGCCCTTTGTCTACGGCAAGCGGGACCATTTCCACGGGCTGGACCCCGTGGTGGCCGACCTCACCCGGCTGCACACCCTTCTCCAGGAGACCTATGGCTATACCATGACCATGGGCCGCCCGCCCCACTATGTGGACAAGATTGAGGGGGGCTTTACCAGCTACGACGCCTACGACCAGATGGGCTACCTCTATTTAGCGGCTGCCTTTGACGGAGCCGGGTGGCTGCCCATCCATCACAATACCGTCCAGGAGTCCCTCCAGGCGGAGATTGCAGCCATGGTGGAGCCCATGAAGCGGGCCCTGGAGGCTGACCCCGATGCCTTGGCCGGGCAGATCATCTTCCAGAAGGACGGGTACAACATGAGCCGCCGCACCCCGGTGGCCTTCGGCCTAAAGCAGCAGCTGGAGCTCCTCCAGTCCTACGGCTACCGGGTGGTTACGGTGGAACAGCTTATGGCCGACTACAGCCCCTTTGCAGATGTAGGCCGGGAGGAGCCTGGCTTTGAGAAACTGGTCGCCCTCCAAAAGACCCGGGGCATCGTCTTCTCGGACAACCGCCTGCGGCTGGACGACCCCATGACCTGGGGAGAGCTGGCCATGCTCCTGGCCCCCCGGGCAGAGGCCATCGGCCGCCGGGTGGCCAAGATTCGGGAGACCGGCACCCCCCAGCACGCCAACTGGGGCGCCATGGACTGGTGCGCCGAGCAGGGCATTTTAAAGTACGCCATGGACCCCGACGGCACGGTGAGCAGCCTGCCCAGCGAGTTCTTCGGCCCAGCCAAGGACTATACCCGCCGCCAGGTCTATGCGGCCTATCGTGGATAACACCCCCAATGGGGGAGGAGATAGGAGGAAATCCCATGGAAGAAGTTGTCACATTGCAGCTGGAGGCCCCACTGGCCCTGGTCACCCTGAACCGGCCCAAGAGCCTTAACGCCCTGAACAGCGAGGTCTACCGCCAACTCATTGCCATCCTTCGCCGGGTAGAGGGGATGGATACCATCAAGGCGGTCATCCTCACCGGGGCGGGGGACAAAGCTTTCGCCGCCGGGGCGGACATTGCCCAGATGGTGCACGAGGATTCCATGGCCGCCAGACGCCTGTCCGGGCTGTGTCACGAGGCGGCGGGGCTGCTGGAAAACATGCGCCAGGTGACCATTGCCGCCGTCAACGGCTACGCCCTGGGGGGCGGATGTGAGCTCACACTGGCCTGTGACATCCGCATCGCCGCGGAGCAGGCCCGGTTTGCGCTGCCGGAGGTCACCTTGGGTATCATCCCCGGCGGGGGAGGGACCCAGCGGCTGGCCCGCCTCATCGGGGCCGGCCGGGCCAAGGAGATGATCTTCACCGGGGACCAGATCGATGCCCAGGAGGCCTGGCGGATCGGCCTGGTCAACCACGTGGTGCCCAAGGAGGACCTGCTGGAGGCCTGCCGGACCCTGGGCAAGAAGATCGCCTCCCGGGCCAGCTATGCGGTCTATCTGGCCAAAACGGCCATCAATTCCAGCCAGGAGATCGACCTGAAGAACGGCGCCCAGCGGGAGATGGATCTGATGGGCCTGGCCTTTGCCACCCACGACAAACAGGAGGGGATGGAAGCATTTTTGGCCCGGCGCCCCCCGGAATTTCAGGACTTTTAACCCGGGGCCTGACAAAGTGCACAATAGGGAACCCCTTGTGCCGCAAGGGGTTCCCCGTTTTTTTCTCAGCAATGGCCTAGAAAATGGGGCTAAATTTTGTGAACGGTAACAAAATTGCGCCAAAAAGGTAACAAAATCGTTACAAATAGGGCCAAAGAAATGACAAAGCCGATAAAAAGAGTAACAATCAAAAACAAAATCTTGGACAATCCTGCCAAAGCCATCGCAGCTTTCCCTGAATTTTTCCCCAAAACGGGGATTTGCCAAGGGGAGGGGTTTTGTGTATAATGCCTCCCGTCAAGCGCCGCCGGGCCCGAGAGAGAGACGGACCCGGCCAGAGGAACCACCAGGAGGCCCCTCTGAGATGCTGCCCCGGACGGGCGCTTGAGGCGGGGCGGCGGAGGGAACTCCGCGACGACAGGAGTTTGATTCATGAGAAAGTTTTTGACTGCGACCTTGCTCTGCATGGCCCTGACGGTGACCATGGTGCCGGCGGCCTTTGCAGCCGACACCGCCGACAGCAACTATACCACGTGCATGGCAGCCATCCAGGAGCAGAAGGTGATCCAGGACCAGGCCCATCAGACGGCGGAATCGCTGCGCCAAAAGGGGTACGATGACAGCAGCGCCTACATCCAGGCTGCCCAGTCTACCTGGTGGGCGGCCCAGGACGAGATCGTGGCCTACCAGAAGCTGTCCCAGTACACCGACGAGGACATCCGGATCCTCACCACGGCGGTGTTCTATGAGGCCGGCCACACCACGGAGCAGCTGCGGGAGTACGTGGCGCAGGTGGTGCTCAACCGGGTGGCGGACAGCCGCTTCCCGGATACGGTGAAGGGGGTCATCACCCAGCCCGGCCAGTATGCCACCAAGTATGCTACCCAGGCAGCCACTGATTCCATTAAGTCCGCCGACAGCCAGAATGGCACTTACTACTACGCCATGTGCGAGGCAGCGGTGAAGAAGGCCATGATGGGCCAGGTGGATATGCCCAGCAACGTGCTCTACCAGGCCAACTTCGCCCAGGGCAAGGGCGTGTGGCAGTCCGTGTACTTTAACAGCGGCTGGTATGCCAGCACCAGTTACTTCTGCTACGGCTAACCAAACCTTCTGAAAACCGCCTCGCGGTTCTGCAGAAGGGGAGGCCCACGGAACCCAAAGCCCCCCTCCCTGGTGGTTGTACCACCGGGGAGGGGGGCTTTCCCTATGCCTGGCCGAGGCGGCCGGGCGGTTTTGTGGGGGGAGCGGACCTTACTTCGGGGGCAGAATCTCCAGGAGGTGCCCGTCGGGGTCCTGGATGAAGTAGATGCCCCCCGCCAGTTCATCGACGATGCGGCCCTCCGCCCGGTGACGGGCTTTCAGGGTCTCAAATTCCTTGGCGGTGACGGCTACGTGGGGGGTGTCGTCCCCCAGGCGGTAGGGTTGGGTGCGGGCGATCTCCTTGCACAGTTCCAGCTGGAAGGGGGTTTCGTTGTCCCCCAGAAAGACCAGGTGCCAGCCCCGGTCTTCCATGGTCATCTCCCGCTGGGGAACCAGGCCCAGGGCATCACGGTAAAAGGTAAGGCTGCGGTCCAAGTCCAGGACCCGAATGCAGACATGGCTCATGGTGGTCATGGAAGTTTCCTCCTTATGGGGTTTCTACCAGCATTGTAGCACAGGGCCGCCCGAGAGGCAACGGCGGCAGGTTTGGAAGAAATGGGGAAAACCCCCTATGCAAACCGGGGAAAATAGGGTATGATAAATATAATTGCGAAACCCGATCCCCGGCCCCGGCCGGGAGAGCGCGAACAGGGAGGGATACCCCATGAAACTCACCTTTTTCGGGGCGGCCAAGGCCGTCACCGGCAGCTGCCACTGCCTGGAGGTGCAGGGCCGGAAGATCCTCATTGACTGCGGCCTGCAGCAGGGCAAGGACGAGCGGGACAATTCCGTGCTGGACTTTGCCCCCAACTATATTGACTATGTGATCGTCACCCACGCCCACATTGACCACTCCGGCCGCATCCCCCTGCTGATCAAGGAGGGGTTCCAGGGGCAGATTGTCACCACCCGCCTCACGGCGCAGCTGATGTCGGTGATGCTCCAGGACTCGGCCCACATCCAGGAGATGGACGCCCAGTGGAAGAACCAAAAGGGCAAGCGGGCCGGCCGGCCGCCGGTGGAGCCTCTGTACACAGTGGAGGACGCGGCCCAGGTGGCCGCCCACATCACCACGGCGGAATATGGCCAAATCGTGGACCTGTGCCCCGGGGTGAAGCTGCGGTTCGTGGACGCCGGCCACCTGCTGGGTTCGGCCAGCGTGGAACTGTGGCTGGAGGAGAACGGGGTGGAGAAAAAGATTGTCTTTTCCGGGGACATTGGCAACATCAACCAGCCCATCATTCGGGACCCGGTCCCCCTCCAGGGGGCGGACTATGTGG
The DNA here is from genome assembly GCA_900546255.1 of uncultured Eubacteriales bacterium. Taxonomy (GTDB): domain Bacteria; phylum Bacillota; class Clostridia; order Oscillospirales; family Oscillospiraceae; genus Evtepia; species Evtepia excrementipullorum. The sequence goes on from URCB01000026.1 coordinate 11,843, forward strand.
TCATGGAGAGCACCTACGGGGACCGGAACCACAACCCCGTCACCTCCTACACCGCCGAACTGGCCAAGATCATTGACGACACCTTCTCCAAGGGGGGCAACGTGATCATCCCCTCCTTTGCGGTGGGCCGCACCCAGGAGCTGCTCTACTTCATGCGGGAGATGAAGAAGGAGGGGATGGTGAAGAGCAACCCCGACTTCACCGTCTGCGTGGACTCCCCCCTGGCCAACGAGGCCACGAAGATTTTCTCCGGCGACCTCCGGGGCTACCTGGACGAGGAGGCCCTGGAGGTGGTGAAGGAGGGGGACAAGCTCTTCACCTTCCCCGGCCTGATGATGACCGAGAGCAGCGAGGAGTCCAAGCAGCTGAACCTGGACAAGTCCTCCAAGGTGATCATCTCCGCCTCGGGCATGTGCGATGCCGGGCGGATCCGCCACCACCTGAAGCACAACCTCTGGCGGGAGGAGTGCGCCATTGTCTTCGTGGGCTACCAGGGGGAGGGGACCCTGGGCCGCCACCTCCTGGACGGGGCCAAGCAGGTCCGCCTGTTCGGGGAGGAGATTGCGGTCAACGCCTCCATCTATAACTTCCAAGGCCTGTCCTCCCACGCGGACCGGAGCCACCTGCTTCAGTGGATCCAGGCGGTGAAGGACCCCGCCCCTCAGCAGGTCTTTGTGGTTCACGGGGACGCGCCTGTGACGGAGATCTTTGCCAACACCCTGCGGGAGATGGGCCTGTCTGCCCATGCCCCCCTGTACGAGGAGGTCTTTGACCTGGCCGCCAACAAGATGCTGGCCGCCGGGGTGGAGCTGGCCCCCAAGAAGGGGAGCTTTACCTCCGATGGCAGCCGGCCCTCCAACGCTTACCACGAGTTGGAGCGGGCGGCCATGGATCTGGTGGCCATCATCCATGCCAGCAAGGGCAGCCCCAACAAGGACCTCAAGAAGATGACCAACCAGCTGCGGGCGGTTATCGAGAAGTGGAACAGCGTGGGTTGATCCCTTTCGAACCTGCTTTGACAACGTTTGGAAAAGAAACCGAGTGGAAGGCCGTCCGCCTTGGCGGACGGCCCTTTTTTCGAGAGAACGGGAGGAAACGCGTGAAAAAGATTTTGATGATTGGAACCGGGGGGACCATCGCCTCGGAGATGACAGAGGCCGGGCTGGCCCCGGGGATGGAAGGGGCAGATTTTCTCCGGTACGTCCCGGCGGTGGAGAAGCTCTGTCAGGTGGACCCCCTTCAGGTGTGCAACATCGACTCCACCGACATGACCCCAGACCGCTGGCTGGACATTGCCCGGGCGGTGGAGGCGGGGTATGACCACTACGATGGCTTCGTCCTCTGCCACGGGACGGACACCCTGGCCTACACGGCGGCGGCCCTCAGCTACCTCATCCAGGGCAGCCCCAAGCCCATCGTCCTCACCGGCAGCCAGAAACCCATCCACATGGACATCACCGACTCCAAGACCAACCTCTGGGACAGTTTTGCCGTGGCCTGCGACGGCCGCCTGCCGGGGGTGACGGTGGTTTTTGGCGGGCGCATCCTCCTGGGAACCCGGGCCCGGAAAACCTATTCCAAGAGCTATGGGGCCTTCTCCAGCATCAACCACCCCATCCTGGGGGTGGTGCGGGAGGGGAAGGTGACCCCTTACCTCTGCCCCCAGGCCCAGGCCCGGCCCACCTTCTACCACGCTCTGGACCAGAAGGTCTCCCTGGTCAAGCTGGTGCCGGGGCAGTCCCCGGACTTCCTGGCCTTTGCCCTGGAGGCCAGCCACGGGGTGGTGGTGGAGAGCTTCGGCTCCGGCGGGCTCCCCGCCGGCCAGGCGGGGGGCTTTTACCCCCTGATTCAAAAAGCAGCTGCCCAGGGAAAGACGGTGGTCTTTACCACCCAGGTGCAGAATGAGGGCAGTGACCTGGGGGTTTACCAGGTGGGCCACGGCCTCAAGGCCCAGCCTGGAGTGCTGGAGGCCTACGACATGACCTTAGAGGCGGCCTATGCCAAACTCATGTGGGCCCTGGCCCAGACCCGGGACCAGGAAAAGGTGGCAGAACTGTTTGAGACCCCCGTGGCCCGCGACCTCCTGCTGGGCCCGATGGGGTAAGGCCGTGTAGAGAAGAAAACGCGCGCCCAAATCCGAGCAGGATTTGGGCGCGCGTCATGCAAAGGCCCTTTGGGGCCGGTTGGGTTAGAGCAGTTTTTCCAGGCACACCAAGTTCACACCAGGGATCCCGTTGAACTCACAGGGGAGGATGGACACCTCTTGGTATCCCAGGTTGTGGTACAGCCGGCGGGCGGCGGCGTTGCGCTCGTTGGTGTCCATCCGCAGGTCCCGGCAGCCGTGGTCCCTGGCGTAGTCCTCATAGAAGGCCACAAACCGGCTGCCCCAGCCCTTGCCCTTCACCTGGGGGTCCACCACCAGGGTGTGGAGGACCATGACTTCCTGGGGCTTGGCCTCCCGGCTCCAGGCGGCGCTGGCATAGACGGGGACCTGCTCCTGGTTGATCTTGGCGGTGGCCACAATCTGCCCGTCCTCCTCGGCCACGAACAGATCCCCTGCCTGGATGGACGCCAAGGCGGTTTGGCGGGTGGGGTAGACCCCCCGAATCCACCCCACAGTGGACCGGCCGGCCTCCTCCTCGGTGTGGATGCGGTCATAGATGGCGGCGACCTGGTCCAGGTCTGCCATGGTAGCATTGCGGAACATGGAACGTCCTCTCTTTCTCATGGGATGTTGGTCCCATTGTACCATCCTTCCCGCCCCTTGGCAACGGCGTTGGCCGCCGGCTTGCCGAAAGGGGGAGAATATGATACACTGAGGCGGCAAAAAATGAGAGAGAAAGGGAGCTTTGTCATGCACTATCTTTTGTTGGGCGGCGCCATCGCCCTGGAAATCTTCGCCACCACCCAGCTGAAGCTCTCCGAGGGGTTCACCAAGCTGGGCCCCTCCGTGTTGAGCTTGCTGGGGTACGGCGTCTGCTTTTTCCTCTTCTCCAAGGCGTTGAACCGCCTGGACCTGGGCATCGCCTACGCCACCTGGAGCGCGGTGGGCATTGTGGCCACCTCGGTGATCGCAGCCCTGGCCTTTGGGCAGAAGCTCACCACGGCGGGGATGGTAGGCATGGCCCTGATTGTGGCAGGGGTCCTTGTGGTGAACCTCTTTGGCTCTGCCGGGCATTGAGAGACGGGGCCTGTGGGTTCTGACGGTGGACAAACCGGGAAAAAAGTGGTACAATCCTTTAGATTATATCCAATTTCTGCCCCTGGAACAGGGGAACCAGGGAGATGGAACACTGTGCGAAACGACATCATGGGTGTCCTGTTTGACAACCTGACCTTGGCCGAAGCCGTGGACGCCGGAGAGCGCCTGGCGGCCGGCCCCGGCTTTGCCTATGTGGTGACCCCCAACCCGGAGATCGTCAACCTGGCCCGGCAGCGGGAGGACTACCGCCAGGTCCTCAACGGCGCCGGGCTGGTCCTCCCCGACGGCATCGGGGTGATCCACGCCGCCAAGATCCTGGGTACCCCCCTGCAGGAGCGGGTGCCGGGGATTGACTTTGCCTCCGGCCTGCTGACCCGGCTGGCCCAGACGGGGGGAAGGCTCTTCCTCCTGGGGGCCAAGCCCGGGGTGGCGGACCAGGCGGCGGACAACCTGCGCAAGACCTACCCCGGCCTGACGGTGTGCGGCACCCACCACGGCTACTTCCAGGAGGACGGGCCGGTGGTGGAGGCCATCCGCCAGGCCCAGGCCGACGTGGTCTTTGTCTGCCTGGGGGCCCCCAAGCAGGAGGTGTGGATGGCCCAGCACGGCCCGGCCACCGGAGCTCACCTGATGGTGGGCCTGGGGGGCGTGCTGGATGTGTACGCCGGCCATGTGAAGCGGGCCCCGGCTGCCTGGCAGAAGCTGGGGCTGGAGTGGTGCTACCGCCTGCTCCACCAGCCCAGCCGCATCGGCCGGATGGCCAAGCTCCCCGGCTTCCTGGTGGCGGCCGCCGGGGAGAAGCGAAAGCGGGGGAAGCCATGAGCGCCCCCCAGAAAGGCCTGCTCATCGTCCTGGAGGGGACCGACGGGTCCGGCAAGTCCACCCAGTTTGCCAAACTGTGCCAGCGGGTCCAGGCGGAGGGGATCGCCTTCCGGCGGCTGGTGTTCCCCCAATACCAGGAGGAATCCTCCGCCCTGCTGCGGATGTACCTCCGCGGGGAGTTCGGGAAGCGGCCGGAGGATGTGAACGCCTACGCCGCCTCCAGCTTCTACGCGGTGGACCGGTACGCCTCCTGGAAAAAGGTCTGGCAGCAGGACTATCTGGCCGGCGGCCTGATGCTGGCCGACCGGTACACCACCTCCAACGCGGTACACCAGTCCAGCAAGGTCCCGGAAGGGGAGCGGCCGGCCTTTTTCCAGTGGCTCTTTGACTTTGAGTACCACCGCCTGGGGCTGCCGGAGCCCGACCTGGTGCTCTACCTGGACATGCCCACGGACCGGGCGGTGGCCATGCTCCGCCAGCGGGAAGCGGCCACCCACACCCACGGGGACATCCATGAGACCGACAGCGCCTACCTGGCCGCCTGCCGCCAAGCAGCGCTGGAGGCAGCGGCCCTCTACGGCTGGAAAACCATCCCCTGCCTGGACCCGGCGGGGAACCTGCGGTCCATTGACGAGATTCACGGGGACATCTGGCAGGCGGCAGCTCCCCTGCTCTACGGAAAGGAACGATAACATGGGACAAGAAGTGGCAAAGGTAAAAAAGATCCTCCGCCAGCAGATCCGGGAGGCCATGGCGGAGCTCACCGACCAGGAACGGGCCTGGTCTGACGGGGAGCTGATCCAGCGCTTCCTGGAGCACCCCAAGCTGGCAGAGGCCCATACGGTGCTCCTCTACTACGGCGTGGGGCAGGAAGTGGCCACCGCCGGCCTCATCCAGACCCTGCTGGACCAGGGCAAGACCGTGTGCCTGCCCAAGTGCCTGCCGGAGTACCAGATGGAGGCCCGGGCCATCACCGCCCTGGAGGACCTGGTCCCGGACCAGTACGACATTCCCGCCCCCAAGGACGGATGTCCTGTGGTGGCCCGGGAGGAGTTGGACCTCATCCTGGTCCCTGGCCTGTGCTTTGACAGCCGGGGCAGCCGCCTGGGCCAGGGCGGCGGGTACTATGACCGCTACCTGGAGGACTATGAGGGGGTCACCATCGGCCTGTGCCGGGAGGATTTCTTCCAGGTCAACCTGCCCCGGGAGCCTCTGGATGCCTGGGTGCGGTTCGTCCTCACCGAGGAGGGCCAGGTGTGGCCCATGACCCAACCCATCGATTAAACCAACCGAACCCGCGGGGCCCTCTGCCGGCTCCGCTTTGAGGAGGTAAGCTATGCAGCGAGACACCAGACGGCGGCGCCCGGAAGAGCTGGAGCGCCGCGCCACGCCCCAGCGCCGTACCAAGGCCAAGCGCTCTCCGCTGACCAACTCCATTGTCTATCTTGTGGTGGTAGTGGCCATCTCCATGGTGCTGGCGGCGGTGGGATGGTCCATGGCCAACGATATGCTGGCCCTGAACAAAACCTCCACCTCTGCCACCATCACGGTGGAGGATGAGAATGACTTCGGCAGCGTGGTGGATCAATTGAAGACCAACAACATCATTGAGCATACCGTCCTGTTCCGGCTCTTTGCCGCCGTGACCGGCGGGGACGATGAGATCGCCCAGGGCACCTATGTGGTGGACTCGGACATGGATTACCGGGCCCTGCTCAACAGCCTGAGCTCCAGTTCCTCCAACCGGAAGGAGGTGGAGGTGACCATCACGGAGGGCATGACCGTCCAGCAGATCTTCCAGCTTCTGGAGGAGGAAGGGGTTTCCACCGTGGACAAGCTCAACGACATGGCGGCCAACCACGACTACGCCTTCTCCTTCCTGCAGGACATCCCCTTGGGGGATCCCAACCGGCTGGAGGGTTACCTCTTCCCGGACACCTATGACTTCTACATGGGGGAGGATGCCCGCTACGTGATCAACAAGATGCTGGTCAACTTCGACAGCCGTGTCAACGACGACATCCGCGCCCAGATCGAGGAGACCGGCTACTCCATCCGGGAGATCCTCACCATCGCCTCCATGATCGAGAAGGAAACCGACGGCACCGACCGGGCCAACATCGCCTCGGTCATCTACAACCGCCTGAACAACCCCGGCGGCGGCACAGCGGGGTACCTGAATATCGACGCCACCATCCAGTACGTCCTGCCGGAGGGGGAGATCGTCAGTGAGGAGGATTACCACACTGTCCAGAGCCCCTACAACACCTATGAGAACAAGGGCCTGCCCCCCGGACCCATCGCCAACCCCGGTATGGAGTCCATCATGGCTGCCCTGAACCCCAACAGCACCAATTACTACTACTATGCCCTGGGGGACGATGGGGTCCACCACTTCTTCAGCACCAACAGCGCCTTCCAGGCCTTCCTGAACAGCTGATGGCTATGGGGAAGCGATTGGAACTGCTGTCCCCGGCGGGGGACTGGGAACGGCTGGAGATGGCCCTGGCCTACGGGGCGGACGCGGTGTATCTGGCGGGAGACACCTTCGGGATGCGGGCCTTCGCGGGAAACTTTTCCCGGGAGGACCTGCCCCGGGCTGCCGCCCTGTGCCGGGAGAAGGGGGCTGACCTCCACGTGACCTGCAACACCATGCCCCGCAACCAGGAGGTGGCCGCCCTCCCCGCCTGGCTGGAACTGCTGGAGGAGAGCGGGGTCACCGCGGTGATCCTGGCGGATGTGGGGGTGCTGGCCCTGGCCAAGCGGTATGCCCCCCATGTGAAGGTCCACATCAGCACCCAGGCCAGCGTGTCCAACTACCAGGCCGCCCGTGCCTGGCACGATCTGGGGGCGGACCGGGTGATCCTGGCCCGGGAGCTGAGCCTTTCGGAGATCGCTGAGATCCGGGCCAAAACCCCCAAGGACTTGGAGCTGGAGGCCTTCGCCCACGGGGCCATGTGCGTGTCCTACTCCGGCCGGTGCCTGCTGTCCAACTACATGACCGGGCGAGACGCCAACCGGGGGGCTTGCGCCCAGCCCTGCCGGTACCAGTACGCCCTCATGGAGGAGAAGCGCCCGGGGGAGTATTTCCCCGTCTACGAGGACGAAAAGGGGACCTATATCCTCAACTCCCGGGACATGTGCATGATCGACCACATCCCCGACCTGCTGGCCGCCGGAGTGGACTCTTTGAAAATCGAGGGCCGGGCCAAGTCGGCCTACTACGCCGCCATCGTCACCGGCGCCTACCGCCACGGCATCGACGCTGCCCTGGCCGGGGTCCCCTTAGACCCTGTGTGGCGGGACGAGGTGGAAAAGGTGAGCCACCGGCACTACTCCACCGGCTTCTTCTACGGCCAGCCGGGGCAGTTTACCCAGGACGCCCGGTACATCCGAGACTGGCAGGTGCTGGCGGTGGTCCAATCCTGCACCCCACAGGGGCTGGCTACCGCCTCTCTGCGCAATAAGTTTGCCCAGGGGGACCCCATTGAGCTGGTGGGCCCTGACTTGCGTCCTGTGGCCTTCCAGGCCCCTCTCATGGCCGATGCCGAGGGGGAGGCGCTGCCGGAACCCCGGCACCCTCAGATGACCTTTCAGATTCAACTGCCCTGCTATGCCCCGCCGCTGTCCTTCCTGCGGGCCTGCCGGGAGAATTCGTAACCGTTGCAAAACAGGAGCCCACGCCGTGGAGCAGCCAGAGGCTGCCCCGGCGGGGCTCCTGTTGGTTTGCAGGGAAACGCCGTTCCGGCCCCAAGGCAAACCTGCCTTGGGGCCGGAACGGTTAGACGATCTTACAGGAGGAATTTGCGGTGGAAATGGAAGGTTAGGCCTGGATCTCCGCCAGGGCCTCATCCATCCGGGACAGGACGTCCTGAATGTCCTGCTCCGAAATCACCGCCGCCGGCTCGAAGCGGATGGTCTTGGCGTTGACCAGGGTGCCGGCGGTGAGGACCTTCCGGGCGAAGAGGCCCCGGGCGCAGGCATAACCCAGGTCGCTGGTGTGGAACTCCACCGCCAGCATCAGCCCCACACCCCGGACGGCCTGGATGATGTTGGGGTACTTGGCCGCCAGCTGCTCCAGCCCGGCCTTGAGGATGGCGCCCTTGTCCCGGCACTGGCCGGGGACGTCGTGCTCCAGCATATACTGGATGGTGGCCAGGGCGGCCGAGCAGCACACGGGGTTGCCGCCGAAGGTGGGGGAGCCCAGCAGCCAGGGGTTGTCAATGAGCTCCTGGACCCACATCTTGGGCTTGCAGATGATGCCGGTGATGGGGAGGATGCCCCCGCCGAAGGCCTTGCCGTAGGTCATAATGTCCGGGGTGACCCCCTCGGCCTGGCACCGCCACATGGTGCCGGTACGGCCCATGCCGGTCTGGATCTCGTCAAAGATCAGGGCCACGCCGGTCTCGTCGCAGATCTCCCGCACCCGCTGGAGGTAGCCCTCGGGGGGCACGATGATGCCGGCCTCCCCCTGGATGGGCTCCAGGATGACGGCGGCCACCTTCTCCCCTACGGCCTGGAGGTTGCGGATGGCCTTCTCCACGTCCTCGGCCACGCCGTACTCCACGTGCTGCACCTGCTGGATCATGGGCAGGTAGGGGGTGCGGTAGGTGCCCTTGCCGCCCATGGACACGGCGCCCATGGTCTTGCCGTGGAAGGCGCCCACGGTGGAGATCACCCACCGGCCGCCGGTGGCGATCCGGGCCAGCTTCAGGGCCATTTCCACGGCCTCAGCGCCGCCGTTGGTGAAGAAGCAGTACTGCAGGTCCCCGGGGGTGATGTCCGCCATGGCCTTGGCCAGGTAGCCCCGGAGGGGGTCCAGCAGCTCCTGGGAGTGGAGGGCCTGGTGGTCCAGCTGGGCCTTGACCACGTCCAGAATCTCCGGGTTGCGGTGGCCGCAGGTGTAGATGCCAAAGCCGCCCAGGCAGTCGATGAACTTCTCCCCGTTCAGGCCGTAGCAGTAGGACCCTTCGTCCTGCCACTCCAGCACGGCGCCGCTGTCGGAGTCGGAGGAGACGGATTTCCGATATTTCAGCCAGCCGGGGCTGACGTAGTGGTTGAAGTGCTCAATGGTGTCCTGGACCATCTGATTCTTCTCCGCCTGGGAGAGGTCGTGAATGTCGGTGCGGATCAGGCCGATCACCCGTTTGATGTCCTGGATCACTTGCTGGTTGGTTGCCATAAAAAATGCCTCGCTTTCTATGTTCATCATGGAATCATGGAATTTCTTGGGAAGGTTTCCCTTGGTTTCTAGAATAAACTCTGGTATAATACCAAGGTCAAGGGGAGATACCTTGAAAAACTCCACAAAGAGAACGGAGTGTTTTTGTGAAAGATTACTACAAAATCAACGAGATCGCCAAACTCTACGGCATCGGGGTGGACTCCCTGCGGTACTATGAGCGCCTGGGGATCCTAAAGCCCCGGCGGGATACCAACGGCTACCGCCTCTACTCCCTGAAGGAGATGTACAAGCTGAACATGATCCGGGATCTCCGGCGGCTGAACTTCTCCATGGAGCAGATCAAGGCCTATCTGGAGGGCCAGACGGTGGACAACACCCTCCACCTCCTCCGGCAGGAGGCCGACTTGGTCCAGGAGCAGCTCCGGGAACTCCAGGCCAAGGCGGTGCTGCTGGAAAAGCGGGTGGCCACGTTGGAGGCGGCCCGGCGGGTGGTCCCCGGGGTGGTCGCCCGGAAAACCCTTCCGCCCCGGCCCTGCGTGCTCTTCACCGAGCACATCACCCGGGACGAGGAGATGGACTTCGTCATGAAAAAGCTTCACCGCCAGCACGAGGACAAGATTCGGGACTTCGGCAACCAGATTTTCGGGGCCTTCCTGGCCATGGAGGAGCTGATGGCAGGTACCCCCAACGTGTATGACGGGGTGTTCTCTGTGGTGGAGGAGGCCGATGCCTGTGACTTTACCCTTCCCGGCGGGGACTACCTCTCCCTCTTTTACCAGGGCCCCTATGAGCAGAACCGGGCCGTGGTCCAGCAGCTGCTGGCCTATGCCCGGGAGGCGGGCCTGACGCTGACCGGGCGGCCCTTTGAGCTCTACGAGATCGACAACCGGGACACCGTGCGCCCAGAGGAGTTCCTCACAGAGGTGCAAGTGGGGGTGCGGGAGGAGAGGAACGCCCTGGAAGGGCTTGTCAAATGATCTCGAATTTGCTATACTCAACTTAATTATGCCAACCCATTCCCAATCAGGGGAGAGAATCGAAAAGAGGAGGCACACCCCATGCATAGAACCTATCAGATTATTACTGACGCAACCGCCGACATGGTTCCAGAGATGCTTGTTGGCCTGCCCGAGGTGCAGGTGATTCCGATGGGCGTTACTCTGGGGGAGAAGGCCTATACCTATGGCCCTGGGGGAGATATTACCGTAGAGGAATTTTACGCAGCGCAGCGGGACGGCAAGTTTGCCACCACTTCGCAGATCAATCCGACCGTTTATCTGGAACACTTTGAGGCGTGCCTGCAGAAGGGGGAGGATGTACTCTACCTCTGCCTCACCTCCGGCGTTTCGGGGACCTTCCAGACAGCCTCGCTCTGTGCAGCGGAACTCCAGGAAAAGTACCCCGAAGGCAAGGTGATCTGCATCGACAGCCTCTGCGCCTCGGTGGGGGAGGGCTTCCTGGTCCGGGAAGCCGCCCGGAAGCAGAAAGAGGGCCTGACGCTGGACGAACTGGTCCAGTGGGTGAACGACCACCGGCAAAAGGTCTGCCACTGGTTCACCGTGGACACCTTTGAGCACCTCAAGCACGGGGGAAGAGTGTCCGGCGCTGCGGCGATGATGGGCACCCTCCTGCAGATCAAGCCCATGCTCCACGTCTCCATGGAGGGCAAGCTGGACGTGGCGGAAAAGCCCCGGGGCGCCAAGCGGGCCCTGGCCGCCCAGCTGGCCCGGATGAAGAAAGGCTGGACCCCCGAGGAGGGAAAGCTCATCGTGGTGGGCCACGGGGACTGCATCGACCGGGCCCAGGAGCTGGCCGAGCAGGTGAAAACCTTGTATCCCGACACGGAGATTTACATCGCCCCCATCGGGCCCATCATTGGCTCCCACACCGGCCCGGGGATGCTGGCCCTCATTTTCTGGGGGACGGAACGGTAAGGCCGATGGGACGCCCCGCCCCTGCAACTTTCCCTTGACAGGGGCAGAATCCATGATAGAATAGAAACGCAAAATCAATTCCGCAGCAGGCAATGAGGAAACCCATGGGCCGCGGCCGCCCAAGCGAGAGGGGGAATGGTGAAAGCCCCTCGGCAGTGCCCGTCCCAGCGCCACTTCCGAGCCGCCCGGGAGAACCGGGCCGGGCCATTCCCGTTACAGAATGATCTGAGATGCAGCGTGGCTGTGCCCGCTGTAATCAGGGTGGTACCGCGCCGTGAAGAAGTCCACGCCGCCCCTGAAGCCGTTCAGGGGCGGCGTTTTTTCATCGCCTGCTGGGGAGAGAGTGTGTTATATCGGAGGTATGTATATGCACAAATATTACGGTCTCAATGAACTGCGGGAGATGTTTCTCTCCTTCTTCGAATCCAAGGGCCATCTCCGCCTGCCCAGCTTCCCCCTGGTGCCGGAGAACGACCCCTCCCTGCTGCTGATCAACGCCGGCATGTCCCCCATGAAGCCCTGGTTCAAGGGGGAGGAGGAGCCCCCTCGCCGCCGGGTGTGCACCTGCCAGAAGTGCATCCGCACCGGGGACATTGAAAACATCGGCCACACCGCCCGCCACGGCACGTATTTTGAGATGCTGGGCAACTTCTCCTTCGGGGACTACTTCAAGAAGGAGGCCATCGCCTGGTCCTGGGAGTTCCTCACATCCCCCGAATGGGTGGGGCTGGAGGCCGACCGCCTCTACCCCTCCGTGTTTGAAGGCAACGAGACCACCCCCGCCGACGACGAGGCCTTCCGCATCTGGAACGAGGAGA
>URCB01000027.1 GCA_900546255.1 uncultured Eubacteriales bacterium
GGCCTCCCCCTGTTGGGGGAGGCCGGCGCCGCTTTCCAGAAAAAGATCCGGGGGCGGGATTAGAAGTACATGTACTTGTTGGCTTCCTTCCGCAGCTCCGCCCGGAAGTCGGGGTGGGCTACGGCGATGAGGTTCTCCACCCGCTGCTTCACGGTGCGGGCCCGCAGCTTGGCCACGCCGTATTCGGTGATCACCATGTCTGTGAGGTTCCGGGACACGGACACAATGGACCCGGGGTCCAGGATGGGGGCGATGCGGCTGACAGTACCCTTTTTGGCAGTGGAGATCTGGCACAGCATGGCCCGGCCGCCCCGGGAGTGGTAGGCCCCGTAGGCGAAGTCGGTGGCCCCGCCGGTGCCCGACCACTGGATATACCCCAGGGCCTCTGCGGCTACCTGGCCGGTGAGGTCAATCTGCAGGGCGGCGTTGATGGACACCATGTTGTCCTGCTGGGCGATGATCATAGGATCGTTGGTGTACCGGCCCCGGCGCATCATCACCCGGGGGTGGTTGTTCAGGTATTCATAGGTGAAGTTGTCGGCGATGATGAAGGCGCCCACGGACCACCCCTTGTCCAGGTTTTTGTACCGGTTGGTCACCACGCCCTGCTGGATCATCCGGGCCATGGAGGCGCCGATCTGCTCGGTGTGGATGCCCAGGTCGTGGCGGTTCATCAGTTCGAACCCGATGGCGTTGGGGATGCCGCCGAAACCCAGCTGAATGCAGTCCCCGTCGTGGACCATCTCGGCGGCATAACCGGCCACGGCCTTCTCTGCCTCCCCGATGGGGGGATCCTGGAGCTCATACAGGGAGAGGTCGGACTCAATGATCACATCGGCCATGGCCACCGGCAGGGCGCAGTCCCCAGGCAGGTGGGGGATATGGGGGTTGACCTCATAGATGATCTTGTCGGCGGAGTAGAAGGACTCCATCTCCCACTGCAAGTCGCAGGACACGCAGCAGTAGCCGTGCTCGTCCATGGGGGAGACGCACACCACCGCCACGTTGGGCCGCTTGCAGCGGTGGAGCTCCTGGCCGTAGTTGTGCAGGTGGATGGGGAAGTAGCTGCTCATGCCGGAGGGGTGGATCTTCCGGAAGTTGGGGTCGTAGAAGAAGGTCTGGTGGTGGAACTTGTCCTTCAGGGAGGGGTCGGTGTGGACGGGATACTCGGGGCCCCACCGGGCCACGCAGGACCACAGCTCCACCGGGTTCTTGGGGTCGATGCGGTCGGCGATCCGGTGGAGGTTGCGCAGGAAGAGCCGGGGCTTGCTGGCGTGGATGGACCAGACGATGCAGTCTCCGCTGTCGATGAGACCGATGGCGTCCTCCACGGTGCCCAGCTTGCTCTGGTAGATCTCCTGGTGGGTCATGCCCTTGTATTTGTCGCTGAGGTACTCCTCGTGCTTTCGGTGCTTTTTCAGCATCACATCGGGGATGTACCGGTCATAGTTTTCGTAGTGTTCGTACACGAACGTCGCCTCCTTTTCTGGATGAACTCTGGCGAACAGGGCCAGACTATCTGCTTTTATGATAGCAAGAAGGGGGATGGGGGGCAACGAACAGAAGGGGGAAGGTGTCTGTTATCCGACAGGGGCGGGGATCTGTCGGGAAATCCAAAGCCCCTTCCTCCGGGATGGGGGAAGGGGCTGGCGATTACGGCGTCAAAGAAATCCCCGTGGGGTCCAGGTGAAACACCCTTCGGATGGCTTCCCCCTCCTCCTGGGGAGAGAGGGGCCGGGCGGACACCACCTGCCCTTGGACTTCCTCCTGGAGGACGTGGCGGCGGATGGCCAAAATGCCTTGGGGGGTGTAGCGGGAGACCCGGGCAAACTGGTTCATGTTGGAGTCCGGGCTGTGGGCGAAGTAGAAGAGGATGGGGGCAAAGTCCTGGTCCACTTGGGGCTCCTGGGTAAAGCCCAACACATCGGTCCAGAGGCCGCCGGGCAGCCGCTGCTGTTGGAGCCAGCCGTAGAAAGGGTCCCGGCGGTAGCGGTACTGGCAGGCTCCGTCGCTCTGGACCAAGTCTGCTTCCAACCGGAGGGGGCAGCGGGCATTTTCCAGGGTGAAGCCCACATCCACGGTGTAGCACCCCTCCGGCAGCACCACCCCCAGCACCCGGTGGCGGCGGAAGAGGATGGTGGGGGGATTGCAGATCCTGGCATGGTAGCTGAACACGGAAAACCCCAGGGAGTAGAGCAGCCAATTGAAGCAGGTGTTCAGCTCTGTGCACAGCCCACCCTGCCGCCGGCGGACGATCTTGTCGAACAGGGCCTCGTGGTCCGGGGATAGGGGGCGTCCAGCCAACACATCCAGGTTTTCGAAGGGGACGGCCTGCTGGTGGGCCTGCAGCAGACGGGTGAGCCCCGCAAGGTTCAAGGGAATGGGGCCGGGGCAGGCGATGCGGTCTAAATAGGCGTGGATCTGTTCCGGGGTCATTTGCGGTCCGTTGTAGTGGTTCCAGTCCATGGGAATCCCTCCTTTCCTCCATTCTACCGGAAACGGCAGCGATGGGCAAAGGACATGGGGGAGAAAGGGTCGGATAACTGCACAAAACGAACGATTTGTCGGAGGGAAAAAAGGGGGTTGACAAAGTACACTTGGGTGAATATAATGTACTTGTACTTGCAGTACACTATAGAGCAAAGGAGGGGCGCTGTGGACATCATCATCAGCAGCAACACCAGCAAGCCCATCTACGAACAGATCACCTCCCAAATCAAGGCCATGATTATGAGCGGGGAACTGAAAACCGGGGACCCCATCCCCTCCATGCGTTCCCTGGCCAAGTCCATCCACGTCAGTGTGATCACCGTGCAGAAGGCCTACGAGGACTTGCAGCGAGATGGGTTTATCGAGACAACCGTGGGGCGGGGGAGTTTCGTCTCCGCCCAGAACAAGGATTTTTACCAGGAGGAGCAGCAGCGGCAGGCCGAGGAACACCTGCAGCAGGCCGCCGACATCGGCAGAACCAGCGGCATTCCCGTGGAGAAGCTGGTGGAGCTGCTGCGGCTCTTCTACGAGGATCAGGAGGTTTGATGTATGGACAGAAACGCGTTGGTGGTCAATGGACTGACCAAGCGGTACCAGGACTTCACCCTGGATGGGGTCTCCTTCACCGTGCCCCAGGGCTCCATTGTGGGCCTCATCGGGGAGAACGGCGCCGGTAAGAGCACCACCCTCCACGCGGTGCTGGGCCTCATCGGCCGGGACGGGGGGGCGGTGGAACTGCTGGGCCTGCCGGACACCGCCCTGGATGATGGGGTCCGCAACCAGATCGGCGTGGTCTTTGACGGCAACAGCTATCCCGAGATGCTCACCCCCCGAAAACTGGGCCGGGTGATGGGGAAGATCTACCGCACCTGGGACCCTGACCGGTACGCTGCCCTGCTGCAGCAGCTGGCGCTGCCGGCGGACAAACGGATCAAGGCCCTCTCCAAGGGCATGAAGATGAAGCTGGCCCTGGCGGTGGCCTTTTCCCACCACGCCAAGCTGCTGGTGCTGGACGAGGCCACCAGCGGCCTGGACCCGGTGGTCCGGGACGATATCCTGGACCTCTTCCTAGAGTTTGTCCAGGAGGAGGACCACGCCATCCTGGTCTCCTCCCACATCACCAGTGACTTGGAGAAGGTGGCTGATTACATCGTCTTCCTCCACCAGGGCCGGGTGGTGTTCTGCAAGCCCAAGGACGAGCTGCGGTACCGGTACGGGGTGCTCCGGTGCGGCCAGGCCCAGTTTGCAGATCTGGACCCGGCGGACATGGTGGCCTGCCGCCGGCAGGACTACGAGTGGGAGGTCCTGGTGGCCGACCGGGATGCCGCCCGGCGGAAGTACCCCAAGGCGGTGGTGGACCCGGCCACCATGGACGAGATCATGCTGCTCTACGTGAAAGGGGAGAGACGATGAAAGGGTTGCTGCTCAAGGACTACTATCTGATCGGATCCGTTCTGTGGATCCTGCTGGCGGCCATGGCGGTGATCGGCATTGCCATGGCGGTGCTGACCTCGGCCTGGGCCCTGGTGGTGATTGCCACGGTGATGCTGGGGATGGTCTCGGTCTCCACCATTAACATGGACAAGGCCTCCGGCTGGTACAAGGTGTCCCGGGTGATGCCCGTGGCCCGGCAGGCGGTGGTGGACAGCAAGTACCTGCTCTACCTCCTCCTCAGCGGGGTGGGGCTGCTGCTGGGCATGGTCCTGGGGATGGTGGCCTCCCTGATCCAAGGGGGGCAGAGCGGGGAGGAGGCCCTGCTGTACCTGACCATCAGTGTGGCCATGGCCCTGCTGGCGGGGAGCGTCACCCTGCCCTGCAGCTTCCTGTTCTCCGAGGAAAAGAATGTGCTGGCCATCTTCCTGGCCTATCCCGCTGCCGCGGGGATCTTTGCCGGGGTGGTGGTCCCCCTGGGGGTCACCCCCCTCTCCGGCAGTTTGGTGGCGGGGATCAGCGTGGTGCTGTATGCCGCCTCCTGGGTTCTGGCCCGGCGGAAGATCGCCTTCCGAGACGTGGTCTGAGGATCGGCTTTGCCCAGAACAAACCAACAGCGCCGCCCCCGTCAATCAGGGGGCGGCGCTGTTCTCTTTGTTTTTAGAGAGGGCCTCTTAGGCTTGTGGGGCGGGCGTGTCCTGGGATGCCTCCGGGACAGGGATGGGAGCATGGAGGATGTAGACGTTGCAGAAGGCCTCTGCCACCTCCTCCACCGAGCGCTGGGTACCGGGCTTCAGCCACCAGGTGATTAGGGACAGCAGGCCCCCGGCAAAGAATTGGCAGAGCACTACGATCTCCTCCCGGGTGTAGGCAGTGAAGGCGGGGTGGTGCAGGGTCTGCTCGGTGAGCACTCGGGCAAACTCCTCCCGGAAAATCTCCTTGGCTTCGGCGTTGCGGGGGTCCAGGAAGAGCCGGGCATACTCCTGCCTGCGTGCCAGGAAGTACTGGAACACCTTCTCGATGGCCTGGCGAAAGGGGGCGGGGTTGTCGCTGCATGGCATCCCGTCGGTGAGGTCGTCCAGAAAGGCCTGCATCCCGAAAGTCAGCAGATGGCGTTTGTCCTCGAAATGGGCATAGAAGGTGGAGCGGTGGACCATGGCCCGCTGGCAGAGGTCCTTGACCCGGATCTCGTCAAAGGGCTTCTCCTGGAGCAGGTCACTCAGGGCCTGGAGCAGCAGGGTGTGGGTGCGCAGCACCCGGAGGTCTTCGGTTCGGCGGTCCATAGGCAGGCCCTCCTTTGGCGGAATGGATACTATATATTATCTTACGGGACCCAGGGCGGCCCTGTCAAGACAGGAAACGCCTGCGGGAGGTTCCACAGGCGTTTCCGCTGGTACATTGGAAAAGAGGCGGAGGACACATCCAAACGGACTCCGGTCTTTTCCCCGTCATCCTACCAGAGCTCGGGGCAAAAGGCAACCGACAGAGCGGGCGCCTTGTCGCCTATCCGACAGTTTCGGAAAAGTGAAGGGATGGGCAAAAAAAGGGCGGTCGGCCCCGGCCCTTTTGTGGGAAATGCTTCCCCGTGGGGGAGGAAAAAATGGTTGACACAGGGCAGAATCTGTAGTAATATATATGAGCGCCTGAATGGGCGCAGTCTGCGATGATGCGGGAGATTGCGGTGCAAACCGGTAACTTCCGCGGAGTATGTCCGTGAATCGGGCGGCTGGAGAATCTGCTGCATGGCGTATATCGCCGTGACAGGAGAGGGAAAAGCCGGCGAAGTATGCCGGTTTTCTTCATGCTTATGGAGTGATACGCACGGTTAAGTGTATCGGATTCTCCACCGTACGAAGCGTGGCAAAGACAATGACACTTCGTATGTTTTTTAGGAGGAACACAGCAACATGGCACAGAACGAAATGATTCGGATCCGCCTGAAGGCCTATGACCATCAGCTGATCGACCAGAGCGCAGAGAAGATCGTGGAAACCGCCAAGAGAACCGGCGCCACCGTCTCCGGCCCCATCCCCCTGCCCACCAAGAAGGAGGTCGTCACCATCCTTCGCGCCGTCCACAAGTATAAGGACAGCCGGGAGCAGTTCGAGCGCCGCACCCACAAGCGCCTGATCGACATCAACAACCCCAGCCCCAAGACCGTGGAAGCGCTGATGAGTCTGGATCTGCCCGCCGGTGTGGAAATCGAGATCAAGCTCTGATCCCGCTCCAGACAAACCCACCGACACCCATTACTATGTGTACCCGCTGCCTGTCGCCTTATCGTGAGACAGGCGGGTCATGTTGACAAACCAATGACAGCCCAATGGTCACGTTTGCCAACCAATAACCTTAATAAGGAGGAAAACCAACATGGAAAAGGCCATCATCGGCAGAAAGATCGGCATGTCCCAGATCTTTGACGAAGCCGGTAAGGTCATCCCGGTCACTGTCATCGAAGCAGGCCCCTGCGTCGTGGTGCAGAAGAAGACCGAGGAGAAGGACGGCTACAACGCCGTGCAGCTGGGCTTCCAGGACGTGCCCGAGCGGAAGCTCACCAAGCCTGAACAGGGTCACCTGAAGAAGGCGGAAGTCCCCATGAAGAAAGTGCTCAAGGAATTCAAGCTGGACAAGGCAGCTGAGATGAACGTGGGCGACGAGATTAAGGCCGACACCTTTGCCAAGGGCGATCACATCGACGTGACCGGCATCAGCAAGGGTAAGGGCTTCCAGGGCGTTATCAAGCGCTGGAACGCCGGACGCGGCCGGATGACCCACGGCGGCGGCCCCGTCCACCGTCACGCAGGCTCCATGGGTTCCGGTACCGATCCTTCCCGGATCTTCAAGGGCAAGATCGGCGCTGGCCACATGGGTGCTGAGCAGGTCACCATCCAGAACCTGGACGTGGTGAGCGTGGACCCCGAGTTCAACCTCATCGCAGTCTGCGGCGCCGTGCCCGGGCCCAAGGGCGGCATCGTCTACCTGAAGTCCACCGTGAAGACCATCCGGGAGAAGAAGGGCGAGGCCGGCACCAGCGTCAACCCGCAGAAGGCATCTGCCCGCGCCAATCCCCAGAAGGCATCCGCCAGAAACCGGTAAGGAAAGGAGAGTTTGAGAAATGCCTAAAGCAAACGTCTATAATATGGCTGGCCAGCAGGTCGGCGAGGTGGAACTCTCCGAGGGCGTTTTCGGCGTAGAACCCAACGAGCCCGCCGTCCATGCCGTCGTGGTGAACCACCTGGCCAACTGCCGCCAGGGTACCCAGAGCGCCCTGACCCGCGCCGAAGTGTCCGGCGGCGGCAAAAAGCCCTGGAGACAGAAAGGTACCGGCCATGCCCGCCAGGGCAGCACCCGTGCGCCCCAGTGGACCCACGGCGGTATCGTCTTCGCCCCCAAGCCCAGAGATTACAGCTACCGCGTCAACCGCAAGCTGAAGCGGCTGGCTCTGAAGTCCGCCCTCTCCGCCAAGGCCGCCAGCGGCGACCTGCTGGTGGTGGATAACCTGGCTCTGGACGAAATCAAGACCAAGAGCATCCAGGCTTTCCTGGACGCTGTGAGCGCCGGCAAGACCATTTTCATCACCCCCGAGGTCAATGAAAACGTGTACAAGTCTGCACGGAACATCCCCGGTGTCTCCACCACCACCGCCAAGATCCTCAGCGTCTACGACATCGTCAACGCCGAGAAGCTG
The DNA here is from genome assembly GCA_900546255.1 of uncultured Eubacteriales bacterium. GTDB lineage: Bacteria > Bacillota > Clostridia > Oscillospirales > Oscillospiraceae > Evtepia > Evtepia excrementipullorum. The sequence goes on from URCB01000027.1 coordinate 7,610, forward strand.
GTCGTCGACCAGAAGGCGCTGGCCATCATCGAGGAGGTGTTCGCATGAAGACAGCATACGACATCATCAGACGCCCTGTGATCACCGAACAGTCCATGGCGGATACCGAGAATAAGAAGTACGTCTTTGAAGTGTCCAAGGACGCTACCAAGATTGAGATTGCCAAGGCCGTGGAGGAGATCTTCGGCGTGAAGGTGATCAAGGTCAACACCCTGAACGTCACCGGCAAGCTCAAGCGCACCGGCCGCTATCCCGCCGGCCGCCGGCCCAGCTGGAAAAAGGCTGTGGTCACCCTGTCCGACGATTCCAAGTCCATCGAGTTCTTCGAAGGAATGGCTTAAGGAGGTTAATGCACTATGGCTATTAAGAGCTACAAGCCCACAACGCCTGCCCGCCGTAACATGACGGTCTCTGCGTTTGAGGGCATCGATAAGAAGGCCAAGCCGGAGCGTAGCCTGACTGAAACTCTGAAGAAGAACGCAGGACGCAACAGCTACGGCCGCATCACCGTCCGTCACCGTGGCGGCGGCAACAAGCGCAAGTATCGTATCATCGACTTTAAGCGGGATAAGATGGATATGCCCGCCACCGTGCTCCGCCTGGAGTACGACCCCAACCGCAGCGCCAACATCGCGCTGGTCCAGTACGAGGATGGGGAGAAGCGTTACATCCTGGCTCCCGTTGGCCTGCAGGCCGGCGACCAGGTCCTCTCCTCCGCCCAGGCGGATATCAAGCCCGGCAACTGCCTGCCTCTGGCAAACATCCCCACCGGCACCATCCTCCACAACATCGAGCTCTACCCCGGTAAGGGCGGCCAGCTGGTCCGTTCCGCCGGCACCTCCGCACAGCTCATGGCCAAGGAGGGCGACCAGGCCCAGATCCGTATGCCCTCCGGCGAGGTGCGCATCGTCCGCCTCAACTGCAAGGCCTCCATCGGCCAGGTTGGCAACATCGATCACGAGAACATCTCCATCGGTAAGGCCGGCCGGAAGCGCCACATGGGCTGGAGACCCACCGTCCGCGGCTCCGTCATGAACCCCAACGACCACCCCCACGGCGGCGGCGAGGGCAAGTCCCCTGTCGGTCGTCCCGGCCCTGTTACCCCCTGGGGTAAGCCGGCCATGGGTTACAAGACGCGCAAGAAGAACCACCGCACTGACAAGTTCATTGTCAAGCGCCGCAACGCGAAGTAAGGAGGCAGTGAAAGATGAGCAGAAGCATCAAGAAAGGCCCGTTTTGCGCCCCCGAGCTTCTTAAGCGGGTCAAGGAAATGAATGAGTCCGGCGACAAGAAGGTGCTTAAGACCTGGAGCAGAGCCTCCACCATCTTCCCGGCTTTCGTCGGCCACACCATCGCCGTCCACGATGGCCGCAAGCACGTGCCCGTCTATATCACCGAGGATATGGTGGGCCACAAGCTGGGTGAGTTCGCCCCCACCCGGACCTTCCGCGGCCACGCCGGCAGCAAGACTGGTAAGTAAGGAGGAGAGAGAACATGGTAGCAAAAGCGCACGCAAGATATCTGCGGATCTCTCCCCGTAAGGTGAAGATCGTCGCGGACCTGATCCGCGGGAAGAGCCTTCCCCAGGCCACCGGCATCCTGCTGACCACCCCCAAGGCAGCTTCCGAGCCCCTTCTGAAGCTCCTCAACAGTGCGGCGGCCAACGCAGAGAACAACCACAAGATGGACCCCGAGAAGCTCTATGTCTCCGAGGTCTTTGCGACCCCCGGCCCCATCATCAAGCGCATCATGCCTCGCGCCCAGGGCCGTGCCTATCGCATCAATAAGAGAACCTCTCACGTCACCATCGCCGTGGCGGAGAAGGAATAAGGGAGGAGGCAGATTATGGGACAGAAAGTAAATCCCCACGGCCTGCGCGTGGGCGTCATTAAGGACTGGGATTCCCGCTGGTATGCCCGCAACGAAAAAGTGGGCGACCTGGTCGTGGAAGACTACAAGCTGCGGAAGTACCTGAAGAAGACCCTGTATTCCGCCGGCATCCCCAAGATCGAAATTGAGCGGGACAACGCCAAGATCAAGATCTATCTCCACTGCGCCCGCCCCGGCGTGGTCATCGGCAAGGGCGGCACCGAGATCGAGCGCCTGCGCCTGGAGCTGGAGAAGAAGCTGGGCAAGCCCGTGGCTCTGAACATCGTGGAGGTTAAGACCCCCGATACCGACGCCCAGCTGGTGGCCGAGAACATCGCCCAGCAGCTGGAGAAGCGGATCTCCTTCCGCCGGGCCATGAAGAACAGCATGGGCCGCGCCATGCGGATGGGCGCCCGCGGCATCAAGGTCATGTGCTCCGGCCGTCTGGGCGGGGCTGAGATCGCCCGCAGCGAGTGCTATCACGATGGCACCATCCCCCTGCAGACCATCCGCGCCGACATCGACTACGGCTTTGCTGAGGCTGCCACCACCTACGGCCGCATCGGCATCAAGGTTTGGATCTACAAGGGCGAGGTTCTCAGCCAGACCCTCCGCACCACCCCCCGCACCCTGGACACCAAGAACTTCAAGGAGCGCTCCGACCGTCCTCGCCGCCGCGACGGCAGAGGCGGCTACAACCGCGACCGTAAGCCCGGCTATGGCAACCGTCCGCAGGGTGGTTACAACAACAACCGTGGTCCCCGGCCCGCTGCCGGCGGATCTGCTCCCAAGGAAGGAGGCAAAGCCTAATGCTGCTGCCCAAGAGAGTCAAATACCGCCGCGTCCACCGTGGCCGCCTGAAGGGCAAGGCCACCCGCGGCAACACCGTGACCTACGGTGATTTTGGTCTGCAGGCCCTGGAGCCGGCATGGATCACCAGCAACCAGATCGAGGCCGCCCGTGTGGCTATGACCCGTTACACCAAGCGTGGCGGTAAGGTTTGGATCAAGATTTTCCCCGACAAGCCCATCACCGAGAAGCCCGCTGAGACCCGCATGGGTTCCGGTAAAGGCTCCCCCGAGTACTGGGTGGCCGTGGTGAAGCCCGGCCGGGTGATGTTTGAGATCGCCGGCGTCTCCGAGGAGGTCGCCCGCGAGGCCCTGCGTCTGGCCAGCCACAAGCTGCCCATCAAGACGAAGATCGTGGCCAAGGAAGAAACGGCCCCTGAGAGCGAGAATGGTGGTGAAGCATGATGAAGGCAAACGAGGTACGCAAGCTGTCTTCCGCTGATCTGGAAAAGAAGCTGACCGAACTGAAGAAGGACCTGTTCCAGCTCCGTCTCCAGCATGCCACCAATCAGCTGGAAAACCCTGTCCGCATTTCCGAAGTGAAGCGTGACATTGCCAGAGTCAAAACCATCATCCGTGAGCAGCAGCTCGCTGGCCAGTAAGGAGGAACGGAATCATGCCTGAGAACAGAACTTCTTCCCGTAAGACCAGAGTCGGCCTGGTGGTTTCGGACAAGATGGATAAGACCGTGGTGGTGGCCATTGCCGACCGTGTGGCCCACCCCCTGTATAAGAAGATCGTCAAGAGAACCTATAAGCTGAAGGCCCATGACGAGAACAACACCTGCGGCATCGGCGACAGAGTGCGCGTCATGGAGACCCGCCCTCTGTCCAAGGATAAGAGATGGCGCGTGGTGGAAATCATCGAAAAGGCGAAGTAAGGAGGTGCCGTAAATGATCCAGCAGGAAACCTATCTGAAGGTGGCGGACAATACCGGCGCCAAGGAAATCAAGACCATCCGCGTGCTGGGCGGCTCTTCCCGCAAGTACGCGAACATCGGCGACGTGGTGGTGGCTTCCGTGCGGAAGGCTGCCCCCGGCGGCACCGTGAAGAAGGGCGACGTCGTCCGCGCTGTGGTGGTTCGCTCCGCCAGAGGCGTGCGTCGGGCAGACGGCAGCTACATCCGCTTCGACGAGAATGCGGCCGTTCTGATCAAGGACGACAAGAACCCCAGAGGCACCCGTATCTTTGGCCCGGTCGCCCGTGAGCTGCGCGATAAGGATTACATGAAGATCCTGTCCCTGGCTCCCGAAGTACTGTAAGGGAGGGTACAAAGATGATGAATAAAATGAGCATTAAGAAGGACGATACCGTGGTGGTCATCACCGGCAAGGACAAGGGCCAGCGCGGAAAAGTCCTGAAGGTCATCCCCAAGGAGGGGAAGGTGGTGGTGGAGAAGATCAACATGGTCTCCCGCCACACCCGGCCCCGCAAGCAGGGGGAAGAGGGCGGCATCATCCAGAAGGAAGCCCCCCTGTACGCCTGCAAGGTGATGCGCGTCTGCCCCAAGTGCGACAAGCCCACCCGCGCTGCCAGCAAGATCGTGGACGGCAAGAAGGTCCGCGTCTGCAAGCACTGCGGCGCTGAAATCTGAGAGAGGAGGAGTTAACCATGTCTGAAATGCCCAACCTGAAAGCAAAGTACAGAGAAGAAGTGGCTCCTGCTCTCATGCAGAAGTTCCACTACAAGAGCACCATGCAGATCCCCCGGATCGAGAAGGTCGTGGTGAACGTGGGCTGCGGCGAAGCCCGGGACAATGCCAAGATGCTGGACGCTGTGGTCCGTGACCTGGGCGTGATCACTGGCCAGAAGGCCATCGTGACCCGCGCCAAGAAGTCCGTGGCCAACTTCAAGGTCCGGGAAGGCATGCCCATCGGCGCCAAGGTCACCCTGCGTCAGGACAAGATGTGGGAGTTCCTGGACCGCCTGTTCAACGTGGCCCTGCCCCGTGTCCGCGACTTCCGCGGCATCAACCCCAACTCCTTTGACGGCCGCGGCAACTATGCCCTGGGCGTGAAAGAGCAGCTGATCTTCCCCGAAATCGAGTACGATCAGATCGACAAGATCCGCGGCATGGACATCGTGATCTGCACCACCGCGGAAACCGACGAAGAGGCAAGAGAGCTGCTGACCCAGATCGGCGCTCCCTTCGGCAAGTAATAGGAGGAGAACCAGCAATGGCGAAATTATCCATGAAGCTCAAGCAGCAGGCTGAGCCCAAGTTTTCCACCCGCCGCTACAACCGGTGCAAGATCTGCGGCCGTCCCCACGCCTACCTGCGTGACTACGGCATCTGCCGGATCTGCTTCCGGGAGCTGGCCCACAAAGGCCAGATCCCCGGCGTGCGGAAGGCTTCCTGGTAATTTGTATGGTACAGCCGGACCGGATGCCCCAACCATCCGGTCGGCTTTCCCATAACTATGTCCCCGCAGCCTGCGGGGGCCTGTCCCCAGCCAGCGGCAATAGGTCGGTTCCGGCGAGACCCGATACCTTGCCGCCGATACAGGCACTGCCTGTAATCTTATAGGAGGTATTACCCTATGCACATTACCGATCCCATTGCGGATATGCTCACCCGTATCCGCAACGCGAACAACGCCAAGCATGACACCGTCGACATCCCCGCATCCAACATGAAGAAGGCCATTGCCCAGATCCTGCTGGACGAGGGTTACATCAAGGCCTTCCAGCTGGTGGACGACGGTACCCAGGGCGTGATTCACGTGACCCTGAAGTACAACAACCCCGGCAAGGAGAAAGTGATCTCCGGCCTGCGCCGCGTCTCCAAGCCCGGCCTGCGGGTGTATGCCGGTGCAGATGAGCTGCCCCGCGTCCTGCGCGGCCTGGGGGTTGCCATCGTGTCCACTTCCAAGGGCATCATGACCGACAAAGCTGCTCGGGCAGCCCACGTCGGCGGCGAAGTCCTGGCATTCGTCTGGTAAGGAGGAGAGATAACTATGTCGAGAATCGGTAGAGCGCCCATCTCTCTCCCCAACAATGTGGAAGTGACCTTGGGCGAAGGCAATCTGGTCACCGTCAAGGGCCCCAAGGGCACCCTGACCCAGAAGCTCAGCGAGAAGATGACCCTGACCCAGGAGGGCAACGTCATCCACGTGACCCGCCCCAACGATGAAAAGGAAAACCGTGCCCTGCATGGCCTGACCCGCACCCTGCTGAACAACATGGTGGTGGGTGTCACCGAGGGTTACAAGAAGGAGCTGGACGTCAACGGCGTCGGCTACCGTGTGGCCAAGGAAGGCAAGAAGCTGACCATGAACATCGGCTACTCCCACCCCGTGGTGATGGAGGAGACCGACGGCATTACCATTGAGGTCCCCAGCCCCAACAAGATCATCATCAGCGGCACCGACAAGCAGAAGGTCGGCCAGTTCGCCGCCGAGGTGAGAGGGAAGCGGCCCCCGGAACCCTACAAGGGCAAGGGCATCAAGTATACTGACGAGGTCATCCGCCGTAAGGAAGGCAAGACCGGCGTGAAGAAGTAAGAAAGAGGTGTGCCTAAATGATTAAGAGACCCAATACCAACGCTCAGCGTCAAAAGCGTCATACCCGCGTTCGTGGGAAAGTCTCCGGCACATCCGAGAGACCCCGTCTGAACGTGTTCCGCAGCGGGACCAACATCTATGCTCAGATCATCGACGATGTGAAGGGCTGCACCCTGGTCTCCGCTTCCTCCCTGGAAAAGGGATTTGAGGGCCGCGGCAACAACTGTGAGGCCGCTGCCAAGGTCGGCGAAGCCATCGCCCAGCGCGCCAAGGACAAGGGCATCGCCACTGTGGTCTTTGACCGCGGCGGCTACCTGTACCACGGCCGTGTGAAGGCTCTGGCCGAGGGCGCCCGCAAGGCCGGCCTGGAATTTTAAAGGGAGGAGGAAACGAAAATGCCTAGATTTGAAAGAGAACCCAGCGAGTATGTGGAAAAAGTCGTTTCCCTGAACCGCGTCTCCAAGACCGTCAAGGGCGGCCGCGTGATGAAGTTCTCCGCGCTGGTCGTCGTGGGCGACGAGAAGGGCAAAGTCGGCTTTGGCCTGGGTAAGGCCGCCGAGGTCCCCGAGGCCATCCGCAAGGGCCTGGAGGCTGCCAAGAAGAACATGTTTACCATTACCCTCTCCGGCACCACCATTCCCCACGAGGTGATCGGCGAGTTCGGCGCCGGCCGCGTGCTGATGAAGCCCGCTGCCCCCGGTACCGGCGTTATCGCTGGCGGCCCCGTCCGTGCTGTGCTGGAGGCTGCCGGTATCAAAGATATTCGCACCAAGTGCCTGCGCTCCAACAACCCCCAGAACGTGGTCTCCGCCACCATGGAGGGCCTGAAGTCCCTGCGTGGTCCTGAGGCTGTGGCCCGGATCCGGGGCAAGAGCGTGGAAGAGATCGTGGGCTAAGGAGGTCTTTGAACAATGGCGAAACTGAACATTAAGCTCGTCAAGAGCCTCAATGGCCGGATTGCAAAGCATAAGGCCACCGCAGAAGCCCTCGGCCTGCGCAAGATCGGCGACACCACCGTGCAGCCCGACAATGCTGCCACCCGGGGCAAGATCGCCCACATCGGTTACCTGATCCAGGTCACCGAGGAACAGTAAGGAGGTGCGCGACATGAAACTGCATGAACTTTCTCCCGTGCCCGGCTCCAACCAGAAGGCCTATCGCAAGGGCCGCGGCAACGGTTCCGGCAACGGCAAGACTGCCGGCCGCGGCCAGAAGGGCCAGTGGGCCCGTTCCGGCGGCGGTGTCCGGGTTGGTTTCGAAGGCGGCCAGATGCCTCTGGCCCGCAGAATCCCCAAGAGAGGCTTCAACAACATCTTTGCCAAGCCCCTGGAGGCTGTGAACGTCTCCGCCTTGGAAAAGTTTGAGGACGGCGCCGTGGTCAACGCCTGCGACCTGCTGGAGAAGGGCATCCTCTCCCAGTGCAAGTATGGCGTGAAGATCCTGGGCGAAGGCAACCTCACCAAGAAGCTGACTGTGCGGGCCAGTGCCTTCTCCGCCTCTGCGAAGGCTAAAATTGAAGAGGCAGGCGGGAAGGCTGAGGTGGTCTAATGTTTAAGACCATCCGCAACGCGTGGAAACTGCCGGAGCTGCGCCGCAAGCTCCTGTTCGTCATCTTCGCGTTGCTGATCTTCCGCGTCGGCGCGGCGATCCCGGTGCCGTATATCAACACCGAGTATCTCCAAGATTATATTGCGGCAAACTCCGGGACGATCTTTGGCCTGCTCAACACCTTGAGCGGCTCGGCTCTGTCCCAAGCGACCTTGTTCGCCTTGTCCATCCAGCCCTACATCAACGCCTCCATCATCATCCAGCTGCTGACCATTGCCATTCCGGCCCTGGAGCGGCTGGCCAAGGACGGCGGGGAAGAGGGCAAGAAGAAGATCCAGTCCATCACCCGGTATACTACCCTGGCCATTGGCCTGCTGCAGGGCTTCGGGTATTACACCCTGATCCGCAGCTATGGCCTGCTGACCAACGAAGGGATCTGGGCTGCCATCGTGATCGTGGTTTCCTTCACCGCCGGTGCTGTGTTCCTCATGTGGTTGGGCGAACAAATCACCGAGTTCGGCGTGGGCAACGGCATCTCGATCATCCTCTTTACCGGTATCGTATCCCGGATTCCCAGCATGATCACCACGCTGGTTACCGGCGTGCGCAACTGGGCAGCCAACCTGGACACTTCCAGCTGGACCGAGACGCAGCTGGCCAGCACCCCCATTATGAACCCCGGCATTGCCGTGCTTCTGGTGGTGGGGATGCTGCTGCTCATCATCTTTATCGTATTCATCACCAATTCTGAGCGTCGTGTGCCTGTTCAGTACGCTAAGCGCGTGGTGGGCCGGAAGATGTATGGTGGTCAGTCCACCCACATCCCCATCAAGGTCAACCTCAGCGGCGTGCTGCCCATCATCTTCGCCCAGTCCATTGCCATGATCCCCGCCACCATCGGCATGTTTGTGCCCTCCTCTCAGCAGGAGGGGTCGGCGTGGAACACCTTCCTTTCGGTGTTCAACTCCACCAGTGCCTTGTATGCGGTGATCTACTTCCTGCTGATCATCATGTTCAGCTACTTCTATGCGACCATCCAGTTTAACCCTGTGGAGGTCGCCAACAACCTGAAGAAGAACGGCGGCTTTATCCCCGGTTTCCGGCCCGGCCGTCCCACGGCGGAGTTCCTGTCTAAGGTTCTCTCCCGGCTGACCTTCTTCGGCGCCATTTACCTGGGTATTGTCGCCATCCTGCCTATCATCGCGGAAAACATTTCCGGCATCGTGAACATCTCCATCGGTGGTACGTCCGTCATCATCGTGGTGGGCGTTGCCCTGGAAACCGTGAAGATGATCGAAGCGCAGATGCTCATGCGGCACTACAAGGGCTTCCTGGAATGAGAGGTATGAGAGTATGAAACTGATTCTTTTGGGCCCTCCGGGCGCCGGGAAAGGCACCCAGGCTGAGATCCTGAATAAGAAACTGGGCATTCCCACCATCTCCACCGGCAACATCCTCCGGGCTGCCGTGAAAAACGGCACCCCGGTGGGTCTGAAGGCCAAGGAGTATATGGACGCCGGCAAGCTGGTCCCCGATGAGGTGATCATCGGGGTGATCTCCGAGCGTCTGGCCGAGGCAGACTGCCAGAACGGCTTCATCCTCGACGGGGTGCCCCGCACCATTCCCCAGGCAGAGGCCCTGGAGAAGGCGGGCATCTCCTTCGACGCTGTGGTCTCCATCGAAATCTCCGACGAGGAGATCGTGGAGCGCATGGCAGGCCGCCGGGTCTGCACCGCCTGCGGCGCCCCCTACCACGTGAAGAACATGCCCCCCAAAGTGGAAGGCGTGTGCGACGCGTGCGGCGGCAAGCTGGAGGCCCGGGCAGACGATAAGCCTGAGGTGGTCCGTGACAGACTGCAGGTCTATCACAAAGAGACCGCCCCGCTGAAGGATTTCTACGCAGCGAGAAACCTGCTGAAAACCGTAGACAATCAGCCCACTGTGGCTGAGACGACGACTGCGATTCTCAACGCACTGGGGCTTTGAGTTATGATTTCTCTAAAGTCTCCCAGAGATATTGAGGGGATGCGCCGTGCGGGACAAATTACTGCGGCGGCCCGTGCGCTGGCGGGCAAAATGGTACGTCCCGGCGTAACCACTCTTGAGATAGATACTGCAGTTCGCAAATTCATCGAAGGGCAGGGGGCCATCCCCTCGTTCCTGCACTTCCCCGGCCCGCCGGGGGTGCGGGACTTCCCGGGGGCTGCCTGCATTTCGGTGAACGACGAGGTCATCCACGGGATCCCCAGCAACCAGGTCCTGAAGGAAGGCGACATCGTCAGTGTAGATGTGGGCGCCTATATTGGCGGGTTCCACGGTGACTGTGCGGCCACCTTTCCCTGTGGGAAGGTCAGCGACGAGGCGGCAAAACTCATTGCCGTCACGGAGCAGTCCTTCTGGGAAGGGATGAAGTTTGCCCGCTTTGGTTACCGGGTCTCCGACATCTCCCACGCCGTGCAGAAGTACGTGGAAGAAAACGGCTTCTCCGTGGTGCGGGACTATGTGGGCCATGGCGTGGGCGCCAACCTGCACGAAGCTCCGGAAGTTCCCAACTATGGCAAACCTGGCCACGGTCCCCGGCTTGCTCCCGGGATGACCCTGGCGGTGGAACCGATGGTGAACCAAGGAGATTGGCGGATCAAGGTGATGCGGGACGGCTGGACGGTTCGTACCGCCGACGGCTCCCTCTCCGCCCATTATGAGAACTCAATCCTCATCACCAAGGGTGAGCCTGAGATCCTCACCCAAGTGGGGGATCTGCGCCTATGACGTTTCTGCGAGGAGACGTGGTAAGATCCACCGCCGGCCACGATAAAGACGGCCTCTTCCTGGTTCTCCAGGCAGAGGGGGATTTCCTGTGGCTGGTGGACGGAAAGCGCAGAAAACTTGAGACTCCCAAGAAAAAACGGCGAAAGCACGTTGTTTCCGCGGGGGTCTGGACGCACCCGGTCGCCGGCCGTCTGCAAAACGGCGAGCCGGTGCTGGACAGTGACATCAGAAGGGCGCTGGCCGCCTTTCGGAATAGGTTCAGTGAGACGAAGGAGGAATGACGCTTGGCTAAAAGCGACATGATCGAGCTGGAGGGAACCGTGGTAGAGGCGCTGCCCAACACCACATTCCGGGTCGATATCGGAAACGACCACGTGATTCTGGCTCATATTTCCGGAAAGCTCAGGATGAATTTCATCCGTATTCTGCCGGGTGACAAGGTAACGGTCCAGATTTCCCCGTATGATCTGACCCGGGGTCGGATCACCTGGCGAAGCAAATCCACCAAGTAAAGCAACAGGCTTACAGGAGGTAGAAAATCATGAAAGTAAGACCGTCCGTCAAGCCCATGTGCGAAAAGTGCAAGATCATCAAGCGCAAGGGCAAAGTTATGGTCATTTGCGAGAACCCCAAGCATAAGCAGAGACAAGGTTAAAGAAGGAGGCGCGGAAGAAGTATGGCAAGAATTTCCGGCGTTGACCTGCCGAAGAATAAGAGAATTGAGATTGCCCTCACCTATATCTATGGGATCGGCCGCACCAGCGCCAACAAGATCCTGGAAGCCACGGGCATCAACCCCGACACCCGTGTGAAGGACCTCACCGAGCAGGACGAGGCTGCCCTGCGCGAGGTCATTGGCCGCGATTACATTGTGGAAGGCGACCTGCGCCGCAACGTGGCCATGGACGTCAAGCGCCTGACCGAGATCGGCTGCTACCGCGGCCTGCGCCACCGCAAGGGCCTGCCCGTGCGTGGCCAGCGGTCCAAGACCAACGCGCGCACCCGGAAGGGTCCCAAGCGCACGGTTGCCAATAAGAAGAAGTAAGGGAGGGAAGAATCGCTATGGCTAACCCCAAGAAGAAGGTCGTCAGAAGACGCCGTGAACGCAAGAACATTGAGAAGGGCGCGGTCCATATCCGCTCTTCCTTCAACAACACCATGGTCACTGTGACTGACACCAACGGCAACGCCCTGTCCTGGGCCTCCGCCGGCGGACTGGGTTTCCGCGGCTCCAGAAAGTCCACCCCCTACGCCGCCCAGACCGCTGCTGAGACCGCTGCCAAGGCCGCCATCGAGGCCTGCGGGCTCAAGAGCGTCGAGGTGTTCGTGAAGGGGCCCGGCTCCGGCCGTGAGGCCGCCATCCGCGCCCTGCAGGCCGTGGGTCTGGAAGTCACCATGATCAAGGACGTGACTCCCATTCCTCACAACGGATGCCGTCCCCCCAAGAGACGCCGCGTCTGATCGAAGGAAAGGAGAACAGCAACTATGGCAAAAAACACACAGCCGATCGCCAAGCGCTGCAAGGCGCTGGGCATTTCTCCTACCGTTATGGGCTACAGCAAGAAGGAGACCAACCGTAACCCCGGCGGTCAGATGAGAAAAAAGAAGAGCGAGTATGCGATGCAGCTGGCCGAAAAGCAGAAGGTCAAGTTTGTCTACGGCATCCTGGAGAAGCAGTTCCGCTCCTACTACGAGAAGGCTTCCCGGATGCCCGGCAAGACCGGTGAAAACCTGCTGGTCCTGGTGGAGCGCCGCCTGGACAACGTGGTCTATCGCCTGGGCTTCGCCATGACCCGCCGGGAGGCCCGGCAGCTGGTCAACCACGGCCACTTTACCGTCAACGGCAAGAAGGTGAACATCCCCTCCTTCCTGGTCAAGCCCGGCGACGTGGTGGAAGTGGCGGAGAAGAGCCGCGCTTCCGTGAAGTTCAAGAGACTCACCGGTGAGGACGCCATCATGGTCACCCTGCCCCAGTGGCTGGAGCGGGAGAAGAACACCCTCAAGGGTACCGTGACCAAGATGCCCGCCCGGGAGGACATCGATATGCCCATCGAGGAGCACCTCATCGTCGAGTTGTACTCCAAGTAATACGCTACCCTCGGCAGGAAAACGGAATGACGATACGGCGGGCAGCCTGCCCGCCGACGCAAGAAGGAGGGTAACAAATGGTAGAAATCGAAAAGCCGCGCATCGAATGCATCGAGAAGCCGGGAGACAATTCCTACGGAAAGTGCATCGTCGAGCCTTTGGAGCGCGGCTATGGCACCACGTTAGGCAACTCTCTTCGCCGGATTCTGCTGTCCTCTCTGCCCGGAACTGCAGTCACCAGCATCAAGATTGCAGGGGTACAACATGAGTTCAGCTCGATCCCCGGTGTGAAAGAGGACGTGACTGAGATCGTCCTGAACGTCAAGGGCATCATCGCCAAGCTGTACAGCGAGGGCACCAAGACCGTGTACATCGAAGCCTCCGGCGAGGGGGTGGTCACGGCCGGTGACATCAAGGCCGACAGCGAGGTGGAGATCCTCAACCCCGAGCACCCCATTGCAACCCTGGGTCCGGAGGCCGTGCTGAACATGGAACTGACCCTCTCTCACGGGAGAGGCTATGTGCCTGCGGAGCGCAACAAGACCCCCCAGACCGTGATCGGCGTCATCCCGGTGGACTCGGTCTACACACCGGTGAAAAAGGTCAACTACACCGTGGAGAACACCCGCGTGAAGGATTTGACCGACTTTGACAAGCTGACCCTGGAGGTCTGGACCGACGGGACCATTGCCGCCCGGGACGCGGTGTCCCTGGGCGCCCGCATCCTCTGCGACCACTTTATGCTCTTTACAGATCTCAGCGAGACCATGGGCAACAAGTCCACGGTGGTGGAGAAATCTCCCGACATCCGCGACAAGGTGCTGGAGATGACCATCGAGGAGCTGGATCTGTCGGTCAGAAGCTTCAACTGCCTCAAGCGCGCCAACATCAACACCGTGGAGGACCTGATCTCCAAGACGGAGGACGAGATGATGAAGGTGCGCAACCTGGGCCGGAAGTCTCTGGAAGAAGTTATCAACAAACTGGCCATGATGGGACTGTCCCTGGCCAGCGAAGACAATTGACCCGAGGTTCGGCCCGGCCGAACCATCAATACCGAAGGGAGTGGAACCAACATGTCCGGTAATCGCAAGCTTGGCAAGCGGACCGACCAGCGGAAGGCTATGCTCCGCGCTATGGTGACCTATCTGCTGGAGCACGGCCAGATCAAGACCACCCTGGCCCGCGCCAAGGAGGTGGCTCCTCTGGCAGAGAAGATGATCACCCTGTCTAAGAGAAACGACCTGCCTGCCTACCGTCAGGCTCTGGCCTTCATCACCAAGGAGGACGTGGCCCACAAGCTGTTCACCGAGATGAACCAGAAGTACATGAGCCGTGACGGCGGCTATACCCGGATCGTGCGCATGGGCCCCCGCCGGGGCGATGCGGCCGAGATGGCCATCATCCAGCTGGTGTAATCCAGGCGTTTGGAACAGTGACAAAAGCCCCGCTGCCGCAGTGCAGCGGGGCTTTTGCGCGTGGAAGGGACGGAGTGCTCCGGTTGCGTCCCGGGGGAATTTATGGTACAATGCCCAAAGAGTAATTTTGTGAAAGGAAGGGTGAAATCCCGCCATGAACATCCTGTTTGTCAACGCCTGCATCCGGGGGGAGGCCTCCCGCACCCTGGGCCTGTGCCGGGCCGCTCTGGAGGAGATCCGGGCCAAGTATCCCCAGGGAGAGATCACTGAGCTCTGCCTGGACCAGGAGGAGCTCCTGCCCCTCCACAGCGACACCCTGGCCCAGCGCAACCAGCTGGAGCACCAGGGGGACTTTTCCAACCCCATGTTCCGCTACGCCCGCCAGTTTGCCCAGGCCGACCTGATCCTCATCGGCGCCCCCTATTGGGAGTACCAGTTCCCCGCCCTGCTGCGGTGCTACATTGAGCACATCTCCGTCAACGGCCTCACCTTCGCCTACGGGGAGGACGGCCGCCCCCACGGCCTGTGCAAGGGGGAGCGGATCTTCTACATCACCACCGCCGGCGGCCCCATCCTGGACCGCAACTGCGGCTTTGACTACCTGAAGACCCTGTTTTCCAACATGATGAGCTTTACCAAGATCGACTACGCAGCCGCAGAGTGCACCGACGTCATCGGCTACCCGGTGGAGGAGGAGCTGCGGAAAACCGAGGCCCGCCTGCGGGAGCAGATCCGGGCCTGGGACTAAAACCCATCCTGACAGGGGAGAGGAGGACCCGCCATGGACACCCCCATCATCACCATCGGCCGGGAGTACGGCGCCGGCGGCCACACCGTGGCCCGGATCATCGCCCAGCGCCTGGGCATCCCCGCCTATGACAAGGAGATCATCAAGCTCACCGCCGAGGAGAGCGGCCTGAACGAGGCGGTCCTCCAGAGCACCGAGGAGAGCGACGGCCTGCGGAAGCTCATCAGCTGGTTTCTGCCCAGCGGGGCGGTGTCCACCTATGACCAGGCCATTTTGGCCCAGGCCCAAGTGATCCGCAACATCGCCGCCCAGGGCCCCTGCGTCATCGTGGGCCGGGGGGCGGATTATATCCTCCGGGACCTGCCCAACGTGGTGAACGTCTTCCTCTACGCCAACCGGGAGGACAAGCTCCGCTACGCCATGGACACCTATGGGGACAGTCCGGAGCAGGCCGCCCGCCGGGTGCGCCAGTCCGACGCCGCCCGGGAGTCCTATTACCACTACCTCACCAAGAAAAAGTGGGGGGATCTGAAGAACTACCACCTCAGCCTGAACACCAGCCCCGTGGGCAAGGCAGCCTGCGCGGAGCTCATCCTCCAGTACGCCCAGCGGGCGGCGGAGGGGGAGCGGAAGGCCTTGCCCTAACAAAAAGCACAGCCACAGCGCCTGTCCAGGCGCTGTGGCTGTCTTTTCCGCTGAAAAAGGAAGGGGAACAAAAAAAGCCCGGGGAAAGCGTTGACTTTCCTCCCGGCAAATGGTAGAATAGCTTGATATTATCTGCAGAGCGAAAGGGGATTTCCTCCCACTCTGGAGACAGTATAGCAGAAAATCGTGAAAAAGACAACAGGGAATTTAAAGTTTTTTCCACGCCCCCGCGTGATCGCAAGCAATCAGGAGAGACACCTTTTCAACGAAAGGACTGGTCAAGAGCAATGGTAAAGGATGTATACTTCGGAAAGACCCTTCGCAAAAGCTTTGCCCGCCATGAAGAAGTGCTGGAGATGCCCAACCTTCTGGAGATCCAGAAGAAGTCCTACCAGTGGTTCCTGGACACCGGCCTCCGGGAGGTCTTCCGGGATGTGGCCGCCATCGGCGACTACGCCGGCAACCTGGAGCTGTCCTTCATCGACTTCACCATGGACGAGCAGCCCAAGTACTCCGTGGAGGAGTGCAAAGCCCGGGACGCCACCTACGCCGCCCCGCTGAAGGTCAAGGTCCGCCTGCGCAACAAGGAGACCGAGGAGATCAAGGAGCAGGAGATCTTCATGGGGG
>URCB01000028.1 GCA_900546255.1 uncultured Eubacteriales bacterium
GGGGTCCCGGCCTTCAGGGCGGCCACCCCCGCCTCCACCGCCCCGGGGGTAAACCAGAGGTTTTGGGCGTAGTCAAAGTCCGCCGTGGTGTGGATGGCCCGGAGCACCGCCAGGAAGATGTCCTGGGTCAGGTCCATGGCATCCTCCATGTGGCCGGTCTGGCGGTAAACGAACCGGTAAATCTCGTCGTAGTGGGCCCGGATCAAATGGTCCGCCGCCGTTTGGGACCGGTGCCTCTGCACCTCTCGGATCCATTTCCTCTCCTGATCCATCCCGTTCACCGCCTTTCTATTGGTATATTCGAAGGAACCCCTGCCATCGTTGCATCCATTTTCGCAAAGAATGCAAAAAAATGCCGGGGCGGAAAGTTCCGTCCCGGTGGTATTCTATCCCTTATGGTTTTTTTCTGTCTCCTCCGTACCGGAGACCAAATGGGAGAGGGCATCCTGCACCCCTTCCATGTGTGCCTGGGCTCGGTGGAACGCCGTGCGTACCTCGTCCAACTCCGTCTCCGCAGAGACGATGGCGTCGTGGAGATCTCGCTGCAATTGTTGGCAGCGGGACTGAATGTCCCATACCCAGCGGGTCCCCTCCGCCCGGATCTCCGCCGCCTGGGCCCGGGCGGTCTGTAAGGTGACCTGGGCCCGCTCATGGGCGGCCACCTCAATGCCGCCGGCCGTGTCTTTGATTCGCTGCCAGGAAGCCGCCTCTGGTTCGATATCCTGGAGTTTTTCTTCCAGGGATGCTGCGGTTGCCTTCGCCTGGGTCAGGGCAGTGGTGGTCTTCTCCAGTTCTGCCTGGGTGGCTGCCAGCGTGTTTTCCAGGTCTGCCTGGGCTTTTTCCGCTTCTGCCGCCTGGGCCTCTGCCTGGCGCAGCCGCTCCTCCGCCTGCTGTCGGGCTGTGCGCTCCTCGGTCAGCTCCCGTTCCAACCGCTCGCAGTTGGCCTGGTGTTCCCGGGTGAGCTGCTCAATATAGTGCAGCACATCTTGGCGGTGGAAACCCCCAAACGCAGCGCTGCGAAACTGGCCTGCCTTCTCCTGCATGGCATACCCTCCTTCAGGGGGCTGCCCCAGAGGGGCCCCCACCTGATGTCGCTTTGTCAAATCCTAAAAAATTTTTCTCACTTTGGGTCACATCTTACCATATTCTGTCTTTCAATACAATCATTTTTTCTCGGAATCTCCCGGGGAACTGACATTTCATTGACGGAACGGGTTTCAAATGCTATAATTTTTTATCGATTCCAACGCTGTGGAACCTTCCCGCAGCAAGGGCTGGGGCCCAGTGCCCCACAATACGAAAGGCCCATCGGGCCGGCACAAGGGAGAATGGATATGTGGGCCTCAACCGCTTGGAAAGAATACACGCTGCTGGACTGCGGCCGCGGAGAAAAGTTGGAGCAATGGGGGCCGTATACCCTGGTTCGTCCGGACCCCCAGGCCATCTGGGACACTCCTCGCCGCCACCCCGGTTGGAAAACCTACCACGCCCGCTATGCCCGGTCCAACACTGGCGGGGGGCGGTGGGTGAAGAAAGACCTGCCCCAACGGTGGCAGGTGCACTACCGGAACCTTACCTTTAATATTAAGCCGATGAACTTCAAGCACACGGGCCTCTTCCCGGAGCAGGCGGCCAACTGGGACTTTGCTATGGAGCAAATCCGGACAGCGGGCCGGCCCATCTCCGTGCTGAACCTCTTCGCCTATACGGGCGCGGCCTCTGTGGCCTGCGCCGCCGCCGGCGCCTCGGTGTGCCATGTGGACGCAGCCAAGGGCATGGTGAGCTGGGCCAGGGAAAACGCCAAGAGTTCCGGACTGGAAGACGCCCCCATTCGATGGATTGTGGATGACTGCGCCAAATTCGTAGAACGAGAGATCCGGCGGGGCCGGCGGTACGATGCCGTGATCATGGACCCCCCTTCCTATGGCCGGGGCCCTTCGGGGGAGATTTGGAAGTTGGAGGAAAACCTCTACCCCTTTGTGAAACTGGTGGCCGGGGTGCTCTCTGACCGTCCCCTGTTTTTCCTCATCAATTCCTACACCACGGGGTTGGCCCCGTCGGTGCTGACCTATCTTTTGGAGACCCTGCTCACCAAGCGTTACGGCGGCCACACCGTCAGCGACGAACTGGGGCTGCCGGTGGCGGAGAGCGGGCTCATCCTCCCCTGCGGCGCTGCCGGCCGATGGACGGCGGCTGGGAAATAAGGAGCATCCTATGAGTACCATGATCAAAGCGGAACACCTCACTTTTCGCTATCCCGATGAGCCGGCAGATCACCCGCCGGTGTTGGACGATATTAACTTGGAGATTGCAGCCGGATCCTTTGTGGCCATTCTGGGGCACAACGGTTCCGGCAAGTCCACCTTTGCCAAGCACTGCAACGCCTTGCTTACCCCCACCCAGGGGAAACTTTGGGTCGATGGATTGGACACCTCTGACCCGGACAATCTTTTGGCCATTCGGGGCACGGTGGGCATGGTGTTCCAAAACCCCGACAACCAAATCGTGGCCAGTGTGGTGGAGGAAGACGTGGCCTTTGGCCCGGAAAACATGGGGATTCCCCCCGAAGAGATCCGAAAACGGGTGGACACTGCCCTCAAAATGGTCGGGATGTATGAATGGCGTGAGCACGCCCCGCACCTGCTCTCCGGCGGGCAAAAGCAGCGGGTGGCCATTGCCGGCATCATCGCCATGACCCCCAAGTGCATCGTTTTGGACGAGGCCACCGCCATGCTGGACCCGGTGGGCCGGCGGGAAACGGTGGACACCATCCGCACCCTGAATGAAAAGTTCGGCATTACCGTGATCCTCATCACCCATCACATGGATGAGGCGGCCCAGGCCCAGCGCCTCATCGTCATGGCAGACGGCCACATCATCGACGACGGCGCCCCCACAGAGGTGTTTCAGCATGTGGACACGCTGCGCAATGCCGGCTTGGCCGTGCCGGAGACGGTGGGCCTTCTGTACGAACTGCGCAAGGAGGGGTTAAACGTCCCCCTAGATGCCATCAGTGACGAGGCCTGTGCTGCGGTGTTGGCCGGCCTGCTTCGGTAACCTCTGTCTGCATCAAAAAGAGAGGCGGAATCCAGTTTGGAACCCATCATTGAAATCAAAAACCTAACCCATATTTACAGCCCCAACACCCCCTTTGAGCAGCGGGCCCTGGATCAGGTGAACCTGACCATCTACCGCGGGGAGTATCTGGGGATCATCGGACGCACCGGTTCCGGCAAGTCCACCCTGATTCAGCACCTCAACGGGCTGATCCGCCCCACAGAGGGGGAGGTCCTCTTCCAGGGGCAGGACATCTGGAGCAGCAAAGAGCTGACCCACAACATCCGCTTTCAAGTGGGGCTGGTGTTCCAGTATCCGGAATACCAGCTGTTTGAGGAGACGGTGTACAAAGACATCGCCTTCGGCCCCCGGAACATGAAGTTGGATGAGCCAGAGATTGACCGCCGGGTACGCCAAGCGGCTGCCTTTGCCGGCCTGAGCGAGGAGATCCTGGCCCGCTCCCCCTTCGAGCTCTCCGGCGGGCAAAAGCGGCGGGTGGCCATCGCCGGCGTCATCGCCATGGAACCCAAAGTGTTGATCCTAGACGAGCCGACCGCCGGGTTGGACCCCGCTGGCGCTGCCAGCATCCTGGCCAACATCGACGCTTACCGCCAGGCCAACCAGGCCACCATCATCATCGTCAGCCACTCCATGGAGGACGTGGCCCGGCTCACCGACCGTCTGGCCGTGGTGAGCCACGGGACCCTCCCCTATGTGGGCACCCCTCGGGAAGTGTTCTCCCATGGGGAGGCGTTGGAGGCAATGGGCCTGGCTGTGCCCACCATGAACCGGGTGTTCTCCCGGCTGAGGGCCATGGGCGCCGAGGTGGACCCTGCAGTGTATACCGTGGAGCAAGCCAAGGCGGCCTTCCTGGCGGCTTTGAAGAAAAAGGAGGGGAAGTAAGTGGCGCTGAAAGACATTACCCTGGGCCAGTATTTCCCCGGCCACTCTCTCATTCACCGGTTTGATCCCCGGGGGAAGATTATCTTTACCGTAATCTACATTGTGGCCATTTTCCTGTGCAACTCTCTGCTCTCCTACGGCGTAGCCCTGGCGGTGCTGCTGATCCTCATTGCCATCTCTAAGGTGCCCTTCCAATCCTTCCGAAAGGGTATGAAGCCGGTGATCTTCCTGGTGATTTTCACCGCCCTTTTAAACCTGTTCTATACTTCGGATGGTACCGTGCTGTGGAGCTACGGCATCCTCACCATCACGGTGGAGGGCATCTGGCGGGCCGGCTTCATGGTGGCGCGGATCCTCATGCTCATCGCCTGCACCCTCCTGCTGACCTATACCACCTCCCCCATCACCCTCACCGATGGGCTGGAGCGGCTGCTGCGCCCCCTGAAAAAAGTGGGGTTCCCCGTCCACGAACTGTCCATGATTATGAGCATCGCGCTGCGGTTTATCCCCACCCTGATCCAGGAGACGGATAAGATTATCTCCGCCCAAAAGGCCCGGGGCGCTGACTTTGACACCGGCGGCCTGGTGCAAAAGGCCAAGGCGCTGATCCCCATTCTCATCCCCTTGTTCATCTCCTCCTTCCGCCGGGCGGAGGAGTTGGCCGTGGCCATGGAGTGCCGCTGCTACCACGGGGACGATGGCCGCACCAGCCTGCGGCAGCTTGTGATGCACGGCCGGGACTGGGGTCTGGTGGTGTTTAGCCTTGCTCTGTGCGCAGGCATCGTTGCCCTGCGCGTTTTGGGCTTATAACCTCATTCTGATTTGGGAGGTCTTCATGCGCAACATCGCTTTGACCCTGATGTATGACGGCACCGCTTACCACGGATGGCAGGTGCAAAAGCGGGATGTCACCGTGGCAGAAACCCTGGAAAAGGCCCTCTCCCAGGTGATGGGCCATTCGATCAAGTGCACAGGCGCCGGGCGTACGGATGCCGGCGTCCACGCTGAGGTGTATGTGGCCAACTTCCGCACCACCTCCACCATCCCCTGTGACCGGATTCCCCTGGCGGTGAACTCCCGCCTGCCGGGAGACATTGTGGTCACCAAGGCCACGGAAGTGCCCGATGACTTCAACGCCATTGGCAGCTGCCTACGGAAGGAGTATACCTATCGCATCTACAACTCCCGGATCCGCAATGCTTTTCTGGTCAACCGGGTGTGGTTCTATCCCAAAAAGCTGGACGAAGCTGTAATGCACCAGGCGGCCCAGTACTTTGTGGGAACCCATGACTTTGCCTGCGTCCGTTCCGTGGGGACCGAGACCAAGACCACCGTCCGCACGGTACATTATTTTGAGATCACCCGGGAGGGAAACCTCATCTCCTGCCGGGTTTGTGCAGACGGATTTCTCTACAACATGGTGCGGGCCATGGTGGGGACCTGCGTTTACGCCTCCGAGGGAAAGCTCTCCCCCCACGACATCCCTGCCCTGCTGGAAGGGCGAAACCGCACCGATGCCGGCCCCACTGCCCCCCCTCAGGGGCTGTACATGACCAACCTCTGGTATCCCATAGACGGGCTTCCCTAATGACCCCGGAAAAACGTCCCCTTTGCCGCACTTTGGAGGTTCTCTATGAATAAACTGCAAGATTGGAAAACAAACCTCACCCGGAAGCAACGGGTGATTCTTCTCATTGTGGTGGCTGTGGTGGTGTTGGCTCTGCTGACCGCCACCGTGTTCCGTGACAACGTCGTCAGTTTTTTTCGCTGGGCAACCTACTCTCAGCAGAACGACAGTTTTTCCCACAACGCCCAATCCAACAGCCTTTTTATGGGGCTGGAAGATAACCTGTTGATTTGCACCCAGTCCCAGATCCAGCTGGTCTCCCCCACAGGAACCTCTCGTGTGCAGGAGTCGGTGGAGATGACCACCCCTGCCCTGAACGCCTCCGGAGAATACGCCGTGGTCTATGACGTGGGCGGGCAAGAGCTCCGGGTCATCGGCGGGGAAGCTCTGCTGCATTCCCTGACGTTGTCTGAGGAAGAGTCCATCCTCTGTGCCACCATCAACGAAGACGGCTGGGTCGCGGTGACCAGCAAGGTCAGCGGTTACAAAGGCGTGGTGACGGTCTATAACCAGAACTTTGAAACTGTAATGACCATTCGCCTGTCCAGCCGGTACATTTCGGATGCCATTGTCACCCCGGACTGTCAAGGGGTTTACCTCATCTCTCCGGGACAGGCAGAGGGCTCCTTTGAAAACACTTTACTCTACTACACCTTCTCATCCAACGAGACACCTACCCGCACCCTTTCCCTGGGTTCCAACGTGGTGCTCTCCACCCACAGTGCCAGCCGGTGCTGGATCCTTGGAGATGAGAGCCTGCTGATCTTGGATTCCAGCGGGGTGATTACCGCCAGCTATGACTATGAGGGACAGTACCTCAAAATGGCTTCCCTCCAAGGGGATGGGTTTGCCACGCTGCTGCTCTCCCGCTCCTCCTCCGGCAGCGGGGGCAATTTGGTGACAGTGGCCGCTGACGGTACGCCCTATGGTTCCCTTACCCTGGATGGGCAGCCCATGGCTCTGGCTGCCCAAGGGCATGACGTCGCCCTGCTGACCACCAGCGAGGTGATCACTGCGGACCGAAGGCTGGACGGCTACCGCACCACCCCCAACCAGCAGGGCATCCGTAACGTGGCTGTCTACTCTGACGGCAGTGTGGCCCTCATCAACAGCGCGGCAGTGAGCCTCTACTTCCCCTTTACCGGCACTCGCGTGGAGGCAGATGCCGCCAATCAGGAGAACGGATGATGGTAACCACAGTCTCTCTCCTGTTGGATTTGGTCCTGCTGGGTCTCCTGGTCTACTTTTTCGTTATGGGGGTTCGCCGCGGGTTGATTCTCAGCCTGTGCTCCCTGCTGGCAGTTCTCTTGGCCCTGTTGGGTGGATGGTATTTGGCCACCCACTGGTCCCAACCCCTGGAGGACCGATTGGAACCGGTCATTCTGGAATCCCTCCTAAACAAGGAAGAAAACGGTCAAACGGATCCTTCCGCCACCCAGGAAAACGGGATTACCTTGCCAGAAGGCTTTTCACAATCCCTGCAAGAACAGGTCAATCAAAGCGCAGAGGCCTGGAGAACCGCCACTCTCAACGAGGCTGCCAACCTTATCGCCGGGCTGCTGGCTAAGGCCATCCTCTTTTTGATTGGGTTTTTCGGGGTGCTGCTGGTGTGGAACCTCCTCTGCCATGGATTAAACTTGGTGGCCAAGCTCCCCGGCCTGCATTTCCTCAACAAACTACTGGGCGGCGTGTTCGGCCTGGTCAAAGGCATTTTGGTGCTGATCATCGTCCGCTGGGTTCTCTGCGACTTGCTGGGGTGGATCCCCACCGATGTGGCGGAAGGCAGCATCCTCCTCTCCCTGCTGTCCTCCATCGACCTGTTTTCCTGGCTGGCAGGATAATCCCCAGGGCCATTCACACCTAATTCATAATCCTGTGCTAAGATAGCATATTAGTAAACCATACACCCCATGGAGGAGTGAACGCACCTATGAAACCTACCCTTTGCAGCAGATGCAAAAAAAATGTTGCCGTGGTGTTCATCACCCGGCTGGACAATAACGGGCAGGGCAGCCACAACGAGGGCCTCTGCTTGAAATGCGCCCGAGAGCTGAACATCCGCCCGGTAACCGATATGATCGAAAAAATGGGCCTCAGCGACGAAGAACTGGAAGGTCTGACCAATGAAATGATGTCCGCCTTTGAAGGGGCTGAGAGCATGGAAGGCCTGCTGGGCAACCTCTCCGGCGCCTTGAGCGATGCCGCCAACGGCAACGATGACGATGAGGAGGACGGCCGCACTGCCACCTTCCCCTTCCTCAATAAGTTAATGGGCAACCTGGCGCCCACAGAGGGGAACGACACCAAGGAGGAGCCGCTCCCCGATGTCTCCCCCCAGGCGGCGGACGGCGGCCGAGCCGCTCGAGAGGACAAAGCCGACCGGAAAAACCGTGGAAAACGGAAGTTTCTGGAAAACCACTGCATCTCCCTCACTCGAAAGGCCGCCGAAGGCAAACTGGACCGGATGATCGGCCGGGAGCAGGAATTGGAGCGGGTGATCCAAATCCTCAACCGCCGGCAGAAGAACAACCCCTGCCTCATCGGGGAACCCGGCGTGGGCAAAACCGCCATTGCCGAAGGGCTGGCCATGAAGATTTACCAGGGCGATGTGCCCTATAAGCTGAAGGACAAAGAGGTCTACCTGTTGGATCTCACCTCTCTGGTAGCCGGCACCCAGTTCCGGGGGCAGTTTGAAAGCCGTATGAAGGGACTCATTGAGGAGATCAAAAAACTGGGCAACATCATCCTAGTGATTGACGAAGTCCATAACCTGGTGGGCGCCGGGGACGCCGAGGGATCCATGAACGCCGCCAACATCCTCAAACCTGCCCTCTCCCGGGGCGAGCTCCAGGTCATCGGCGCCACCACCCTGGTGGAGTACCGGAAGTATATCGAAAAGGACTCCGCCCTGGAGCGGCGGTTCCAGCCGGTGATCGTCAACGAGCCCTCCATTGAGGACGCCGTGGAGATCATCAAGGGCGTTGCCCCCTACTATGAGTCCTTCCACCATGTAAAGATCACCCCCGACATTGCCCGCCTGGCCGTGCTCATGTCGGAGCGCTATATCACCGACCGGTTCCTGCCAGACAAGGCCATCGACCTCATCGACGAAGCCTGCTCCGACGCCAACCTCCGGGACAAGAACCTGGCCCGCAGCATGGAAGTGGAGAAAGAGCTCAACGACATCGCCGTGGAGCGGGAGGTCATGGTGGCCGATGCCAGCGACAGGGCCTATGAGCGCCTGGCCGAGCTGCGCAGCAAGGAGCTGCAGCTGCTCCAGGAGCAGAAGGAGCTGAGCCAGCGGGAGGCTCCCACTCTAACCCTGGACAGCCTGGCCCGGGTGGTGGAACTTTGGACCAAGATCCCCGCCAGCACCATCCAGGAGCAGGAGTACGAGCGCCTAGCCAAGCTGGAAGACCGGCTGAAGGAGCACGTGGTGGGCCAGGATGAGGCCATCGCCTCGGTGGCCGCTGCCATCCGCCGCAACCGGGTGGGGGTCACCACCAAGCGCAAGCCGGTGTCCTTCATCTTCGTCGGTTCTACCGGCGTGGGCAAGACGGAGCTGGTGAAGCGGCTGGCGGAAGACCTCTTCCACGCCCCGGAATCCCTGATTCGTCTGGACATGTCGGAGTTCATGGAAAAGCATTCGGTCTCCCGGATCATCGGCTCTCCCCCGGGGTATGTGGGGTATGACGAGGCTGGCCAGCTCACGGAAAAGATCCGCCGGAAACCCTACTCCGTGATCCTCTTTGACGAGATCGAAAAGGCCCACCCCGATGTGCTGAATATCCTGCTCCAGATCCTGGATGACGGCCATATCACCGACGCCCAGGGCCGGACGGTGAACTTCGAAAACACCGTCATCGTCATGACCTCCAACGCCGGCAGTGAGAACAACTCCGGCCCGCTGGGCTTTGGCAAAACCACCAACGAGCTGAACAAGGACAAGGCCATGAAAGCCCTGCAACAGTTCCTGCGGCCGGAGTTCATCAACCGGGTGGACGAAGTCATCTGCTTTAACCAGCTCTCGGAAGAAAACTTCCGTTCCATCGCCCGGATCATGCTCCAGGAGCTCCAAGACGTGCTGCAGGAAAAGAACCTCACCTTCTCTTGGGAGGAATCGGTGCTGGATCAGCTGGTAAAGGAATCCTACTCCGCCGCCTATGGCGCCCGGAACCTCCGCCGGTATATTCAGAAGCATTTGGAAGATCCCATCGCTTCCCAGATCATTGACAGTTACCTCCATCCCATCACCGCTTTGAAGGCTGTGGTGGAGGACGGGAAGATCGTCATTCACTCCCTGTAATCCGGAACCCCTTGGAAACCAATGAAAATCGCCTGCACAGAAAAGCTGTGCAGGCGATTTTTTGGGGGTAGCGATTATCTCTCTTTTCCCAGGAAAAACAGTGCCAGGGTCCCCAGGCCAGCGTGGGCGCCGATCACCGGCCCCACATCTCCGATGGTGACGGAGGCCACCCCCAGTTTGCTCTGAATGGCGGCAGCCAGAACCTCAGCATCTCCCAGGCAGTCCCCATGGCTGATGTAAATTCGCTGGGTTTCCGGGGCAATGGCGGTCTCCTCCATATGGCGTACCAGGGCTTCCACCGACTTCTTCCGCCCCTTGGCAGACTCCATGGGCACCAAGCGCCCCTCATGGTCCACATGGAGGACGGGCTTAATGTTCAGCAGGTTCCCCACAATGGCTTTGCCGGCAGACAGCCGCCCACCCCGGCGCAGCTGGCTGAGATCCCCCACGGTAAACCAGTGGCAGAGGTGGGGGATGGTCTCCTGGACAAAGGACGCCACTTCCTCCAAGGACTTCCCCTTCCGCTTTTCCTGGACTGCCAGATCCACCAGCAGGCCTTGCCCCATGGAGGCACAGAGGGTATCCACCGCGCGAATCACAGCGTCAGGAAACGCCTCCCGCAACTCTTCCACTGCCATGGCAGCGTTTTGATAGGTGGCGCTGAGGGCAGAGGAAAACCCCAGATAGAGCACGTCCTTTCCTGCCTCCAGGAAGGGGCGGAAAGCGTCCTTAAAGGCCTCTACATTGGGGGCAGAGGTCTGGGCAGGTTCCCCTTTGCTTAGGCGGGTGTAAAAGACGTGGCTTTCCGGCATTTCCCCGGGATAGTTGCGAAAGTGGTCCTGTCCCAGGTGGACGGACAGGGGGATCACGGTGAGGTCCAACTCCCGGATCAGGTTCTCATCAAAATCGCAGCAGGAATCCGTCGCGATGATATAGTCTCTCATAGTAGCCTCCTTCTAACGTGTCTGTGGTGAGCGTAGGCCTTTAAAAACAGCAGTTGGTGTATACCGCAAAGAAATGGAACACCGTGCCGGCCAACACAAAGAAATGCCAGATGCCGTGGCGGTAAGGCTTGTCCTTTTGCCGATAGAAGACCACCCCAATGGTGTAGGCAAGCCCCCCCAACAGAATCAGCAGGAACCCTATCCTACTGAGATTGTGCAGCATCACCGGCATGGCCAACACGGCCATCCACCCCATGACCAGGTAGAGCACCAAGGAGAGTTTCTTCCACCGGGCCAGGTCCACCGCATTGAGGGCAATGCCCACCAGACCACAGGCCAGGTTGATGCCAAACAAGGTCCAGCCATAGGGGCCGCCCACAGTGACCAGACAGACGGGGGCATAGGTCCCCATAATCAGCAGGAAAATGGAGCAGTGGTCCAATACTTG
The DNA here is from genome assembly GCA_900546255.1 of uncultured Eubacteriales bacterium. Lineage (GTDB taxonomy): Bacteria > Bacillota > Clostridia > Oscillospirales > Oscillospiraceae > Evtepia > Evtepia excrementipullorum. The sequence continues at coordinate 11,286 of URCB01000028.1, forward strand.
AAACACCTGCTTCCCCTTCGACGGCGGCAAGGCATGGTACAAGCAGGAAAAGAGGTAGAGGAGGATCATGGACACCCCAAACACCGTGACGCCCACCAGGTTGACCAGGCCCCCATAGGCCTTGGCACGCAGAACCAGCAGCACGGTGCCGGCCACAGCCAACAGGGCACCCACACCGTGGGACACGGCGTTGAGAACTTCTTCCCCTACACTCAGCCGGCGAGTATCGCCGGGATAGGCCAACGATTCGGTCATCATGGTTCCTCCTTCTCTGATTTTAAAAACGCTTCATCTTGAGTTCAATATTAGGATAGCACGCGCACTGCAAAAAGTCAAGTATATATTATATCCAATATGAAATAACCTTGTTTCCGACACAAGAAGTGCATTTTCGACGCCTTGCATCTTTTCTCTAGAAAAGATCACATTTTCCCCTTGACTTTTTCTCGAGAGGCTTTTATACTTATCATAATAAAAAAATGATGTTATTATAACAACAAAGCAACATTGAGAGAGTGAGGACTGATGTTCCGTGCCCATGTACCAACCTGAAATTGAAACCATGCCCCAGGACCAGATCCGGGCCCACCAGAGTAAGCTGCTGGTTCAGCAAGTGCGCAATGTCTATGACAATGTCCCCTATTACCGGGCCAAGATGGAGGCCAAAGGGATCACCCCCGATGACATCCATGGCCTGGAAGACCTGCACAAACTCCCCTTCCTCAGCAAAAACGATCTGCGGGAGGCCTATCCGTATGGCCTGTTGGCCCGCCCTTTGAAGGACTGCGTCCGTATCCAGTCGACCTCCGGCACCACCGGCCGGCGGGTAGTGGCTTTCTACACCCAACATGACCTGGACCTGTGGGAGGATTGCTGTGCCCGCGCCATCATGGCCGCCGGCGGCACCAATGAGGATGTGTGCCACGTGTGTTATGGCTACGGCCTATTCACCGGGGGCCCCGGCCTCAACGGTGGCTCCCACAAGGTGGGATGCCTGACCTTGCCCATGTCTTCGGGCAACACAGACCGTCAGATCCAGTTCATGTGCGACCTGGAGGCCACCATCCTTTGCTGCACCCCCTCCTACGCCGCCTTCCTGGCAGAGAGCATCATCGAACGGGGGCTGCGGGATAAGATTAAGCTGAAGGCTGGCATCTTTGGCGCCGAGGCCTGGTCGGAGGAGATGCGCCAGGACATTCAGAACAAACTGGGCATTCAGGCCTATGACATCTATGGCCTGACAGAGCTCTCCGGCCCTGGCGTTGCCTACGAGTGCAGTGACCAGCACGGAATGCACATTTGTGAGGACCATTTCATCGCGGAGATCATTGACCCTGACACTGGCGAGGTTCTTCCCGACGGCTCCAAGGGGGAACTGGTATTCACCTCCATCACCAAGGAAGCCTTCCCCTTGATTCGCTACCGCACCCGGGACATCTGTGTGCTGGACCGCTCCCCCTGCCCCTGCGGCCGCACCCATGTGCGGATGAGCAAGCCCATGGGCCGCTCGGACGATATGATGATCATCCGGGGCGTGAACGTCTTCCCCTCCCAGATCGAGGAGGTGCTGCTGAAGGTCAGCGGCGAAAACATCACCCCCAACTACCAGATCATCGTAGGCCGGGAGAACAACACCGACACCCTGGACATCAACGTGGAGATGAGCGAGAAGATGTTCTCCGACGATATCCGTTCCGTGGAGAAGCTGGAGAAGGAAATCGTCTCCAAACTGCGCTCCATGCTGGGCATCGGTGCTAAGGTTCACCTGGTCAACCCCAAGACCATCGCCCGCAGCGAGGGCAAAGCCCAGCGCATCATCGACAACCGGAAACTGTAAGGAGGCAAACGACTATGCTTATCAAACAGATCTCTGTCTTTGTGGAAAACGTGCCCGGCAAGCTGGTGGAGGTCTCCCAGATTTTGGGGGACAACGGCATTGATATGAGCGCCCTGTCCCTGGCGGACTCCTCCGACTTTGGCATTCTCCGCTTGATCGTCAATGACCCGGACAAGGCCTACCAGGTCCTCCGGGACCACGCCTTTGTGGTTAAGCAGAGTGACGTCATTGCCGCGGTCATTGACGACCGTCCCGGCGGCCTCACTGCGGTGCTGAGAATCCTCGCCGAGGCCAAAGTGTCGGTGGAATACATGTACGCCTTTGTGGGGAACCGTCAGGACGGCCATGCCGTGGTGGTGATGCGCACCGACAACGAGGAAATCGCCCAGCAGGCCTTGGACACCCACCACATTTCCACCCTATCCCCCCAGGATATCTACCGTTTATAACGCCGCTACCTCTTCGCTGGCGCCCCGCCCGCAGCCTCCCCCTGGCTGCGGGCGGGTTTTTCTCTGTGCTTGACAGGAGCCGCCGTTTCCTCTATAATATCATTAGACGATATCAAGAGACGATATTTCAGAGAGGAGGCGAATCCATGCCCAAAAAATCAATGGAGTCCTTGACGGAGTCCATGTTCTATGTCCTCATGGCCTTTCTGGCCCGGCCCATGTGCGGCATCGAGGTAACCGAGTTCATCGAAACCCTCACCCAGGGGCGGATTCAGATGGGCCCGGCCACCCTGTACACCATTCTGGGAAAGTTTGAGGCGGAGCAATACATCCAAGAAACCGCCGTAGAGGGGCGCAAACGCACCTATGCCATCACGGAAAAAGGCCGGGCGGCCTACGCCCAGGAGTTGGCCCGCCTGCACGCCTGCCTCCAGGATGCCCAGCGGGTGGAGGCAGGGGACGTCCCCGCACCCGCTTCCCCCGACCCCGCCCTGCGCCCAGCTTTGGCCACCCCATGACGTTCCCCCCTTCCCCCTGAGAAAGGAGGCTTTTATGAACGAGACCGCAACCCGCATTCTCCCCTGCCCCAGCTACGATATGGAAGCCGTGGAAAGCTGGCTCACCGACCAGGCCAAGCAGGGATGGTACCTGGAGCGACAGGGAGACTACTTCGGCCGGTTCCACTTTCGGAAGGACGTGCCCCGGGCACTGCCCTACCGGCTGGTGTCCTCTCTGGAGTCTACCACCGTCTTGCAGCAGACCCGCATCCATGGGTCTCCTCCTCCCCAGGAGGTCCTGGATTTGGCCGCCTATTCCGGCTGGGAATACGTCGCGTTGATCGAGGGGTTCTATGTTTATCGAGGCACCACAGAGCACCCCAGGGAGATGGAAACCGACCCTGTGCTTCAATCTGCATCCATTCGTAAGATCCTGGGATACAAGGTGCTCTCTTTCCTGGTGGCCATTCCCCTCCTCTTCTTCCGTTTTTTCGTGTTTCCGCCCTCCTCTTTTCGCCTATCCTCCCTCCTTTGGCCCACCATCGCCGCCCTTGTGATGTTTGCTCTCATTGTAAGCATGGGTTTGGTGGAATTCCTGTTGGGGATGCGCTATTTGCACAGACGATCCCAGGTTCTGGCGCTGGGCCAAAGCTTGGATCACGAAAAGCCTTGGCAGCCTAAGTCCAAATTTTGGCTTGGATGGAAAACCTGCGAAATCACATGTTTTGCCCTATTTGCCCTGTTTTTCCTGTTGTCCACGGTTTCATCCTAAGCGGGTCCTTCCCTTTTGTGTTAGAAAGGTGGCGTGTATGAACAAGACTGTCATCCGCATCCCGCCCTCCCCCCTCTACGATATGGAGGCGATGGAAAGTTGGCTCACCGACATGGCCCGGGAAGGCCTCTATTTGGAGCGGCAGGGAATTGACTGGGGGCTGGGCCATTTCTACCGGGGGGAACCTCGGGCACTGCCCTACCGGCTGGTGTCCTCTCTGGAACACCCCACCCTGTGGCAGCGTCTACGGCAAAGCCGCCGCGCCCCCAACCAGGAGGCCAGGGAACTGGCCGCCCAGGCCGGGTGGGAATATGTCTCCCTCCACCAATCCTTCTACGTCTACCGGGCCACCACAGAGCATCCCCGGGAGATGGAAACCGACCCCCAGCTTCAGGCCGCGGCCATTCGTCGGGTATTGTGGTGGTATGCCGTTTCCCTGTTTCTGATCTTGCTGTTGTTGTTTGCGCTCTTCCTCTTGCTATGGTTTTCTTGCGGCCAATCCATTTGGGGCATCGCAAGAGAGTCGTTCTTATTACCCTTCCTCTTCCCCCTTGGAATCGCCAGCGTGGTGGTACAGTATGGGAGAATCCTGCACTACTTTCGCGAGATGTCCCAGAAGTTGGCCCTAGGGGATGCGATAAACCACCGGAAACCCTGGCGCGCCCAAACCAAGCGCCGTCTGGCGATACGGTGGACCATCGTCGGCATGGTCGTAGTCTTCGGGGTCGGCATATTCCCCTCTGGCACAGTCAGTCTGCCTCCGCCTCCGGCGCCAGACTATCCCTTTGCCACGGTGTCGGACTTGCTGCCGGCGGGTTATGCCTATCAGCGGGAGCCGGAGAACTTCTCCTTCCAGCGACGGCCGAACCCTTTCTTTCCCCAGGATCTGCTCTGGATGGAGGACGGAACCCTCACCACCCCGGGTGGGCGCACCTGCCAGGTACGGTTCCGTCTCCAGTACACCCGCACCGCCTTTCTCTCCGCCGCCCAGTGGTGCTTTCAAACCGCTTGGAAGGAGCTCATCGCCCAGGGGCGCGTTCATGCAGAGTCCCTGGCCCTGCCCGGCCTGGACCAGGCCAAGTTGGTTCAGGACGCCTTCGGTTCCTGCCTGCTCCTGCGCCAGGGAACACAGGTGTGGCGGGTGTCCCTGAACCATATGGAGGACGGGGTTTGGCCCCCCGCCTTGTGGCAGGAGGCCGTGCTCCGGTCCCTGGGGATCACAGTTCCTGCTTGATCTTCTGGATGGCGTTTTTCTCCAGGCGGGAAATCTGCGCCTGGGAGATGCCGATGTGGGCGGAGACCTCCATCTGGGTTTTTCCCTCAAAGAAGCGCAGGCGGAGGATGGTTTTCTCCCGGTCGCTGAGGTGTTCCATGGCCTCCCGGAGGGCGATCTGCTCCAGCCAGTTCTCGTCGGTGTTCTTTTGATCCCGAACCTGATCCATCACGCAGATGGTGTCGCCTCCGTCGGAGTAAACCGGTTCATAGAGGGACACTGGGTCTACGATGGCATCCAGGGCAAAGACCACATCCTCTCGCTTTAAGTCCAGCCTGTCCGCGATCTCTTCCACGCTGGGCTCCCGCTGGTGCTCGGCCAAGAAGGCCTCTTTGGCTTGGAGCACTTTGTAGGCGGTATCCCGCATGGAGCGGGACACCCGCACGGCGCTGTTGTCTCGCAGGTAGCGGCGGATCTCCCCCACAATCATGGGTACCAGATAGGTGCTGGGGAACACATCCAGGTCCACATTGAAATTGTCAATGCCTTTGATGAGGCCCACGCATCCCACTTGGAACAGATCGTCCGGGTTTTCGTTGCGGCCATCAAACTTTTTGATGACACTGAGCACCAAGCGGAGATTTCCCTGGATCAGCTTTTCCCGGGCTTCTTGGCTCCCCGCCCTGGCCTGCAGGAAGAGTTCCTTGGCCTCCTCCCGGCTGAGCACCGGCAGTTTGGCCGTGTTGACTCCGCTGATTTCTACCTTGCCACGTCGTCCCATGGTGATACTTCCCCCGCTTTCCTTGTGTTGGTTTCAGTATCTCCGGGGGAAAAGCCCTTCATACTGCGGCGGGCAAGGTTTCTTTTTTTATCGTTCCCCTTCCTTCGATGGATTTTTCTGGATTCCCCTTGGGAAAAGGGGCCGGAAAGGGGAAAAAATCCTTGCAATTCGGGGGAGGCTATGGTAAAATATTGACCGATTCCGTACGGGGTTCAGACAAACGGCCGTGTGCCTGGCATCAGGTTGGCCGCGCGGATGAGGGCCCCGGAGGTACCAACTAAAACAATTAGGAGGAAACAAATCTATGGCAGTCGTATCTATGAAGCAGCTTTTGGAGGCAGGTGTGCACTTCGGTCACCAGACCCGTCGCTGGAACCCCAAGATGGCAACCTATATCTTCACCGAGCGCAACGGCATCTATATCATCGACCTGCAGAAGACCGTGAAGAAGCTGGAGGAGGCTTACAACTTCGTCCGTCAGCTGTCTGAGAACGGCCAGAGCCTGCTGTTCGTGGGCACCAAGAAGCAGGCCCATGACGCCATCCGCGAAGAGGCACAGCGCTGCGGCATGTTCTATGTCAACGCCAGATGGCTGGGCGGCATGCTCACCAACTTCAAGACCATGCGCGGCCGTGTGGACCGTCTCAACCAGCTCAAGAAGATGCAGGAGGACGGCACCTTCGACATGCTGCCCAAGAAGGAAGTCATCAAGCACATGGGCGAAATCGCCAAGCTGGAGAAGTACCTCGGCGGCGTGGTGGATATGAAGCGCCTGCCCGGTGCCCTCTTCGTGGTGGATCCCCGCAAGGAGCGCAACGCCATCAACGAGGCCCGCAAGCTGAAAATCCCCATTGTGGCCATCGTGGACACCAACTGCGACCCCGATGAAATCGACTATGTGATCCCCGGCAACGATGACGCCATCCGCGCCATCCGCCTGATCTCTTCCGTGATGGCCAACGCCATCCAGGAGGGCAAGCAGGGCGCTGACGCTGCCGAAGCCGAAGCGGAAGCCGCCGACGAGAAGGCCCCTGTGGAAGGCTAATGCTCTAAGACATACGCGCGGATGCCTATGCAAATAGGCATCCGTGCTGTTGAATATTTTACTGATCAATTTGGAGGTTTGTTACCATGGCATTTACTGCTGCTGATGTAAAAGCGCTGCGCGAGATGACTGGCGTGGGCATGCTGGACTGCAAGAAAGCACTGGCAGAGACCGACGGCGACATGGACAAGGCCGTTGAGTTCCTGCGGGAGAAGGGCCTGGCTGCTGCCCAGAAGAAGGCCGGCCGCATCGCTGCCGAGGGCATGGCGTATGCCGAAGTGTTCTCCGACGGCGCTGCCCTGGTGGAGGTCAACGCTGAGACCGACTTCGTGGCACAGAACGACCAGTTCAAAGAGTTCACCAAGGATGTGTGCTATGTGGTGGCCAAGTGGGGTCCTGTGGACATGGAGACCCTCATGACCCTCCCCTACCGCAAGACCGGTCTGACCGTGCAGCAGATGCTCCAGGAGAAGGTCCTGGTCATCGGCGAGAACATCAAGATCCGCCGCTTTGCCCGCTTTGACAGCGGCATGAGCGTGGCTTACAACCACATGAACGGCCGCATCGGCGTGCTGCTGAACATGGAAGTGTCCGACGGCCTGGAGACCAACGAGAAGGTCATCGAGCTGGGCAAGGACCTGGCCATGCAGATCGCCGCTATGAACCCCGCCTTCCTGGACAAGTCCGACGTGAGCCAGGAGACCCTGGACAAGGAGAAGGAAATCCAGCTGGCTACCCTGGCCAACGATCCCAAGATGGCTGCCAAGCCCGACAAGGTGAAGGAAGGCATCGTCATGGGCAAGCTGGGTAAGTTCTACGAGGAGAACTGCCTGATGCAGCAGGCCTTCGTCAAGGAGAACAAGGTCTCCGTGGAGAAGCACGTGGCTGCCGTGGCCAAGGAAGTGGGCGGCTCCATCCAGATCAAGGCCTTCTATCGCTTTGAGAAGGGCGAAGGTCTGGAGAAGAAGGAAGAGAACTTCGCAGAAGAGATCGCCAAGCAGCTGGGTCAGGCCTAATCGGCTCCCCCATCCAAAACATAGAACGCGCCCTGGAGTTCCAGGGCGCGTTTTTGAACACAGGAGGCAGGTTCCATGTATCAGATCACACCCACCCAGTTTTTCTATCCCTTGTCCGTTCTCTATCACGAAAGTGGTTTGGAGGTCACCCCCAGCCAGGAAGCCCCCGAAGGAACCCTGGCCCTGTGGCGGTGCGATGATCTGGAGGACGGTTCCCTCCTGGGAGCCGCCACCCTACAGATGCGTGCAGGACACCACGTTTTGGCCCATTTGGCCGTGGCAGAGGCCGCCCGGGGACAGGGGCTGGGGTCGGAATTGCTGGCGGTGGCAGAGGCCCAGGCCGTCCGTTTGGGGGCTAAGGAGCTGTGGCTCGTGGGGAAGGTACCGGACTTTTACCGCCAATTCCACTGGGTGGAAGTCCCCCGGGAAGATGCCCCTCCCATCTCCAAATGCCTCACCTGTGACCAGTTCCAGGTGGACTGCTTCCCCAGCATTATGCGCAAAGTGCTGCCCCGATGAGAACCTTAAAAGAGAGCCGTTCCGCATTTCCTGCGGAACGGCTTTCTCTTTTTCCATCGAATAGAATCTTCGTTTTCAGGCCTCTCGCGTGCACTCTGACAGGCGCTTCTTGCGGTCCGGGAGTTGGGCCAGGATGATGGCGCAAAACATCAGGACGCAGCCTAGGATCTCTCTGGGCGACATGCTCTGCCCCAGGATCACCCAACCGGCTAAGACGGAGATGACAGACTCCAAACTCAGCACCAGGCTGGCAGCCGTGGGGTTGACCCCCTTCTGTCCAATGATCTGCAGGGTGTAGCCCACCCCAGAGGACAGAACCCCCGCGTAGAGAATGGGCACCCAGGAGATGGCCACGGCATGGGGATCGGGCACCCCTTCGGTAAAGAGCATACACACCGCAGAAAACAGGGCTGCCACAAAGAATTGGATGCAAGACATCTGCACCCCGTCCACCTTGGTGGTGAAGTAATCAATCACCATGATATGCACGGAGAAACACACCGCGCACAGGAGGACCAGAAAGTCCCCCCACTCCAAGCGGAGGGAGCCGCTCATACACAGAAGGTACAGGCCAAAAATGGCAATCACCACACTGATCCACAGCTTGGCCCCCACTTTTTTCCGGAAAAAGAGGCCTAGAATCGGGACGATCACAATGTACAGGGCAGTGATAAAGCCGGCCTTCCCCACCGTGGTGTACTGGATGCCCACCTGCTGCAGGCCAGAGGCCAAACCCAGGGCCAGGCCGCAGGAGAGGCCCCCTAGGAGCAACGTCTTCCGATTGGCCTTCTCCTGCTGGCGGCGCTCCGGAGTTTTGCGGCGCTGAAAAATCAGGATGACGGGAAGCAGTGCAATGCCCCCCACCAGGGAGCGCACCGCGTTGAAGGTAAAGGGACCAATATGGTCCATGCCCACAGACTGGGCCACAAAGGCCGTGCCCCAGATGAAGGCAGTCAAAAACAAAAGGAACAGGTTTTTTGCTGGGAACTGGTTCATGGGTATCTCTCTTCTTACTCTCTTTTCTGGTTATTTCTTGGGTAGGATGGTATGTTCGTTCTTATAAATATGGTGGGGGGGGATGGTGCCCCGGACGCTGGAAGTGGGATAGACGTTACTATGGGGGCCAATGACTGTACCGGGATTCAGGACACTGTTGCAGCCGACCTCTGCATAGTTGCCCAGGATGGCCCCCACCTTTTTCCGTCCGGTGGGAACCTGCTCTGTCCCCTCTCGGATGACCACCAGGGTCTTGTCGCTCTTGACATTGGAGGTAATAGACCCTGCCCCCATATGGGCATGGCTGCCCAGGATGGAGTCCCCCACATAGTTGTAATGGGGGGTTTGGACATAGTCAAAGAGGACGACGTTTTTTAGCTCCACAGAGTTGCCTACTACGGCCTTTTTCCCCACGATGGCGCTACCCCGAATGAAGGCGCAATGGCGGATCTCCGCCTCATGGTCAATGATGCAGGGGCCACCGATGTAGGCGGAGGGAAAGACCTTGGCGTCCTTCGCAATCCAGACATCCTCCGCAGGATGGTCGAACTCCTCCGGAGACAGGGTAGGGCCGAGACGGCGGATATAGTCCCCGATCTCCTCCAGTGCCTCCCAGGGGTAGGTTTTTCCTGCGAAGAGGTCTGCGGCAATGGTATCGTTCAGGTCCAACAAGTCTGCAACGGTCAACATCTCACTTCGCCTCCACAACCAAACCGCGCTGGTGCATCACGGCAATCACAGCATCCACGTTTTCCTCGCACATCTCGTTGGTGGGGGCCTCCACCATCACCCGGAGGACAGGCTCCGTGCCGCTCTTCCGCAGGAGGATACGCCCTTGGTCTCCCAAGCGCTCTGTCACCTCTCGCACGGCATTTTGGACGGCGAAGTCGTTCAGCGCCCGCTCTTTATCCAGTACGCGCACATTCTTCAAGACCTGAGGATAGATCTTCAGATCTTGCGTCAATTTGGACAGCGGGACCTTTTTGCTCAACATGGCCTGCATAAGCTTGATGGCCGTGAGGATACCATCGCCTGTGTTGGCATACTTTCCAAAGATGATGTGACCAGACTGCTCCCCGCCAATGAGGTGGCCGTTGGCCCGCATGTTTTCATAGACGTATTTGTCCCCCACATCGGTTTTTTCGTACTGGATCCCCAGGGCATCCAGGGCTTTGTACAGGCCGAAGTTGGACATAACGGTGGTGACGATGGTATTGTTGGCCAGTTTTTCCCGCTCCTTCATGTAGGAGCCATAGATGTAGAGAATGCCATCCCCATCGACCAGGTTGCCCTTCTCGTCCACAGCCAGGCAGCGGTCTGCGTCCCCGTCAAAGGCAAAGCCGATGTCCATGTGGTTGTCCTTCACATATTGCTGCAGCTGCTGAATGTGGGTGGAACCGCAGTTGTCGTTGATATTCAGACCATTGGGGGTATTATTGATGACGTGGGTCTCCGCGCCCAGTGCCTCAAAGACGCTCTCTGCGATCATCCATGCACTGCCATTGGCGCAGTCCAGGGCCACCTTAATGTCCTTGTAAGAGTGGGTGGCCAGGCTAATCAGGTAGCCGATGTAACGGTTCCGGCCAGAGGCATAGTCAATCACCCGGCCAATCTGTCCCCCAGTGGCATAAGGCAGCTCCTGGTCACTATCCAGGTAAGCTTCGATTCGATCGATGACCTCTTGCTCCATCTTTTCCCCGTGGTGATTGATGAGCTTAATCCCATTGTCATGGAAGGGATTGTGACTGGCCGAAATCATAATGCCGCAGTCAAACTCATCAATCTTTGCGATGTAGGAAACGCTGGGGGTGGTGGTCACATGCATCAGGCAAGCGTCTGCCCCAGAGGCCGTAATCCCGGCGGCCAACGCACACTCAAACATATAACTAGAGCGGCGGGTATCCTTACCGATCACAATTTTGGCCTGATGCTCCTGGCCGTAATACCAGCCCAGAAAGCGTCCCACACGGAAAGCATGGTCTACTGTTAAGGTAACGTTGGCCTCTCCGCGGAAGCCATCTGTTCCAAAATATTTTGACATCATCATCACTCCCAGAGTAAGGTTAGATTCTGTGAAATACCAAAACAAAAATGCAGGAAATGCTTATGCAACATAACACTTAATTATACAACCATTTCTACTTTTCTGTCAACAAAGGGATTCTGTGGATCCCTGCGCTTTCCGAAAAAAGACAGCACGCGTAGGAAAGAGTTCTCACTGCGTTAAAAACTCCCCCACCACTTGATTAAAAGCCTCCGCCGTTTTGCTGGCAATGAAATGATCCCCTGGCAAAAGGCGCAGCTGGGCATCGGGCAGATTGCGGTATAGTTGTACGGTATGGGCGGTTTTGACCATATCCCGTGTTCCTGCAATAACCAACGTCGGCACAGTGATCCGCTGCAAATCCACCGGACGAAGAAGGGGTTCATAGACCATCAGCCGCAACAGTTCCGCGTTCTGCTGCACCCGACTACTTTTTGGGGCAAGTAGCGCTGTCGTGCGATACCCCAGAACAATGGGAAGCTGAATGTGCGTCTTGATTCCAGATGGGTGGAAGTTTGCACCGTTGAGTACCAGGCGATGAATGCGATGCGGATATTTTGCCGCAAAGGTCAATGCGATGTTCCCTCCATCGGAAAAACCCAGCAAGTCTACCTGGGGCAAATTCTGTTCATCCAGGAAGTGCAACAGGTCCTCGGCAAACTGTCGGATGGAAAAGGGCGCTGTTCCCCGCGGAGATTTTCCATGTCCCCGCGTATCCAAGGCAATTACCCGGCGGAACCGGGAAAAATAAGGGACTTGTTGGGCGAAATAATTGCTGTCTCCCCCATTTCCATGGAGCAGCACCAGGGGAAACCCATTGCCATAGGACTGATAGTAGAGAGAAATATCCATGTACTTCCTCCTTCCCTATATTCCCATTTTATAAAAAAACAGGACGGTATGAGAACCGTCCTGTTTTGTGTTGGCGTTACCTATTTTCCCGGTTCGTCTCCAAACAAGTATCTTCGGC
>URCB01000029.1 GCA_900546255.1 uncultured Eubacteriales bacterium
GGCCGGAGAGCTGGGGCATGTCGTCGTCGAACCCGGAGGACGGCAATGCGGCTGCTGGCCGCCCAAGGCCTGACCCGCCAAGGCCTGCTGGAGCAGCTCACAGAGGCCTGGGGGACCGGGGCCCCTCTGCCGGGGCGCCGCCCCCTCTCCCCCCAGCTGGAGCGGAGTGTGGAGGCCGCCGTAGGCCAGGCCCGCCGCCTGGGCCACCGCCAGGTGAACAGCCGCCACCTGCTCCTGGGCCTGCTGGGGCAAAAAGACGGGGGCGCCTGCCGCCTGCTGGCAGCGGCAGGGATCCAGCTGGACCACCTCTCCCGCCAGACCGCCCGGGCCCTGGGCAGCGGGAGCTACCCCGCCCGGGCCCGGGGGGAGGGCGACGGCGCTTCTGCCTCCGCCCCCACCCGGCTGCTGGACCAGCACGCCCTGGATATGGTCCAGCAGGCAGGCCGCGGGGGCTATGACCCCGTCACCGGTCGGGCGGAGGAGCTCCACCGGCTCATTCAAATCCTCCTGCGCCGGGGGAAGAACAACCCCGTCCTCCTGGGGGAACCCGGGGTGGGCAAGACCGCCGTGGTGGAGGCCCTGGCCCAGCGGATGGCCCAGGGACAGGTCCCCGATGCCTTGCGGCAGAAGCGCCTCCTGTCCCTGAGCCTCCCCTCGGTGATCGCCGGCACCAAGTACCGGGGGGAGTTTGAGGACCGGATGAAAAACATCCTGGCCGAGGTGGCCCGGGCGGGGAATGTGATCCTCTTCCTGGACGAGCTCCACACCCTCATCGGGGCGGGCAGTGCCGAGGGGGCCATCGACGCGGCCAACCTCCTCAAACCCGCCCTAGCCCGGGGCGGGCTCCAGCTCATCGGCGCCACCACCCAGGAGGAGTACCGTCGGATGATCGAAAAGGACGCCGCCCTGGAGCGGCGGTTCCAGCCCGTCCGGGTGGAGGAACCCACGCCGGAGACCACCCGCACCATCCTCCAGACCCTGGCCCCCCGGTATGGCCGTCACCACGGCCTCACCTTCCAGCCGGAGGCCTTGGACGCGGCGGTGACCCTGTCGGTGCGCTACCTGCCCGACCGGCGCCTGCCGGACAAGGCCATTGACCTTATGGACGAGGCGGCTGCCCAGGCCCGGCTCCAAGCTCTGGCCCTGCCCCCGGAGCTCCAGGCCCTGGCCGGGCGGGTCCAGGCCGCCGCCCTGGCCCGGGACGAGGCCATCGCCGCCCAGGACTACGAGGGGGCCGCCCGGTACCGGGACGCGGAGACCGACTTTCGCCGGGAGCTGGAAGGCGGCCGTCGCCAGTGGCAGGCCCACCAGCCCACGCCAGTGGTCACCCCCCAGGACGTGGCCCGGACCCTGTCCCAGTGGACAGGGATCCCCCTGTCCGCCCTCACCCAGCCGGAGCGGGAGAAGCTCCTGGGGCTGGAGGCCGCCCTGGCCCGCCGGGTGGCGGGCCAGCAGGAGGCGGTGGCCGCCGTGGCCCGGGCCGTCCGCCGGGGCCGTGCCGGGCTGAAGGAGCCCGACCGCCCCGTGGGGGCCTTCCTCTTCCTGGGGCCCACCGGGGTGGGGAAAACCGAGCTGTGCAAAGCCCTGGCCCAGACCCTCTTCGGCACCGAGGAGGCCCTGCTCCGCTTTGACATGACGGAGTTTGCCGAAAAGCACACCATGAGCCGGCTCACCGGCTCTCCCCCGGGCTACGTGGGCCACGAGGAAGGGGGGCAGCTCACCGAGGCGGTCCGGCGGCACCCCTACTCCGTCCTCCTCTTCGACGAGCTGGAAAAGGCCCACCCCGACGTGTGGAGCCTGCTCCTGCAGATCATGGAGGACGGGGTGCTCACCGATGCCCACGGCCGCCGGGCCGACTTCCGCAACACCATCCTGGTGATGACCTCCAACGTAGGGGGCGAGCGGCTGGCCGCCGGCACCCCGCTGGGCTTTGCCGGCGGGGCAGGCACGGGGCAGGGGCAGGAGGCCGCCCTTCAGCGGGAGCTGCGGCAGGTGTTCCGGCCGGAGTTTCTCAACCGGCTGGATGAGACCGTCCTCTTCCACCCCCTGGGCGACCGGGAGCTGGAGGCCATCGCCGGAAAACTCCTGGCCTCCTTTGGCCAGCGGCTGGCGGGGTCGGGGGTGACCTTCGCCCCCGACCAGGAGGCGGTCTCCCTCCTGGCCCGCCAGGGCAAGGACGCCCGGTACGGCGCCCGGCCCCTGCGGCGGCTCATCCGCCGGCAGGTGGAAAATCCCGCCGCGGAGATGCTCCTGCGGCAGGAAATCTCCCCCGGGGGCACCCTGGCCCTGGAAGTGCAGGGGGAGGCCCTCGCCCTCGTCCCCCGGTGAGGGCAGCGGCCCGCTTGGCCAGAAGCAAAAAAAGAAAAAGCCTTGAAACGAAATCGTTTCAAGGCTTTTCTTGGTGGAGACAACAGAACTCGAATCTGTGACCTCTCGCGTGTGAGGCGAGCGCTCTACCAGCTGAGCTATGCCTCCATATGGTGACCCGTACGGGACTCGAACCCATGTTACCGCCGTGAAAGGGCGGTGTCTTAACCACTTGACCAACGGGCCAGGAGTGGTTCCGGGAGGTTCCCCTCCCAAAACCATGGTAGCGGCAACTGGATTTGAACCAGTGACACTTCGGGTATGAACCGAATGCTCTAGCCAACTGAGCTATGCCGCCTTGTTCGCCCGCCGTAACGAGCGATGTTTAGTATATCGAAAAATTCTCGGTTTGTCAACAGGTAAATTTCAGTTTTTTCAAATTTTTTCTTCCGCCGCGCCGGTGACCAAATGGACCAGCACGTTGGCCATGGTTTCCAGGGCCTCCACGGGGATATATTCATGCACCCCGTGGAAATGGTAGCCCCCCGTGGACAGGTTGGGGCAGGGCAAGCCCCGCCAGCTGAGTTTGGCCCCGTCGGTCCCGCCCCGGATGGGCACGTCCCGGGGTTCCACCCCCGCCCGGCGGAAGGCCTCTCGGGCCCAGTCCAGCAGCTGAGGATGGGGGAGGATCTCCTCCTTCATGTTATAGTAGGCGTCGGTGATCGTTACCTCCACGGTCCCCACGCCATAGCGGGTCTCCAAATAGAACCCGATGCCCTCCATGGTGCGCTTGCGGTCCCGGAACCCCTCCCAGTCGTGGTCCCGGATGAGCCACTGGAGCCGGGCCTGGCTCTCGTCCCCTGTCATGGAGCACAGGTGGTAGAACCCCTCGTACCCCTCGGTGTGGGCAGGGGACTCTGCCGGGGGCACCATGGCGATGAACTGGGCGGCCATCAGGCAGGCGTTGCGCAGTTTGTTCTTCCCCTCCCCCGGGTGGATGTTCACCCCGTGGAAGAGGACGTCCACCTCTGCGGCATTGAAGTTCTCATACTCCAGCCCTCCCAGGGGGCCGCCGTCCACGGTGTAGCCAAAGTCCGCCCCCAGCTTGTCCAGGTCCACATAGTCTGCCCCGGTGCCCACCTCCTCGTCGGGGGTAAAGCAGAGGGCCACCCGGCCGTGGGGCCGCTCCGGGTGGGCCAGGAGGTGTTCCATGGCGGTGAGGATCTCCGCCACCCCCGCCTTGTCGTCCGCCCCCAGGAGGGTGGTGCCGTCGGTGACCACCAGGTCCTTCCCCACCTGGCCAGCCAGGTCGGGGAAGTCTTTCAGAGAAGTGACGATCCCCTTCTCCTGGTTGAGCACCAGGTCGCCCCCTTCGTAGTGGACCACCCGGGCCTGGACGTTCTCACTGGGCACCCGGGGGGCGGTGTCCATATGGGCGATGAGGGCCAGCACAGGGACCTTTTCCCGCCCCGGCGTGGCGGGGAGCCAGGCGTACACCGCCCCGTTCTCCGCCAGGTGGGCCCCCTCCAGCCCCAGGTCCTGGAGTTCCTGGGCCAGGGCCTTCCCCAACAGGCGCTGCTTGGGGGTGGAGGGGGTGGTCTCCGAGGTCTCGGAAGATTGGGTGTCATAGGTTACATAGCGCAAGAAACGCTCCAACGCGGTCATGGTTCTACCTCCTCCCACGTTTTGGCCCGTTCCAGGGCCCGTTTCCATTGGCGGTACTCCCGCCCCCGGCGGGTTTGGGGGGTGTAAACCTTCCCCCCGCGGGCCTGGGGAATCTCTTGGGGGCTGGCCCACAGCCCCGCCCCCAGGCCTGCCAGGCAGGCAGCGCCCCAGGCGGTGGTCTCCACCACCGCCGGCCGCTCCACGGGGACCCCCAGGAGATCGGCCTGGAACTGCATCAAAAAGTCACTGACGCTGGCCCCGCCGTCGGCCCGGAGGGCGAGGATCTTCTGCCCCGCGTCCCGCTCCATGGCGGCGATGAGGTCGGCGGTTTGGTAGGCGATGCCCTCCAGGGTGGCCCGGCAGAGATGGGCCCGGGTGGTGCCCCGGGTGAGGCCCACCACCGCCCCCCGGGCGTACATGTCCCAGTGGGGCGCCCCCAGGCCGGTGAAGGCGGAGACCAGGTAGACCCCCCCGTTGTCCGGCACCTGCTCGGCCAGCACATCGCAGTCGCTGGCCTTCTCGATGAGCCCCAGCTCGTCCCGCAGCCACTGGATGGAGGAGCCGGCGTTGAACACGCTCCCCTCCAGCATGTAGGTGGTCTCGCCTCCCAGGCCCCAGCCCACGCAGGTGAGCAGGCCGTTCTGGGAGGTCACCGGCGAAGTCCCGGTGTTCATCAGGGTGAAGCAGCCGGTGCCGTAGGTGTTCTTCAGCTGCCCCGGGGCAAAGCACCCCTGGCCGAAGAGGGCGGCCTGCTGGTCCCCCGCCATGCCCCGGATGGGCAGGCCGGCCAGAGCCTCCAGATGGGGCACCCCTGGGGCCACCACCCCCAGGTCCCCGCTGTTCTCCACCGGCCGGGGGAGGAGGATCTGGGGAACGTCCAACAGCTGGCAGAGGGTCTCGTCCCACCCCAGGCGGTGGATGTCAAAGAGCAGGGTGCGGCAGCAGTTGGAGTAGTCCGAGGCGTGGACCGTTCCCCCGGTGAGGTTCCACAGCAGCCAGCTGTCTACGGTGCCGCACAGCAGCTCCCCCCGCTCGGCCCGCCGCCGGGCCCCGGGGATGTGGTCCAGCAGCCAGCGGTACTTGGTGCCGGAGAAGTAGGCGTCGGGCAGCAGCCCCGTCCGGGCCCGGATGGCCTCGGTGTACCCCTCCTCCTGGAGTTGGGTGCAGAAGGCCGCCGTCCGCCGGCACTGCCAGACGATGGCGCGGCCCACCGGCTGGCCGGTGGCCTTCTCCCACAGCAGGGCAGTCTCCCGCTGGTTGGCCAGGCCCAGGGCGGCAATGTCCCCCGGGGCCACGCCGCTGGCCGCCACGCACTGGGCCGCTGCCTGGAGCTGGCTGTCCAGCAGTTCCAGGGGGTCGTGCTCCACCCAGCCGGGCTGGGGGTAGTGCTGGCGGAAGGGGATCTGGCCCGTGGCCACCACTTCCCCGGCGGAGGTGAAGAGGATCGCCCGGGAACTGGTGGTGCCCTGGTCCAGGGCCAGGAGATAGTCCTTCATACCGTCACCCGCTTTCTTGACGAGGGCCGGTGGTCTGTTGTATCATGCCCTCGTTCCTGATTTCTATTTAGTGTAACACGTCCCCGGAACATTTTCCAGAGGGGATTGTCCAAGGAGGCCCTCCCATGCGTTATCCCAATGTGACCCCCGCCGTCTTTCTCGCCCGGCCCAACCGCTTCGTGGCCCAGGTGCTGCTGGAGGGGCGGGAGGTGTCCGTCCACGTGAAAAACACCGGCCGCTGCCGGGAATTGCTCCTCCCCGGGGCCCGGGTGTGGCTCACCCCCGGCACCACCCCCCAGCGGAAGACGGCCTATGACCTCATCGCCGTGGAAAAGGGCGCCCGGCTCATCAACATGGATGCCCAGGCGCCCAACCAGGTGTTTCGGGAGTGGGCCGAGGCCGGCGGCTTCCTCCCCGGCCTCACCTTGCTCAAGGCCGAGCAGACCCACGGGGACTCCCGCTTTGATTTCTACTGGGAGGCCGGGGCTCGAAAGGGGTTTGTGGAGGTGAAGGGGGTCACCTTGGAGGAGGGCGGCGCCGTCTACTTCCCCGATGCCCCCACCCAGCGGGGGGTGAAGCACCTGGAGGGCCTGGCCGCCTGCCTGGCCGAGGGGTACGAGGCCGCGGTGTGCTTCGTCATCCAGATGGCCCAGGCGGACTTCTTCGCCCCCAACGACCGAACCCACCCCGCCTTTGGCCAGGCCCTCCGGGGGGCGGCCCAGGCGGGGGTCCAGGTGCTGGCCCACGCCTGCACCGTAACCCCGGACTCCCTCACCCTGGCCCAGGCCGTGCCGGTGCGGCTGTAAGGCTTACTCCTTCCGGAGGGAGGCCTGCAGGGCCCGCTTCTCCTGGCGCAGGCGGCGGATGCGGTCTGCCATGGTCACCGCCAAGCCCACCCAGATGATGCAGAAGGCGATGAACTGGTTCACGTCCAGGGCCTCGTGGAAGTACAGCAGGCCCACCAGGAACTGCAGGGTGGGGTTGATGTACATGAGGATCCCCGCCACGTAATAGGGGATCTCCTTCACCCCCCGGTTGAACAGGAGCAGGGGCACCGAGGTCACCACCCCGCAGGCGGGGAGGAGCCAGAAGGGCGCGCCCCCCAAAGCCGCCGCCGTGCCCCCCACCTGGGCCGTCCACCACCCGGAGAAGAGCAGCGCCACCGGGGTGACCCATAAGGTCTCCACGAACAGGGAGGTCTGGGCGGTGAGGGTCACCCGCTTCTTCAGCCCCCCGTAGACGGCAAAGGGCACCGCCACCAGCAGGGCCAGGGTGGGGAAGGTCCCCGTGCGCAGGGTGAGAAAGACGATGCCCCCCACCGCGCACAGGAAGGTGATGGTCTCCGCCACCGTGGGCTTTTCCCGGAAGGCGATGACCCCGATGAGGGCCACCACCACCGGCTCGATGAAGTACCCCAGGCTGGCCTGGAGGACATGGCCGCTGTTCACCGCGTAGATGTACACCCCCCAGTTGAGGGTGATGAGAATGCCGCAGAGCAAGCAGTTGAGCATGGTCTGCCGGCTGCGGAAGGCCTCCACCACCTCCCGCCACTGGCGGGTGACCACCAGGTACAGCCCCATGAACACCAGGGACCAGATCACCCGGTGGGCCAGGATATACACGGAGTTGGCCTGGGACAGGAAGCTCCAGAAAATGGTCAGAAACCCCCACAGCACATAGGAACCGGTGACCGCCGCCAGGCCCAGGGTCTTTCTCTCTCGCACCGTTCATTCTCCTCTCTCTTTTCACAGTTTTTCCATTGTAGCGCCGGGGGCAGAGGGCTGTCAATGCAAAGATGGGCCGCTTTTCGCTTTCCTCTTGTGTTTTTCCCCTGGTTTCGCTATAATGGGGCGGTATGCACTTCGGGTTCCCTTCCAGAGCCCCATCCCTTGAACCACCGATTAAAAAAGGAGAGTTTTCATGGCTTCTACCCTCTTTACCCCCGGCCAGATCGGCACCCTCACCCTCCCCAACCGGGTGATCCGGTCCGCCACCCAGGACCCCTTCGGCCACCGGGACGGCACCTGCGACGCAAAGCAGGTGGACCTCTACCGGGAGATCGCCGCCGCCGGCACCGGCGCCATCATCACCGCCTACAGCTACATCTCCCCGGAGGCCCGGTCCACCGGCATCCAGGTGGGCTTTGCCACCCCCGAGCAGCGGGCCAGCCAGAAGGAAGTGCTGGACGCCGTCCACGCCGCCGGCGGCCGGCTGATCCTCCAGCTGATGCACGCAGGCATGAACGTGTTCATGCCGGAAAAGCACGTGGCCGGCGGCAAGCTCCTGGCCCCCACCGGCGGCCTGAAGGCCCCCAACGAAATGGAGACCACCGAGATCACCCCCGCCGACATGGACAAGATCCGGGCCGACTTCGTGGAGGCTGCCAAGGCCGCCAAGGAGCTGGGCTTTGACGGCATCCAGCTCCACTGCGCCCACGGCTACCTCCTCAGCCAGTTCCTGGACCCCACCACCAACCTGCGCACCGACGACTACGGCGGCAGCGCCGCCAACCGCTTCCGCTTCCCCGGCGAATGTCTCACCGCCATCCGCCAGGCCGTGGGCCAGGACTACCCCGTCCTGGTGAAGGTAAACACCAACTGCGCCGGGGAGGCCGACGAGGCCTATGCCCAGGACATCCTCTACTTCTGCCGCCAGTTTGAAGCGCTGGGGGCCGACGCCATCGAGCTGTCCGGCTACAACTGGCTGGGCCTGGGCAAGAAGAAGGTGCCCACCTTCTACCTGGACCGGGCCAAGGCCATCCGCCAGGCAGTGAAGATCCCTCTCATCCTGGTGGGCGGCGTCCGGGGCCCCGAGAGCGCCCAGGCCATCCTGGACGCGGGCATCGACTTTGTCTCCGCCTCCCGCCCCTTCATCTGCCAGCCGGACTTCGTCCAGCACCTGGAAAAGGGGGAGGACTCCCCCTGCATCGGCTGCACCAAGTGCCTGGGCAACATCTGGGCCAAGGAGGGCCGCCGCTGCGTGAAGCACCCCATCCCCCCCGAATTTACCACCCAGGCCTAATCCCTGCACCCACCCGTTTACCCCCAAGGACCGGAGGATTGTTCCTCCGGTCCTCTTTTTGTCCCCAGGAAATTTGACGTAAGGTCTCCCCCGTCTATAATAGAACATACGTTCTATTTCGATTGGAGGGATTCCCATGACTGTGGAAGAAAAACTCACCATCCTCACCGACGCCGCCAAATATGACGTGGCCTGCACCTCCAGCGGCGGGGATCGCCGGGGCGGGCGGCTGGGCAAGACCCTCCCCTCTGGCTGCTGCCACACCTTCTCGGCGGATGGGAGGTGCATCTCCCTGCTGAAGCTGCTCCTGACCAACGTGTGCATTTACGACTGCCAGTACTGCGTCAACCGCACCTCCCACGACCTGCCCCGGGCCATGTTCACCCCCAGGGAGCTGGCCGACCTCACCATCGACTTCTACCGGCGCAACTACATCGAGGGGCTCTTCCTCAGCTCCGCCGTGGTGCGCAGCCCGGATTACACCACGGAACTGCTGATCCGGACCCTCACCCTCCTCCGGGCGGACTACGGCTTTTCCGGGTACATCCACGCCAAAGCCATCCCCGGGGCCGATCCCCTCCTCACCGCCCAACTGGGGCGGCTGGCCGACCGGCTGTCGGTGAACATCGAGCTCCCCTCCGCCCGGAGCCTGGCTCTCCTGGCCCCGGACAAGCGGTCCCAGGACATCTTCCAGCCCATGGCCCAGATCCGGGACGGCATCCGCCAGGCCAAGGCCGAGGGGCAGCGGTTCCGCCACGCTCCTGCCTTTGCCCCGGCGGGCCAGTCCACCCAGATGATCGTGGGAGCCTCCGGGGAGAGCGACTACGAGATCCTGAAACTCTCCCAGGGGATGTACCGGAAGTACCGCCTTAAGCGGGTGTTCTTCTCCGCCTACGTCCCTGTGGGGGCAAACCCGCTGCTCCCCTCCCCCCAGACCTTCCGGCCGCCCCTGCTCCGGGAGCACCGGCTGTACCAATCGGACTGGCTGCTGCGGTTCTACCACTTCCAGGCGGAGGAGCTCCTCTCCCCAGACCGGCCCACCCTGGACCCCCAGCTGGACCCCAAGTGCGCCTGGGCCCTGGCCCACCTGGACCGGTTCCCGGTAGAGGTAAACACCGCCGACTACCAAACCCTGCTCCGGGTGCCGGGGATTGGGGTGGTCTCCGCCCGGCGGATCCTGGCGGCCCGGCGATGGCGGGCCCTGGACGAGGCCGCCCTGGGCAAACTGGGGGTAGTGATGAAGCGGGCCCAGTACTTCCTCACCTGCTCCGGCCGGATGACTCCAGGGCTCCGGGTGCGGCCGGAGGGGATGCGCCGGGCCCTCACCGCCCTGGAGGCCCCCGCCCTGGCCCCCCAGTATGAGCAGCTGTCCCTCTTCCCCACCTGAAAGGAGGTTTCGTCCATGTCCACCTGGCCCCAGTGCGCCCTGCGCTATGACGGCACCTTTGCCGGCTTCCTCACCTGCGTGGGGGAGAGTTTCCGGCAGAAGACCTACCCCTTCTACTTCCTGCCCCCCGGGGCGGAGCAGATCACCCTCTATCCTCTCCAGGAGATCCCCTCGGACCCCGCCCTGGCCCGGGCCGTCTACCGGGCCTTGGAGACTGCGGTGTCCCCTGCCTTCCGCCGGATGATGACCTACGGCTTTCTCACCTGCCTGCCCCAGCGGGAGCGGAGCCTCTTCGACCTCATCTACCTGGCCTTCCACCACGCCCTGCCCCAGGACCCCACCGACGACCGGATCCTCCTGCTCACCCGGGCCATCGACCACTTGGTCCGGGAGGCGGAGCACTACCGGGGCTTTGTCCGCTTTGCCGATTACGGCGGGGTGCTGGTGGGGCAGATTGCCCCCAAGAACCGGGTCCTCCCTCTGCTGCGGCCCCATTTCTGCCAGCGGCTGCCGGAGGAGGCCTTTCTCCTCCACGACGAAACCCACCGGGAGGGACTGTTCTACGCCGGGGGGAAGTGGAAGATCCGCCCGGTGGACCGGCTGGACCTGGACCGCCCCAGCCAGGCGGAGGCCCAGTGCCAGGCCCTCTGGCGGAAGTTCTACGCCACCATCGCCATCCCCCAGCGGCACAACCCCAAACTGCAGCAGACCCACCTGCCCCAGCGGTTCCGGGGCCACATGACAGAATTTCAGCCGGAGGCCGTCCCCTCGCGTCCCACCGCGCTTCCTTGAGCCAGAACCCGCTCCTGTCGAAAATTTCCTCCGTTTTTCTGGCAGGTCTTTCCAGAATGCCGCATTCTCTCCTTGACCATCGGTTTGCCGCATAGTATAATTAGGCTAGTATTCTGCTACTCTACGGGCATTGCCCTAACATTCAAGGAGGAATTACCCCACCATGGAGGACCCCATTTTATGGCCCATACTGCTGCAAATTGTTCTGATCGCTTTAAACGCCATCTTTGCCTGCGCAGAAATCGCCATTATCTCCATCAATGACAACAAACTGGCCCAACTGGTCTCCCAGGGCGACAAGCGTGCCGTGCGCCTGGCCCGCCTCACCAGCCGTCCTGCCCAGTTCTTGGCCACCATCCAAATCGCCATTACCCTGTCCGGCTTCCTGGGCAGCGCCTTCGCCGCCGATAACTTCTCCGATCCGTTGGTGGCCATGCTGGTGGATGCCGGGGTCCCCATTCCCGCCAAAACCCTGAATACCATCGCCGTGGTGGTCATCACTCTGGTGTTGTCCTACATCACTCTGGTCTTCGGCGAACTGGTGCCCAAGCGCCTGGCCATGAAAAAGGCCGACACGCTGGCCCTGGGCCTGTCAGGGCTCATCTCCACCCTCTCCACCATCTGCGCCCCTGTGGTGGCAGTGCTCACCGCCTCCACCAACGGCATCCTCCGTCTGCTGGGGGTGGACCCCAGCGCCGACGAGGACGAGGTCAGCGAGGAAGAAATCAAAATGATGGTGGACCGGGGCAACGAGAAGGGCGTCTTTGACTCGGCCACCAAGGAGTTCATCCAGAACGTCTTCGAGTTTGACGACCTTACCGTAGGGGAATTTGCCACCCACCGCACCGAGCTGGATCTCCTCTGGACCGCCCAAACCACGGAAGAGTGGCGGCAGATCATCTTTGAAACCCGCCACACCCGCTACCCTGTCTGCGACGGGTCGGTGGACCGGGTGGTGGGCATTTTGGACTCTCGGGACTTCTTCCGGATGCAGGACCGTCCCCTGGAGGAAATTTTGGACAGCGTGGTAAAGCCCGCCTTCTTTGTCCCGGAAACCATCAAGGCGGACGTGCTCTTCCAACAGATGAAGCAGCGGCGCACCTATTACGCCGTGGTGCTGGACGAGTACGGCGGCTTCTTCGGAGTGGTCACCCTGAAGGACCTGCTGGAGCAGCTGGTGGGCGAGTTCCAGCAAGAGGGGGAACTGCCGGAGATCCAGGCCCTGGACAACGGCATCTGGCGCATCCAAGGCTCCGCCCCCCTGGACGACGTGGCCCAAGAGCTGGGAGTGGAACTGCCCGAGGAGGAGTACGACACCTTCGGCGGATATGTGTTTAACCTCTACGGCTCCGTCCCCCAGGACGGGCGGAAGATCACCCTCCAAACCGACCAACTCCAAATTCAGATGGTCCACATCCAGGACCACCGGTTGGAGGAAGCCCTGGTCACCGTTCTCCCCAAAAAGGAGGAGGAGTCGAAGGAAAAAGACCGGGGATAACCTCCCCCACCCCGTACCCTCACCCGGGCCGGCAGCTGCCGGCCCGGGTTTTTGCCCCACGCTGCCCTGGTAGCCCTTGCGGAACCGGCCAGGGCATGGTAAAATAATGTGTTATAAAAATCTGGCAGCGAGGGCCCTGCCCGGCCATTCTTTCCTGGAGGTTATGCTCTTGTCACAATACCAATCTGAAATCAACCGCCGGCGAACGTTTGCCATCATCTCCCACCCCGACGCCGGTAAGACCACCCTCACCGAGAAGTTTCTCCTCTATGGCGGGGCCATCGCCCAGGCCGGCCAAGTCAAGGGGAAAAAGAACAGCCGGGCCGCCGTGTCCGACTGGATGGAGATCGAGAAGCAGAGAGGCATCTCCGTGACCTCCTCCGTCCTCCAGTTTCAGTACAACGGCTACTGCATCAACATCCTGGACACCCCCGGCCACCAGGACTTCTCCGAGGACACCTACCGCACCCTCATGGCCGCCGACTCCGCCGTCATGGTCATCGACGGAGCCAAAGGCGTGGAGGCCCAGACCCGAAAGCTCTTCAAGGTCTGCGTCATGCGGGACATCCCCATCTTCACCTTCATCAACAAGATGGACCGGGAGGCCCGGGACCCCTTCGAACTGTGCGAGGAGATCGAGAAGGAACTGGGCATCGAGACCTACCCCGTCAACTGGCCCATCGGCTCCGGCAAGGAGTTTCTGGGGGTGTACGATAGGAACAAGGGGGAGATCCTCCACTTCTCCTCCAACACCAACGCCAAGAAATCCGCCGCCACCCAGATCGACTTGGACGACCCCGTCCTGGCCGACATGCTGGGCCAGACCCGGCGGGACCAGCTCATTGAGGACATCGAGCTGCTGGACGGGGCCTCCTGCGCCTTTGACTTGGACCGGGTGCGCCACGGGAAGCTCTCCCCGGTGTTCTTCGGCTCGGCCCTCACCACCTTCGGGGTGGAGCCTTTCCTGGAGGACTTTCTCCGCATGACCACGCCCCCCCTCCCCCGCCACAGCAGCGAGGGGGAGATCACCGCGCTGGACGACTTCTTCTCCGCCTTCGTCTTTAAGATCCAGGCCAACATGAACAAGGCCCACCGGGACCGGATCGCCTTCCTCCGGGTGTGCTCGGGCCACTTCGAGGCGGACAAGGAGGTCTACCACGTCCAGGGGAAGAAGAAGCTCCGCCTCTCCCGGCCCCAGCAGCTCATGGCCGCCGAGCGGGAGATCATCGAGGAGGCCTACGCCGGGGACATCATCGGCGTCTTCGACCCGGGGATCTTCTCCATCGGGGACACCCTGTGCTCCCCGGGAAAGAAGTTCCGCTTTGACCCCATCCCCACCTTCGCCCCAGAGCACTTTGCCCGGGTGCGGCCGGTGGACACCATGAAGCGCAAGCAGTTCCTCAAGGGGGCCGAGCAGATCGCCCTGGAGGGGGCCATCCAGATCTTCAAGCTCCCCTACACCGGTATGGAGGAGGTCATCGTAGGCGTGGTGGGCACCCTGCAGTTTGACGTCTTCCAGTACCGCCTGCGCAGCGAGTACAATGTGGAGATCCGCATGGACACCCTGCCCTACGAG
The DNA here is from genome assembly GCA_900546255.1 of uncultured Eubacteriales bacterium. GTDB lineage: Bacteria > Bacillota > Clostridia > Oscillospirales > Oscillospiraceae > Evtepia > Evtepia excrementipullorum. The sequence continues at coordinate 13,743 of URCB01000029.1, forward strand.
TTCCTCCGGTGGATCAAGGAGCCGGTGGAGTTCCACGAGACCGACCTGGTCCTGGGCAACGACACCAAGCTGGTGGAGGACTACAAGGGCAACAAGCTGCTGCTCTTCTCCTCCTTCTGGTCCATCAAGTGGGTCACGGACCACAACCCCCAGCTGGTCCTCACTGAGTTCAACGAACGCACCGACGAGGAGGACTGACCTCCCCGCCCCACCCCCCAACGGGAAAAGGAGGAGATTCTATGAAACCTTTGATCATCGGCATCGCCGGCGGCACCGGCTCGGGCAAAACCACCTTGGTCAACCGCCTGCTGGAGCAGTTTGGGGAGGACATCAGCGTCCTGCCCCATGACAGCTACTACGCCGCCCACCACGAACTCACCCTGGAGGAGCGCCAGGCCTTAAACTACGACCACCCCGCCTCCTTTGACACCCACCGGATGATCCAGGATCTCCGAGACCTGAAGGCGGGTAAGGCCGTCCAATGTCCCGTCTACGACTACACCATCTACGACCGCACCGACGAGACGGTAACCCTGTCCCCCAACAAGGTCATCCTGGTGGAGGGCATCCTCATCTTCGAGAACAAGGAGCTGCGGGACCTGCTGGACATCAAGATCTTTGTAGACACCGACGCCGACGTGCGCATCCTCCGCCGCTTAACGCGGGACGTGAAGGACCGGGGCCGGAGTTTGGACTCGGTGGTGGAGCAGTACCTGTCCACCGTCAAGCCCATGCACGACCAGTTCGTAGAACCCTCCAAGCGGTACGCCGACGTCATCGTCCCCGAGGGGGGGCAAGAATCTGGTGGCCCTGATGATGATCATCCAGCGCATCGCCTATCACATCGAGCACGGGGACATCGTCTCCGAACAATGACCAAGGAGGCAGACCCATGACCCCACGCCCTATGCACCGGCAGGACCGGCAGCTCCCCCAGGAGGAGGCCTGGGCCCTGCTGACCCAGGGAACCTACGGCGTCCTCTCCGTGGTGGGAGATGAGGGATGGCCCTACGCCGTCCCCATGCACTACACCGTGATGGACGGGCAGATCTACCTCCACTGCGCCAAAACCGGCTATAAGCTGGACGCCATCGCCCGGGATGACCGGGTGTGCTTCACCGTCACCCTCCGGGAGGAACTGGTCCAGGACCACGCTACCTCCCTGTACGAGAGTGTGGTGGTCCTAGGCCGGGCCGCGCTGGTCACCGACCAGGCCACCCACCAGGCCGCCCTGGCCCATCTGGTGGATGCCCTGGGCCGCGTCTCCCCGGACCTGCGGGACCAGTACATCGCCCGGCGGGGGCAGAACACCGCCGTTCTGGTCATCCGCCCCGTCCACCTCACTGGCAAGGCCAAGCGGGACTTCCGCCCCATCCAGCAGCGGATGTGAGGGCCGTCCCTTTTTGTAATTCCCCAGCAGATTTATCAAACGCCTGAAAGGACAGAAAACGCCATGAAACGCACCGAAATCGCCCGCATCTTCGCGGACATGGAACACTACGGCGGACAATCCGTCACCGTCTGCGGCTGGGTCCGCACCATCCGCGACATGAAGAACTTTGGCTTCATCGAGCTCAACGACGGCTCCTGCTTCAAGAGCCTCCAGGTGGTCTTTGAAACCGCCACCCTGGAAAACTACAAGGAGATCGCCAAGCAGAACGTAGGGGCCGCCCTGGTGGTCCAGGGGACCGTGGTCCTCACCCCCCAGGCCAAGCAGCCCTTGGAGCTGAAGGCCACTGCCATCCAGGTGGAGGGCACCTCCGCCCCGGAGTATCCCCTGCAGAAAAAGCGCCACGGGGTGGAGTTCCTCCGCACTGTGGCCCACCTGCGCCCCCGGACCAACCTCTTCTCCGCGGCCTTCCGGGTGCGCTCGGTGGCGGCCTTTGCCATCCATGAGTTCTTCCAGCACCGGGGCTTTGTCTATGTCCACACCCCCATCATCACCGCCTCCGACTGTGAGGGCGCCGGGGAGATGTTCCGGGTGACCACCCTGGACCCCCAGAATCCCCCCCGGCTGGAAAACGGAGAGGTGGACTACAGCCAGGACTTCTTCGGCAAGCCCGCCAGCCTCACCGTCTCCGGCCAGCTCAACGCGGAGAACTTCGCCATGGCCTTCGGCAATGTCTACACCTTTGGCCCCACCTTCCGGGCTGAGAACTCCAACACCCAGCGCCACGCCGCTGAGTTCTGGATGATTGAGCCGGAGATGGCCTTCTGTGACCTGGCCGGGGACATGGACGTGGCCGAGGACATGATCAAATACGTCATCCGCGCCGTGCTGGAGCGCTGCCCCCAGGAGATGGACTTCTTCAACGCCTTCGTGGACAAGGGCCTGCTGGACCGGCTGCGCCACGTGGAGAGCTCCGACTTTGCCCGGGTCACCTACACCGAGGCGGTGGAGATCCTGAAGAAGCACAACGACAAGTTCGACTTCAAGGTGGAGTGGGGCACCGACCTGCAGACCGAGCACGAGCGGTACCTCACCGAGGAGATCTACCAGCGTCCCGTCTTTGTCACTGACTACCCCAAGGACATCAAGGCCTTCTACATGCGCCTCAACGACGACGGCAAGACCGTGGCCGCCGCCGACTGCCTGGTCCCCGGCATCGGGGAGATCATCGGCGGCAGCCAGCGCGAGGAGCGCCTGGACGTGCTGGAGGCCCGGATCCAGGAGCTGGGCATGAACCCCGAGGACTACTGGTGGTACCTGGACCTGCGGCGGTACGGCTCCTGCAAGCACGCCGGCTTCGGCCTGGGGTTTGAGCGGATGGTCATGTACCTCACGGGCATCGCCAACATCCGGGACGTGCTGCCCCATCCGAGAACGGTTGGAAACGCGGAGTTTTGAATTTTGGGAGGGGCGAGGAACGGTTGCGCTTCGTTCGGGAGGCCGGTGACGCGGGGGGGGCGGGTTGCCTGCCTGGCCCGTGGCCCCTCCCAAAATTGGGGGTTGCAGCCCTCTGCATGCACGGCCCCCTAAGGGGGCCGCACACTGGAGGGCTGAGAGGTGTTTTTTCCGGGGCGCATGTCCCCGGAAAAAACGGATTTTAGTTGGTTCCGCCGGCTGCGGCCGGCGGAAGTCTGCGACGCTTGCCCTACCGGGCGAGTCCGTTGGGACGGAAAGGCCGGCGGATGTCTGTGGGGCGTGCCCTGCCGGGCGAGTCCGTTGGGGCGGAAAGGCCAGCGGATGTCTATAAGGTGTGCCCTACCGGGCGAGTCCGTTGGGGCGGAAAGGCCGGCGGATACCTATGGGGTGTGCCCTGCCGGGCGAGTCCGTTGGAGCGGAATGGCCGGCGGATGCCTGTGGGGGGTGCCCTGCCGGGCGAGTCCGTTGGGTCGGAAAGGCCGGTGGATGCCTGTGGGGCGTGCCCTGCCGGGCGAGTCCGTTGGAACGGAAAGGCCGGCGGATGCCTGCGGGCCAGTCCGTTGGGTTGGAGAGGCCGGCGGAAATTTGCGACGCTTTTTGGGTCCGTTGTGGGAATGGTTTTCCTGCAGCGGGCCCATGTTTTCGTTTTGGGAAAAATTTTTTTGAAGTTGCCGCACATTTGGCGGGGCTCATTCGTTATACAGGGTGAAAGGGGGCGATCCCACCATGGACTTGGAGGCCCAATATGACAAACTGTACCGGTACTGCTACTTCCAATGTAAGGACGTCCAGGCCGCCGAAGACGTGGTGCAGGAGACCTTCCTTCGCTGGTTGGAGCACTACCCCGGGCAGAAGGAGCGGGAGGCCATCCCCACCCTCTACACCATTGCCCGGAACCTGTGCGTGGACCTGGCCCGGCAGCGGACCCACCTCCCCCTCCGGGAGAGCGACCGCCAGACCCCGGACCCCACCGGGGACTGGGCGGAGAAATGGGACCTGGAACGGGTCCTGGCCCGGCTGCCCCAGGAGGACCAGACCCTCCTGCTGCTGCGCTACGCCAACCAGGTGCCGGTCCAGGCCCTGAGCAAGCTCACTGGCCTGTCCCGGTTTGCCATCTATCGAAAATGCGCCAAGCTGCTGGCCTGGTGCAAGGACGCCTTGCGAGAGGAGGAATCCCCATGAACCGAAGGTTCCAAAAAAAGTTGGCGGCCTACTTCACCCCGCCGCCCCCGGTGGGGAAGGCGGCCTTCCTGGCCCGGCTCCCCCAGCCCACCCTGTCCCTGGGCCAGTTCGTAGGGGGGCAGGCCCGGTATATCCAAAAGCAGACCTGGCTGCTCTCCCTGGTGGTGCTGGTGCCGGTGCTCTGGGGGACGGACCTGTGGATCACCGCCGCCCTGCTCCCCTTCCTGGTGCCCTTGGCGGTGAGCGAGGGGGCCAAATCCACCCTCTACGGCATGGAGGAGTTGGAGACCGCCTCCCGCTTCTCCCGAAAAAGCGTGCTGCTGGCCCGGCTGTGCCTCATCGGCACCTTCCACGCCGTGCTGCTGCTGGCCCTGACCTTGCTGCTGGGGGGCAGCCAAGGCCTCTCCCTGGGCCGGACGGGGGCCTATCTGCTGGCCCCTTACCTGCTCACCGCCTGGGGCAGCCTGTGGCTTTCCCGCCGGCTCCGGGGGCGGGAAGTGCTCTACGGGGCCACCGCCCTGGCCGTGCTGGCCAGCGGCAGTTACAGCGCCGCCGTCTTTCTGGCCGACGACCTGTTTGCCCTGGGGGCGCTCCCCTGGTGGAGCTTGGCGGTTGCCCTGCTGGCGGCGGCCCTCATCGGGGAAGGCATCGCCTTTGCCAAACGGATCAAGGAGGACACATGGAACTTGTCATTCGAAACCTAACCAAGCAATACCCCAACAAACTGGCGGTGGACGGGGTGAACCTCACCCTCCGCCCGGGGGTGTACGGCCTGCTGGGGGCCAACGGGGCGGGGAAAACCACCCTCATGCGGATGCTCTGCGGCATCCTCCACCCCACCGGGGGGGGGATCACCCTGGACGGCCTCACCGTGGACCAGGAGGACTACCGGGCCAGCCTGGGCTACCTGCCCCAGGACTTTGGCTACTACCCCGGCTTCACCGGGATGGACTTTCTCCTCTACCTGGGGGCCCTAAAGGGCCTGCCCCGGCCCCAGGCCAAGGCCCGGGCGGCGGAGCTGCTGGACCTGGTGGGCCTGTCAGAGGTGGCCAAGCGGAAGCTCAAAACCTACTCCGGCGGGATGAAGCAGCGGCTGGGCATCGCCCAGGCCCTGCTGAACCACCCCCAACTCCTGATCCTGGACGAGCCCACCGCCGGGCTGGACCCCAAGGAGCGGGTTCGCTTCCGGGACCTCATCGCCCAGTGGGGGGAGCACTGCATTGTGCTTTTGTCCACCCACATCGTCTCGGACATCGCCCACATCGCCGACGTGGTGCTGCTCATGAAGGAGGGGCGGATCATCCACAACGGCCCGGCGGCGGACATCGACGACCTGGAGGCCTTCTACCTCCGGGCCTTTGGAGAGGAGGGGCCCCATGCTTGACCTGTACCGCTTTGAACTGAAAAAGATTCTCGCCCAAAAGCTCCTGTGGGTCCTTGCCGCGGCCATCCTCCTGGGGCTGGCCGTCTTTGGGGTCGCCACAGAGGTTCGCCCCACCAACAGCGGCTTGCCCATGGGAGAAGTCATCGCGCTGCAGCGGGAGGGCAGCCAGGAACTGGCCGGCCAAACGGTGGACCAGGCCTTTCTGGACCGGCTGCTCCCCCTATTCACCGACCCGGAGGCAAACACCGAGGCCCAGCTGAAGTATAACGACTTCTTCAACTGGCTGACCCTCATCCTGGGCACCGCCCACCGGCAGGAGATCCTCCAAACCGACGAGGCCCGGCTGTATGAGGCCCTCTGGCACCAACTGGCCCCGGACCCCCAGGCCGCCGGCCTGACCCAGGAGGAGATCGCCCATTGGACGGAGCAGGCCCAGGCCCGCCTGGCCCAGCCCCTGGTGTACCAGGGCTACCATGAAGGCTGGCAGACCGCCGCCCACGGGATGGAGGTGATGGTCTTTCTGGAGATCCTCTTCCTGGCCGTCGTCTTGGCCCCCCTTTTCCCCCAGGAACACCTGCGGCGGACCGACCAGCTGATCCTCTCCTGCCGCTTTGGCCGGGGTAAGGCCTACGCCGCCAAACTCCTGGCGGGGGTCACCGTGGGGGTGGGGTTCACCGCCCTGCTCCTGCTGGCCTACCTGGGGATGCTGGGCCTGGTCTACGGGCTGGAGGGGGCGAACGTACCCGCCCTGTTCACCCACCTGTTCCCGGCAGACCTCACCATCGGGGAAATGGTAGGCATCCTGTTCCTGGCCGCTCTGGCGGCGGCCGTCCTGGTGAGTGTGGCGGTGATGCTCCTGGCGGAGCTCACCCGGAACGCCATCGCCGCCATGGCGGTGGTGCTGGGCATCCTCCTGCTGACCACCATGATCTACGCCGTGCCGGAGAACCTGCGGGGGCTGGCCACCCTGTGGTACCTCATCCCCAGCAACTTCCTCTGCCTGCGCGGGGCCTTCCGGTATCCCCTGCTCACTGTGGGGGAGGCCGCCTTCCCCACCTGGCAGGTGACCCCGGTGGTGTGGCTGCTCCTGGCCCTGGTGATCGCCCTGGCCGGGCGGTGGGTCTACAACCGCTACCAGGTAAGCGGCCGGTGAGCCGGCTTCTCTCCCAGGAAAACACAAAGCGCGAAGGGACACGGTCCCTTCGCGCTTTGTCTTACCACACCCCTGGGGTCTTTCGCAGGCGGCAGTGGTAGCTGGGATCCTCCGGCCCCGGGTAGGTCACCTGCTGGAGTTCTCCCCCCTGGACCATGGCCTCCAGCCGACAGGCCAGTTCCCCGTCGCCGATGCCCAGCTGGTACTTCCCCAGCACGGTTCCCACCACCTGGGCGGCGGAAAACTCCGCCGGTCGGGCGGCGATCTCCCGGCGGAGGAAGGGGTCATACCAGTCCTCCGGCACGCTCATCAGCCGTCCATTCACCACCGCCCGGAGGGGGGCATTCTCCCTCTGGAGGTCCTGCCACGTCCCCGCCAGGCCCCGGAGAACATTGGCCGGCAGCCGCCGCCCGGTTTGGGCCAGGCGGCCCCACATCCAGGGTTCCATCTCCCCCCAGCTGTTCCAGCGGATCACCGTGCCGTCGGGCCGCTCCCAGAAGTCCGGCAGCACCACCTGGGTTACGGAGACCTTCTCCAGCCCCAGCGGCCGAAGGGTGTGGGCCAGCCAGGCCAGGCCGCAGGCGTCGTCCGGCCCCGGCCCCGTCCACACCCGGACGGCCTCTCCCTGGCCGGCCCGGTCCAGCAGAGCCTTGTGGGACGCCCGCCCCCGGGCCAGCAGGGTCTCCGCCACCTCCGCCGCCAGGAAGGGGTAAACCCCCATGACCTTCCGCAGAGCCGCTTCCCGCTGGGGGCCGATGCCCTCCTCCGTGATCTCCCCCACGCTGTGGGCCAAGGGGAAGACTAAGATGTCCCCCAGCTGCCCGGGAAGGGGAAGGCTCTCCGCCCACCCCTGGCGTTGGCGTTGGGCTTCCTCCTGCTGCCGGCGGCGCTCCGCTGCCCGCAGCTGGGCTTCCTCCTCCGGGGAGAGGGGGTCCTCCCCCTCTTCCCGGACATAGAGCACAATGCCCGCCTCCGCCACTTTGTGCCGGCCTACCAACGCCTGCCGCAGGCTGCCGGCGGCGCTGTCCTCAAACACCACTTCTACCATGGGCTGCACCTCCTTGTGTTCTGGTTCTGCCCACAGTATACCATCCCCGCCGGGGATGCGCAACGCCGGCCCTTCCCCTTACCCCGCCGGTTGGGCCGCCTGGATGAGCTGGAGATTGGTCTGGATCCGGGGCTCGTCAGGGGCCAGCTCCGCCGCCCTTTGGGCGGCCTCCAAGGCCTTGCCCAGCTGCCCGGTGTAGTAATAGCCCAAGCTGGCCAGGTCCCAAGGGTGCTCCCCCCAGGCCACGGCCTCACTGATGTAGGTCCGGGGACGCTGGGTGATGGCCAGGGCCCGGTTCACCGCCCACAGAACCCCGTACCAGTCCTCCCGGTGGTAGTACAAGTCCGCCAGGTCCAGCCAGGGCTCCCGGAGGTGGGGGGCCTCCCCGGCCGCCCGGAGCAGCCACCGCTCCCCCTCCCCCTCCATCTTCAGGGCGAAATAGTCCTTGGCCAGCAGGCGCATGGAGGCGCACCGCTCATCGGCCCAGGTGGCGGAGGGCAGGGCCAGGTGGCGTTTGAGCATGGCGATGCTCTCCTCCCACCGGCGATAGAAGAAGTACTCCCGCCCCAGGTAGTGGACGTTGCGGTCGTTCTCCGGGTTTTCCTCCACCGCCAGTTCCAGCAAGGGGAGGTACTGGCTGCGGCTCTTGTTCTGATCCGGGTGGTGTTCCAGGTGCACCCCCTCCACATAGCGGGTCTGGGGCTCGCCCCCCTCAAACTGCAGCACCTCGTGGACGGGGTTCACCCACCGGCAGCCCCACCGGCGGTGCATCTTGTCGTACCAGTAGACCATCCCCTCCCGGCCGTCGGGGAGGAAGTTCCAGGTGTAGCGGTAGAGCAGCCGGTCCACCCCTGGCGTCCAGGCCTCCTCCACCTTTTCCCGCCAGCCGGGCTGGAACACCTCGTCCAGGTCGGTGCACACGCAGAGGTCTGCATCGGCAGGGACCAGATCCAGGGAGCGGTTGCGGGCCACATCAAACCGCCAGGGGGTGATGGTCTCCACGGTCACATGGGCCCCCAGCTCCTCCAGGCGCTGGGGGGTGCCGTCGGTGGAACCGGTGTCCAGAACATAGACCTCGTCGGCCTCGGACATGGAGGCCATCCAGCGGTCGGCAAAGGCGCGCTCGTTCTTACAGATGGCATAGACAACGACTTTCATAGGACCTCCTTTCTCGGCAAGAAAGGGCGGCGCCAAGCGCCGCCCTTCTTTCGTGGTGGAATCCCGCAGGCAGAATGCCCCTCGGGATCAGGTGGCCAGCAGGCCTGCCGTCCGCATGTTGGCCAGAAGCTGGTTGAACTGGGTGACCACGTCCGTGCTGTTGGTGGCATCGTTCACCGCTGCCGCCGGGGTGACCGAACCGGCAGGGCCGGTGGGCCCGGTAGCGCCGGCAGCCCCTGCAGGGCCAGTGGGTCCGGTGGCGCCCAAGGTACCGGCAGGGCCGGTGGGGCCGGTCGGGCCCGTTATGACAACCGGTGGGCAAGGCGGCGGAACCGGCGGGCAGGGCGGCGGACATACCGGTGAACACGCAGAACAACGATATTTATCCTTTGGATCAATGTACATGTGCATTCCCCTTTCTTGGCAAGGAAT
>URCB01000030.1 GCA_900546255.1 uncultured Eubacteriales bacterium
CAGCTCCGGCGGTCCCGCCAGCCGGTGGAGGTGGCGGGGACCCGCCGCCCCGTCTACGTCACCCAGGCCGTGGAGTCCCCCTGTCTCTTCGGCCTGGCCCATCCGGCCATCTACCTGCCCCCAAAGATTTTGGAGGACCCAGAGGCCCTGCGCTACGCCGTGGCCCATGAGACCACCCACTTCCGCCACGGGGACCCCATCTGGGCCCTTCTGCGGGGGGTGTGCGTGGCGCTGCACTGGTACAACCCCCTGGTGTGGTGGGGGGCCGTCCTCTCCCGCCGGGACGGGGAGAGCGCCTGCGACGAGGCCACCATCCGCACCCTGGGCGAAGGGGAGCGGGGGGCCTACGCCCGTACTCTGCTCCGCCTGACCTGTGGGAAACCCTCTCCCTGCTTCACCACCGCCACCACCATGGCCGGCAGCCCCCGGGCCCTCCGGGAGCGGATCACCCGCATCGCCCAGCGCACCCGCCGGAAGGCCGGTATCACTGTCGCCGTGCTGGCGCTGGTCGCTGTCGCCGCGGGGTGCACCTTCCCCGGCAGCGCCCCCAGCAGCGCCGTCCCCATCCAGCGGGAGTTTGATGGCGAGGTGCCAGAGGCCGTAGTATCTCTGGCAGAATCCTCCCTCTCCCAATTCATTGCCAACTGGAACAATAACCAGACAAAGATCTACGAAAGCTACGTCACCGACGCAAAAATCATCGGGATGACCCCCGTCCAAACCGGGGTCTCCTTCGACAACGCAGGGGTAGATGTCTACCACTTGGAGTACCGCCTCCATGTAAAGGGAGACCTAAAGCACTTGCTCCCCGCTTGGCCGGACGCGGAGCCTTCCCTCACCGGCGGCGTCTGGCTCACAGAGTATGGCCGCTGGTCCTATTACGCCTTCTACTGGGAGGAAACGAACGGGGAAACCACCTGGCAACTGGCCGATCAAATCACTTCCGACGCCCTGTTCCATGACTACTGCGGGCAAAATCTAGATGCCACCGAGGAGGAATGCGCCCGCGCCTTCGCCTGGGAACAGTACGCACAGCACCACAACGGTGCCTCCGTGAAAGCCACCTTCTCCGAAGAGATCCCCCAGGAGGCGTCGGACCATGTTCCGCCCCTCCTGTCCCGTCAGATCGGGGCACTCCAAAAGACGCTGGCAGAGGCCGGCAGCGACGGTGCCATCACCCAGGCGGAACTCACCGCCCTGACCCCCGTGGTCACCCAGGAGGCCTCCGACACCGACGGCGTCGTGGTCTACCGCGTGGACTACCGCCTCCAGGGGGAGGGAAACCTGGCCCCCCTGCTGGACCAGGGCATGGCCGCCGAAACCATAGACGGAACCACCTGGCTCACCCCAGGGAACAGTCCCCACCAGCCCTACTGCGCCTTCCTCTGGACCATTCGGGATGGGGAGCGGCTGTGGACCTGGATCGGCGATGCCACCCCCGCCGATCTGCAGTCCCGCTACGGCGACCAGGGCGCCAGTTTGCAGGCCCAACTGGATGCCTTCGCTGCCGAAATGCTCGGGCCCTGAGCCCTCCCACCCCTAAACCACAATACCCCGGCTGCCGTGGGACGGAAGTCCTCCGGCAGCCGGGGTGTTTTGCGGTTACTCGTCCTCGTCCTCCATCTGCCGTTCCAGCCGCTTTTGCCCGGCGCTGCTGGCCCGGCCCAGGGCGAAGAAGGCCAGGGAGAGCAGCACCCCGCAGGCCAGGAAGGTCACCACCGGCACCGCCAGGAAGTGGCCGTCCAGCAGGCCGGTGTACCGGTCGCCGTAGGTATTCCAGTTGCGGACGGCGTTGGCCACCGCCACCACCGCGCTGATGGCCACCACCGCCAGGGTCCGCAGCCGCCGGCCGGCCTTGCTGGGGTCCACAAACTCGTAGCTTACCAAGGTGCTCCGCACCGCCAGGTAGACCACCCCCACCAGCAGGACCACCAGCTCCGTGAGGCAGGCCGTCACCGGCAGCCCCAGGCCGTAGGTCTTCCAGAACAGGGACACCAGCAGCAGGGCCGCGGTGAGCAGGTAGGCCTCCCCCCGGACCTGGCGCTTCAGGCCGCGGGTGCGTTCGTCTTCGATGGTGTGTTTCATGTTGTCTCCTCCTCCCAAAACAGGTCGTTTAAGGTTTTGCCTAGGGCCTGGCAGATGGCCACGCAGAGCTTGAGGGTGGGGTTATAGTTGCCGGACTCAATGAGGCCGATGGTCTGGCGGGTGACCCCCACCGCCTGGGCCAGGTCGGCTTGGCTCATGTCCCGCTCCAGCCGGGCCAGTTTCAGTTTCTTATTCTTCACGGGCACCTCCTCCGCCGTCTCCGGCTTCTGACAGGGAGAGTATACACTATATTTTCCGTTATGTCAATTATATATTGCATTTTAGCGGACAAATTTTGCTTTTATCTCTCTGCCGATGTCTGTCCTTCCCACCGCTGGAAGAAGCCCCGGGTGGCCAAACCCACGGCGCACACCACCAAAGCCGTGGGGAGGAGAACCCAGAACACCTGGCCGGCAAACCGGTCAAACAGGGCCCCGTACACCAGCTGCCCCAGGGGCTGGGCGCAGAGGGAGAGGGTGTACACACAGGACATCACCTTCCCCATGAGACTCGCTGGGGTCCGCCCCTGGATGGCGGCAATGGCATAGGTGGAGAAGAAGCTGCACCCAAACTGGCACAGGCAGAACCCCGCCACCAGCACCCCATACCGCCCCAAGGTCCCCAGGGGCAGCAGGAAGGCCAGCCCCACCGGGAGCAGGCACAGGCCAACGGCCCCAATGGCCCGCCCCAGATGGACTGGCCGCAGCTTCCCGGCCAGCAGGCCCACCCAGAGGCTCCCCAGCACCGCCGCCACCCCCAGGGCACTCTCCGCCCCGCCGTAGTGGGTGGCGGAGAGGCCCAGCACAGTGCGCACCAGGAAGGGAAACCCCACCACCAGGATCCCCGCCAGGAAGAAGCTCACCAGGGCAGCCAGGAGGAGCAGCTTTAACATCCCCGGCTCCTCCCGCCAGAGGAACCGCCCGCTGGCCGCCAGGTCCTGCTTCAGCACTTCCCGAACCCCCAGCCCCTCCACCGGGGCCGGCGGGGGCAGTTGGAGGAAGCACTCCAGCAGGGCGGTGACCAAAAAGCAGCCCGCCGCCCCCCAGAGCACCGGGACCAGCCCCACAGCGGCATAGAGCACGCTGCCCAGAAAGGGCGTCGCCAGAGAGGCCACCGCCTGGACCTGGGCCACCACCGCGTTGCCCCGGACCAGGTCCTCCCCTTCCAGCATCTGGGGCACGCAGGCCTGGACGGTGGGGGACTCAAAGGCCCCCAACACGGACAGCACCACCAGCAGGGCGCCGATGACACCCAGGGCGTGGCCCAGAGGCAGGGTCAGGGCGGCCAGCAGCACCGCCAGCCCCGCGCAGGCGTCCAGGGTGACCATGATCCTCCGCCGGTCCCCCCGGTCGGCCAGGATCCCCCCAAAGGGCGACAGGACAATCGTGGGCACCATGGCCACCGACAGGAAGGTGGCAAAGAGGGCCGCAGAGCCCGTCACCTCCAGGATGTACATGAACAGGGCAAACTTCAAGGTGTAATTCCCCACCAGGGAGCTGGCCTGGCCCAGGACCAGCAGGCGCAGGTTTCGGTTGTTCCACATCGGTTTCATGGGATACCTCCTTTTCTTTTTCATACCTACCGAATGAATGTATTAAGGGAAAATAAAATTGCCGTTGCGGCAATCTTATTTTGGCGTCTGGGGGGCAAGGTCCTCCGGGATCTGGTCGAAGAACTGGTCCACCACTTCCCGGATGCTCTCGTCGAAGAGGGGGACCCCCATCGCCGCCAGCATCTCCCCTAGAAACTGGAACTTTCGCTTCATCTCCCCCTTGGTGGCGGGGAACACCGAGGGCAGCAGCCACAGGCTGGTGAGGAGGGGGAGGAGCTCCGCCAGTTCCCGGGGATAGTCGGTGCGGAGGGAACCGTCCCGGTTCCCCTCCTCCAGCAACGCCTGGTAGTAGGGGGTGAGGATGCGCCGGTTGGCCTCGATCATCCCCAGCAGAACCCGGGGGCTGTAGGTGAGGGGGATGGCCTGCACCGTCCAGCGGGTGCGTGTCTGGTCGCTCTGGTTCAGGCGGATGGCCTCCCGGAGCTTTTCCAGGGCGTTCAGGTCGGTGCGGCCCTGGACGGCCTCGAAGGGGTTATTTTCCAGGAACATCCGGTCCCCCACCGCGTCCATGATCTCCTCCTTGGACTTGAAGTGGTGGTACACCGCCCCCTTGGTCAGGCCCCCCAGACCGTCCACGATGTCCTGGATGGTGGTATTCTCGTACCCCTTTTCCAGGAAGAGCTGCTGGGCCACGTCTAAGATCCGCTCCTCCGTCACCTCGGGGTGCTTGTTGCGGGCCATGGGCTTCCTCCTTTACATTCTTTCGGTATGTATGGAGGATAGCAGATTCCTCTCTCCTTGTCAAGGGGCGGGAGAAAATCTGGTCCCTCCCTTGTTCCCACAGGCGGGGCGTGCTATACTGAATGGGATAGCATCCCCCTGGCATCCCCTGGACTGGCAGGGACTCGTGAGAAAGGAGGCCGTCCCATGGCCCGCACCGTCAACCCCCAACACACCCAAGCCCTCATGGACCTGCTCACCCAGGCGCCCTACTTCTCCCTCCTGGGGATGCGTTTTGAGGCCATGGAGCCAGGCTACTGCCGGCTGACCCTTCCCCTCTCCTACGCCCGCCACGGCAACGCCTTCGGCAGCATTCACGGGGGCGCCTACTCCTCCCTCATTGACACGGCGGCCTACTGGGCGGCCTACTGCGACATGGAGGAGGACCAGGGGTACACCTCCCTGGACCTGTCCGTCACCAACCTGGGCATGGCCCGGGCGGGAACGCTGGTGGCGGAAGGCCGGGTCATCCGGGCCGGCCGGTCCATCTGTCTGGCGGAGGCCACAGTAACCACCGCAGAGGGAAAACTCCTGGCCCACGGCACTTCCAAGCTGATGCTGCTGGCGGGGAAGCAGTCTATCCGCGCCCTGCTGGCCGCCGAGGGGGCCCCGGACCTGCCCCCCAAATTTCTCTGACTTCCCGATTTTTTCAAAAGAGGCGACTGTTTATGCACGACGAACTGACCCAAGTGGACATCGACAAGATGAAAGAGGAGCTCCAGCACCGGATCCAAGTCCTCCGCCCCCAGCTCATTGAGGAGGTAAAGGTGGCCCGGTCCTTCGGCGACCTCAGTGAAAACTTTGAGTACAAGGCGGCCAAGCGGGAGAAGAACCGCAACGACAGCCGCATCCGCTACCTCCAAAACATGATCAAAACCGCGGTGGTCATCGACGGGACCTCCCAGGGGGAGGGGATCGCCCTCTTCGACAAGGTCACCTTCCTGGTGGAGGACGACGGCACCCAGGAGACCATCCAGCTGGTGACCACCCTGCGGCAGGACGCCCTGAAAGGGCTTATCAGCAAGGAGTCCCCCGTGGGCAAGGCCCTGCTGGGCCACAAGGTGGGGGACCGGGTGAAGATCCAAGTCAGCGACACCTTCGCCTACTACGTCCAAATCCAGCAGGTGGAAAAGACCGGGGAGGACCCGGACCTGCCCATCAGCACCTTCTGAGACTTCCGCCAAGAGGGCCGGCTCGTTTGCCGGCCCTCTTTTTGCATGAAACTTTTTCACGTAATTCATATTTTCCCATAATTCTGGGGATTTCCCTCTTGATTTTGCAAGTCAATTGGTGTATCATTGCATTATCGGAGGTGAATACCATGAACGCATCCAACCCAAGAACCGCCCTTACCACCTCCGCCAGCCGCCTTCTTGCCCTCCTAACGGGGGAACAGAAAGCCGCTGGCTGCGCCCCGGGACAGGCCGTCTTAGGCTGCTGCCTCTCCCCGGTGGGATACCAGACCCCGGACTACCTTCTGGTGGACGGCATCCACCCGGAACTGGCAGACCCCGGTTTTGTCCGGCAGTACCTGGGGGTCTCCCTCACCCGGAAAGGCGCCGCCTTCCTCCACGCCCTGCAGACTCTGGCCGCAGCAAAGGGCGTGGACCTCTCCTTCTCCCTGGTCTACCAGGGGCGGGAGGAGCCGCTGGCGGAGCTCTCTCCCCAGCACCAGTACCTGCTGCTGCACATCAGCCAGCGGGCCGCTGTGCCGCCCCGGGTGCAGGTCTGCTGCCACCCTGCCGGGGGCTGAGGCCCCCGTTTCCTCCCTTTCCTCTTTTTTACACCCTTTTCTGTCCCTTTGTCGGGGAAACCCACCTTGGCTCGGAGTCCAAGGTGGGTTTCCTGTCCTGTATGCCGGGGGAAGAAGGAAGGCCCTGGCCGACGCCGTCACCGGCCAGGGCCCCGGCTTCTCCCCTGCCGCCCCCGGCGGCAAAGGGACCTTGCGTTTCCTGACGGCCCAGCAATTCTGCAAAGTTTTTTTCCTCTCATTCATTTTTCCCCGTTCTTTTTCGATATTTTCTGTATTTCCCTCTTGATTTTGCAGCCGATTTGAGGTATTATTTCAACACAAAGGAGTGTATCCTCCTCCGGAAACCTTTTTCGGACACCCCCGCCGCTGGGACAGGGCACCCTCTTTTCTGTCTTGATATCCTTCCTTTCCACCCTCTCCCCCTGTCTTTGCCCCGGGATCAACCACGCCCCCAGGCCCATTGGGCCTGGGGGCGCTGTGTTTTTCTCCGTTTCCAAAAGAGACCACCGCCTGGCCAGGAGCCAAACGGTGGTCTCAGCATCTCGATGTTTTCCGCGGCAGGGGGCTCCGCGCTTATCCCCGAAAGCGGTAGCCCACGCCCCAGACGGTTTTGATGTACTGGGTGCGGTCGGGGTTGAGCTCAATTTTATCCCGGATGTGCTTGATGTGGACGGTGATGGTGGACACATCCCCATAGGCATCCATCCCCCACACGTGGTCAAAGAGCCGGTCCTTGGAAAAGACCGTGTCCGGGTGCTCGGCCAGGAAGAGGAGGAGGTCGTACTCCTTGCTGGTCATGTTGACCTCCTTGCCGTTGACCCACACCCGCCGGCTCTCCCGGTCGATCTCCAGGCCCCGGACCTTCAAAATCTCCGGCCGGGGCTTTTCCCGGCTGCCCACCAGGCGCTGGTACCGCTGGATGTGGCCCTTCACCCGGGCCACCAGCTCGCTGGGGGAGAAGGGCTTGGTCATGTAGTCATCCGCCCCCAGGCCCAGGCCCCGGACCTTGTCAATGTCGTCAGCCAGGGCGGAGATGATGATGACGGGGGTGTCCTTCTCCTCCCGGAGGCGGCGGCAGATCTCAAAGCCGCTGAGGCCCGGGAGCATCACATCCACAATCACCAGGGCATAGTCCTCGGTGAGGGCCGCCTGGAGGCCCTGGGTCCCGTCGGTGTGCAGGTCGCACTGGAAGCCGCCGTTGATCTCCAGGTAGTCCCGCTCCAGCTCGGCCACGCTCTGGTCGTCCTCAATGATTAAAATCTTCATCGTAACACCCCTTCCTCCTTCTGTAGGGGGAGGTACAGAAAGGCCCGGGTCCCCTCTCCCTCCTCGCTGGTGAGCCAGATTTTTCCGTGGTGGCTTTCCACAATGCTCCGGCAGATGGCCAGCCCCAGGCCGCTGCCGGGCACGGAACTGGTGCGGGCGGTGTCCGCCCGGAAGAAACTGTCAAACACATGGCTCAGGGCCTGGGGGCTGATGCCCTTCCCGTTGTCGGAAACCTGGATCACCAGGCCCTTTTCATACTCCTCCGCAGACAGGGCAATGGCGCCGCCGGGGCGGCCATACTTCACTGCGTTGGAGATAAGGTTGTCCAGCACCCGCTTCAGCTTTCCCCGGTCGGCAGTGACGATGTACCGCCCCTGGGGGATCTGGCTGGAGAAGGTCATGCCGTTCTGCCGGGCATCCTCCTGGTACTCCTCCCCCAGATCCCGGAGGAAGGGGCCCATGTCCACGTACTCAAAATGGTATTGCATCCGCCCCAGCTCGTACTCGGAAAAGTCGGACATGTTCCGCACCAACTTTTCCATCACCAGGGACTTGTTATAGATGATGTCCAGGTAGTGGCGCTGCTTTTCCGGGGTGTTAGCAATGCCGTCCTGGATCCCCTCCACATACCCCTTGATGGCGGTAATGGGGGTGCGCAGGTCGTGGGAGAGGTTGGCCATCAGCAGCCCCCGCTCCTCCTGGGCGCCGGCCTCCGCCACGGCGGTGGCCTTCAGGCGCTGGCGGACGCTCTCCAGGGACTGGCTGAGCTCATCCAGCTCCCGCAGCTCGCAGGAGAGGATTTGAAAGTCCAGCTCCCCGTCCCGCAGGTTGTCTGCCGCCCGGCGGAGGGTTTTCAGGGTGGCGGTGATCCGCCCGGTGAGCCGGTGGGTCACCAGGATGCACACCCCCGCCACCAGCAGGCAGAGCACCACCCCGGCCAGCACCAGGTAGGGCACCATGCCGCTGGGGCCCATGGTCTCCTTCCCAAAGAGGAAGGCCAGGCTCTCCGCCAAAAATTTCTCCCCGTCGGGAACTCTTTGGCAGAACACCACCATCACCGCGATGATGACCCCCAGGCCCAACACCAGCGACAGCACCAGCATCAGCAGACCGGCCCGGAGAAACTGCTGGCGCAATGTGGTCTTCTTGGGCATGTCGCCCGCCCCCTTTCTCTGCAATGTACGAGGTTACTCAGGCCTCTTTCCGGTCAAAGAGCCAGTACCCGCCGCAGCCGAACACCAGCCCGTACCCCGCCAGCAGCCCAATCCGGGGCAGCAGGGAGAAGAAGGGGAGGGTGATGCCGATCCACAGGTTGTGCCACCGGAGATACCCGGTGAACACCAGCCCCCCCACCGCGGGGAGGTAGGTCCCCAACACCAGCAGACCGATGTAACACACCACGCACAGCAGCACCGTGAGCCCCGACCCCCGGCCAACCTGGTTGACCAGGCAGAAGAACAGGATGAGCACCGCCAGGGGAATCAGGTCCAGCAGGCAGGCCCCCAGACTGGTGAGCACCCCTTCGGTGCCCCCGCCCAGGCCCACCTGGGCCAGGGTGGTCACCAGGTACATCACCGCCAGGTCAAAGGCGCACAGCACAAACACCGCCAGGGCCTTGGAGAAGAAGAGCTTCCCCTTTCCCACCGGGCGCATGAGGGAAAAACGGATGGTGTGGTCCGCCTGCTCCGCCACAAACAGGTCGCTGGCCGCCATCACCGCCATGAGGGGGAGGAAGATCAGCAGGATAAAGGTGAGGTTGGAGGACATGAGCCCCCCCAGCACCGCCGCGGGATCCACACTTCCATCGGTGAGATAGTTGACCAAAAGCACCCGCAGGGCGCTGATCACGCAGATGGCGCACCCCAGAATGAGAAACACCAGGTACTTCTTCCGTCTGCGGAGCTTGAACAGCTCATTGCTTAAACTGGACAAAAACGTTTCCATCCACATCCTCCTTACCACGCTCAGCCAAACACCGGCCTGTCCCAGGGCCCTGCCCCGGGCTCACAGGATGACGGTGCCCTTCTTGTCCCGCACCTTGGCCAAAAAATAGTCCTCCAGGGAGGGGTGCAGGCGCAGGGCCTCCTCCTTGGTGTCGAAGGAGAGCATCTCCCCCTCGTGGAGCACCAGCACTTTGTCGCACATTTTCTCAATCTCTGAGGCCAGGTGGCTGGCCACCAGGAAGGTGACCCCCTTCTCCTTGGCCAGGCGGAGGATGATCTCCCGGACCTCCACGGTGGCCTCAATGTCCAGGCCGTTGGTTGGCTCGTCCAAAATCATCAGTTCCGGCTGGGAGAGGAGGGCCAGAGCCAGGCCCATCCGCTGCTTCATGCCCAGGGAGAACTTGCCGCAGCGCTCCTTTTTGTAGGGGGCCAGGCCCACGATCTCCAGCACCCGGTCCATCCTGGCCTGGTCCACGTCCCGGTAGTACCGGGCGGCCATGCGCAGGTGGTCCTGGGCCGTGAGATGTTCATACAGCGCCGGCTGTTCAATGAGGGAGCCCACCTTGGCCAAGGCCTGCTCCCGGTGGGCCACATTGGCGCCGAAGACGGTGATGGTCCCCTCCGAGGGCTGGGCCAGGCCGGTGATGGACTTCATGATGGTGGTCTTCCCCGAACCGTTGGGGCCCAGCAGCCCCACCACCTGCCCCCGTTCCACGGAGAAGGTGATGTTCCGGGCACCCCGGCCGTTGGGGTAAATCTTGGAGAAATGATCCAAGGTCAGTACAGTGTCCAAGGGTTGTACTCCTTTCCACAGGGGTCCCAAAGACCCGCGAAGGGCGGCAGGACCCCGAAGGCCACAGGCCTCCGGGGTGCTCCCGCCGCATCATGTGAGGGGTCTGGTTAGTAGGTGATCAGGGTCCGGTCCCCCACATCCAGGGGCTGGATGGTGGTGGTGCCGTAGTTGGTGAGGGTCACATCCCCGGTGAGCACCAGGGTGTGGCTGCTGCCGTCCTTTTCGGTGGTCTGGAAGGTCACCTCAATGTGGTTGTCGGTGAGGCGGCCCTGGTCGTCCACGCCGAAGGTGCACAGCACCTTCTCCAGGTTCAGGTCCTGGCCCACGTAGGACTCCAGGCTGTCTCCCACCGCTTCGGGGTGGGCTGCCGCGAAGGCGTCATAGTCGGCATAGTAGTCGTAGGAGCCGTCCGTGTTCACATAGACGATACCGCCGCCCTGCTCGTTCAGGACGTTGTAGTACTTATCCTCCCAGTTGGTGGCGTTGACCTCCTCCACCTTGTCCAGCAGGTCGCCGTAGGTCTCATACCAAGCGTCGTCATAGCCGTTGCTATAGCCGTCCTTAAACTCCTCCGGCAGGGTCTCGCCGGTGGTAGACTCGTAGTTGTGGATGACCGTGGCGGAGTAATCGGCAAAGTTCACCGTGTAGTTCTCCCGGTTGGAAGCGTCCACACTGTAGGCAAAGAGGGAGAGCCCGGCGTTCACCAGGGAGGGCACCTGGTTCTGGGCGATCTCAATCTGATACTGGGTGACCCCATTCTCCTTGCCCACCTGGACGAAGTTGTTCTTCAGCTCGCCCACCACCGTGTCGGCGGCGATCTCCACAAAGTTCACCATGCGGTTGGCCATCTCATCGTCGGTGTCGATGCCCAGCAGGTTGGAGGCCAGGGTTGTGTCCTGGTTGGTTCCATAATCCACCTGGTAATAGTACTTGTCGTTCATATTGAACTCCGTGCGCACCCCGTCCAGCAGGGTGTCATACGTCTCCATCTGGCCGGAGGCGTCCTTGGAAACGGAATGGGAATAGACGTTCTGCCCCTCCATGGCAAAATCCTGCTGGAGGCTGGCGATCTCTTTCCCATCATAGTTGACCTGCATGGTGCCCGTGGCCGTGAAATTGTCCGTCTCCAGCGCCAGGGACTTCAGCGCCTCCTTATACTTGGTGTAACCGTTGACACTGCCAAAGGCCGCTGTGGCAGACACCGCCAGGATCAGCACCCCGGCTGCCAGGCAGACCAGCAGTCGATTGCGTTTTCTCATCATAGTTCCTCCTTTTCAAAAACAATGCAGCTTGCGTGGAGCTTTCTTTTCCTTTTCCATGGAGAACCGGAACGAACCGGTTTCTTTACTGGTTGCTATTATACCGTAGATCTCTGAAAAAAGAATAGGGAATCCATTAAAATTTCATTAAAAAAGCGGGAAATCCTCCCCCGGGGGTTCCCCGCTGCGGAGAAAAACACCGTTCCCCCGGGGACAGGAGCAGCCCGGGGGAACGGTGCGGCTTGCGCAGCACAAGCCGAGAGAGAGAATGGGAATCAGGTCCGCAGCTCCCGTCCCCCCACATCCAGGGGAGGGACAGAAGTGGTCCCGTATTGGTCAAAGGTCAGATCCAGAGAAGCCTGGAAGGTGTGGCGGGTTCCCGCCTCATCGGTGCTGGTAAGGGTAACCTCCACCTGGCTGCCGGTCAAGCGGCCGTCCTGGTCCAGGGAAAAGAGGTTGGCCACCGTATCCACTGCCACATCCCCCGCCAGGTAGTATTCCAGGTAGGAGAACTTCCGTTCCGGGTGGGCGGCCAGGAACTCTGCCACCGTGTTGTACGTTTGGGCAGCACCGTCTGCCGCCACATAGAGGACCCCTCGGTGCGTGTCCTTCCACTGGTCATACTGGGCAGACCAGGTGCTGGCAAAGGTGTCCAAACCGGTCAGCAGGTCCTGGTTGGCCTCATACCAAGCGGTGGTAATGTCCCCGTGGGCATAGCGTTCCTGCACGTCCTGGGGAACCGCCACCCCAGTGGCGGCCTGGTACTGGGCAAAGAAGAGGCCATAGTAGTCCTCATACTCCAAATAGCTTGGGTCTGGTTGCCCCATCATATGGTAGGCCAGGACGGACAGGCCCGCGTTAAACAGACTGGGGAACTGAATCTGGGACACATTGATCTGGTAACAAGTTTGCCCCGCTTCCTGGGCCAGCTGGACCACATTGTTCTTCAGGCCCCCCACCGTAAGGTCTAGGGCCATTTCGGCAAAGTCCACCATGCGCTGGGTCATCTCGTCGTCGGCTTGGATGCCCAGCAGGGAGTCGGCCCAACCGGTCTGCACCGCAGGGGTTTGGGTATAGAGGCGGCTGTCCTCCACAAACTGGGTGCGCATCCCATCCCGCACGGTGGAAAACTCCCGGTAGGCCTCCCCCTCCCCGGAGTGGGTACAGCTGGTTCTGGCACTGTCCGCCCCGTCCTTGGCGTAGGTGCCCTGCCAGGCAAAGACTTCCGCCCCGTCCATCGCCAGGTTGACCTGCGCCTGGAGGGTGAGGTTTTCCTCTTGGGTCAGCAGCTGCTTGACGGCCTGCTTATAGCGGTCATATCCATTGACACTGCCAAAGGCCGCCGCGGCGGACACTGCCAAAACCAGCACCCCGGCCACCAGACAGAGGGTTAACTTGCGTCGTTGATGCATGGGCCCTGCCTCCTCTTCTATGCGACTTATTATAGAGAGGAAAAATAAAGAAAGGCTAGAGAATTTCTTAAGTTTTCATGAAACCCCTTCCCCATGAAAAAAAGGAACGTGTTGGAAAAACACGTTCCTTTCCCTTCTCTATCCGATGTTTTCGGCCTTCGGTTACCACACCTTTGCGCAGCCCAGGCCCACCGCACCCTCGCCGGTGTGGCAGCAGATGCTCAGAGGCAGGGAGACAGAGGGGGGCACCTTGTACTCTGGAAAGGCCGCCTGGACCTCGTCGTGCCAAGTGTCGCCTACGGTACGGTCACTGCCGGAGTAGCCGGAGTAAACCGCCATTCGCATCCCGGAAAAGCGGGTGGCCAAATCGTGGCGGAGGGCCGCGATCATGGTTTTCTTGGCGTGGAGCATTCCCCGCACCTTTCGATAGGCGTCCAGCTTCCCCCCCTGGATCTGGAGGACCGGCTTAATATGGAGGATGGTGGCCATGGCGGCCCCAGCGGCGGTAACCCGGCCGCTTTTCCGCAGGTACTCCAAGGTGCTCACCGCCACGTAGATGCTGGAGGCGTCCCGCTCCCCCTCCAAGATGGCTTTGACCTCCTCGGCGGTCTTCCCCTGGTCCAGCAGGGACACGGCGTTGCGGATGGACCGGGCCAGGGTGAGGGTGATCCGATGGTCATCCACCACCAGCACCCGGCCGTCGTAGTCCTGGGCCAGGGCCTTGGCGGTTTCGCAGGAACCGCTGAGGCCGGAGGACATGGGAAAATGCAGCACCCGGTCATAGGTCTGCAGCAGCCGGTCCCATAGAGAGGTGATCGTCTCGGGAGACGGCTGGGAAGTGCTCACCTTTGCCCCCGCTTTCAGCAGGTGGAAAAAGGTCTCATGGGTACAGGTTTCCCCCTCCAGATAGGTTTCGCCATCGATAAAAAAGGGCATGGGAATGAGGTAAATGCCCATCTCTTTGGCCTCTTGAGGGGTAATGCTGCTGTTGGTGTCCGTCACAATGGCTGTTTTCAAGGTAGCTATCCCCTTAACCTTCGATTTTACTCCTTTTGTAGTATACCATATCCTTCCATCCTTGGCAAGGAAACTTTCGTCCGTCGCCATTTTCCCTACCGGCGGCTTCCGCCGAAAAACCGGGGGTCGTCGGTGCGCCCCAGAATATAGTCGGTGGAGGTCTGGTAGAGGTCGGCCAGGGCAATCAAAATGTCACTGGGGACGTCCCGGTACCCCTGCTCATAACGGAAGTATTGGGTTTGGGTCATACCCAGCTTGGCAGCCAGCTGCCGCTGGGTCAGGTCGTGGTCCTCCCGCAGGTCGCGGATCCGTCGGTAATATCCCATGGCTCCCCTCCATTGATATCCATTTGGATATCTTGACAGTAATCCCAACCAATGCTATCATGGGCTGGTGATATCCATTTGGATATCAATTATTTCCTGGAAGGAGTGCTGTTATGCCGTCGTCTCTCCCCTCGTTCTTCCTTTCGCTGTGCACCACCCTGTTTGCCTTCGTGCCGTGGGTTCCTTCCGGGACGGCGCTGGTGTTGTCCTTGGTGGGCTGTTTCCTGTTCCTTCCGGTGGGCTGCCCCTAAAAATACGCCAGTTTCCCCTTGACGCCTCCGATTCTATATGATATTATTTTGATATCAAATAGAACGTTAGGAGGAGATTCCTATGACAGAAACCATCCTTACCAACAAGAAACACGGCATGCTCGTGCTTCTGCTGACCCTGGTCCTGTATGTCCTGGCGGTGATCGGCACCATCCTCTTCGCCATGGAAGCCATGGTGGCCCCCATGGTGGTGTGCATCGTCTACCTCTGCCTGGGCTGGATCTTCTTTCTGGGGCTGAAGGTGCTGGCCCCTCAGGAGGCCCTGGTGCTCACCCTCTTCGGCAAGTATGTGGGCACCCTGAAGGGGGAGGGGTTCTACTACGTCAACCCCTTCTGCGTGGCCGTGAACCCCGCCGCCAAAACCCAGATGAACCAGAGCCCGGACATTGAGTCCGCCAAGGGCAGCGGCGGTCTCCTGGCCGCCCTGGCAGGGTCTTCCACGGGCCAGCCCAAGGAGGCAGCGAGCAAAAAGGTCTCCCTGAAAATCATGACCCTGAGCAACGCCCGGCAGAAGATCAACGACTGCCTGGGCAACCCCGTGGAGATCGGCATCGCCGTCACCTGGCGGGTGGTGGACACGGTGAAGGCGGTTTTCGACGTGGACAACTACAAGGAGTTCCTCTCCCTTCAGTGCGACGGTGCCCTGCGGAACATCGTCCGCCTCTACCCCTACGACATCGCCCCGGGGGCGGAGGCCACCGGAGACGTCCACCCCGACGAGGAGAGCCTCCGCGGCTCCAGCGAAGTGGTGGCCGCCCGGATCCGGGAAGAGCTCCAGTCCAAGGTCCAGGAGGCCGGTTTAGAGATCCTCCAGGTCCGCATCACCCACCTGGCCTATGCCTCGGAGATCGCCGCAGCCATGCTCCAGCGGCAGCAGGCCTCCGCCATCATCGACGCCCGGAAGATGATCGTGGAAGGGGCTGTGGGCACCGTGGAGATGGCCCTGGAACGGCTCAACCAGAGCGGTGTGGTAGAACTGGATGAGGAGCGGAAGGCCGCCATGGTCTCCAACCTTCTGGTGGTCCTCTGTGGCAACCACGAAGCCCAGCCTGTGGTGAACACCGGCAGCCTCTACTGATCCCCGGGAGGTGCCGCCATGGCTGAGAGTAAAAAGGACGCGAAAAAGCAGATTCCCCTTCGCCTCTCCGCCAAGCTGTACGCCGCCATCGCGGCCTGGGCGGAGGATGACTTCCGCTCGGTGAACGGGCAGATTGAGTATCTGCTCACCGAATGCGTCCGCCAACGGAAGAAGAATGGGAAATACGTCTCCGACGAGATTGACGTCCCGCCGGAACTGGACATCGAGTAATGGGAAAGGAGGGCGCACCATGGCCTCTCACCGTGGAAAAAAAGTGGGCGTATGGCTCTCTGTGCTGGTTGTGCTGGTCCCCTTGGCGCTCCAGGGCGCCGGGGTGGCATGGGCCTGGCACACCTTTGGGGGGCACCCCCTCTTTTGGATCCTGGCCGCCCTGCTGCTGGCCGCTGCCCTGTTCCTGATCGGGGCGGCTCGGTCAAGAATTCGTGAAATCAATGGAGGAGAAGAAGATGATCTTAGTCAATACTGATTACATCTCCGGCAAGGAGCTGGAGACCCTCGGCCTGGTCCAGGGCAGTACCATCCAATCCAAAAACATCGGCCGGGACATCACCCAGAGCTTCAAAACCCTGGTGGGCGGTGAGCTGAAGGCCTACACCGACATGATGAACGAGGCCCGGGCTTTGGCCACCAAACGCATGGTGGGCGAGGCCGAAGCCCTGGGAGCAGACGGGGTGGTGAACATCCGGTACGCCTCCTCCACCGTCATGCAGGGGGCCGCAGAGGTCATCGCCTACGGCACCGCTGTGAAGTTCAAATGAGATTCCCCATGAAAAGACCATCCCCCGGGACGAGTGTCCCGGGGGATGGTCTTTTCACAGCAGCGGAGTCTGGGTCACCAGGTCCAAAAAGCATTGGAGCAGGGGACTGACCCACTTCCCCTTGTGGTGGGCGCACACCGGGGAGAGGGTGGGGGCCGCCATGTCCACGGGAAGCTGCACCAGTCGGCCGTCGGCCAGCGCCTCCTCCACGGTGAACCGGGGCAGGAAGGTCACCCCCACCTCATTTTCCACCAGGCGCTGGATGGTGGGGATGCTGCCCAGCTGGATGATGTGGTCCATCCGGATGTCCTTCTCCCGGAGGTAGCCTTCAAACTGCTGGCGGAAGATGCTGTTGGGCTCATTGGTCAGCAGAGGCACCGGCAGGCGCTGGCCGGGGGCGGTAAAATCCGGGCAGAGGGCCTTCACCCCCGGGGCGGCCACCAGGACCACAGGGCACTGCCCCAGGGGGTAGGTGGTCAGCTGGTCCCCCAGCCCCCCAATGTCCTGGTAAAAGATCCCCACGTCCAGTGCCCCGGCCAGCAGGCCGTCCCGAATGTCGTAGCAGTTCATGGACCGGAGGAAGAGCCGCGCCCCCGGGGCCTGCCGGTGAAAGGCCTTCAGCACCGGGGGCAGGCGGTAGCACAGCAGGGTCTCCGCCACGCCGATGGTGATCTCCCCCCGGCACTGGGTCAGGTCCTCCTGGAAGAAACGCATCTGGTCCACCGCGTCCAGCACCTGGTCCACATAGGGCAGCAGCCGCCGGCCTGCCTGGCTGAGGACCATCCGCCGCCCCACCTTTTCAAACAGCTGGGCGGAGAGCTCCCCCTCCAGCTGCCCCATCTGAAAGGTGATGGTGGACTGGGTGTAGTTCAGGCGCTCCGCCGCCCGGGAGAAGCTGCCCTCCTCCACAATGGTCCGAAAGGTGTTCAGGTACTTGAGATCCATAAGGCCCCGCTCCCTTCCATTGATTCGATAAAATCGAACTGTTTTATCAAATCTTTCAATTTGATTTCACGATTCTTTGGGAGTAGACTACCAGAAAAGGAGGCGTTTGGCAAGTGCTATCTTCGATTTTTGTATCCTATCTCCCCTACGCCCTGGTGACCAGCTTCACCCCGGGGCCCAACAACGTGCTGGCCCTGCACACCGTCAGCCAGAACGGCTGGGCCCGGGGGAAAAACACCTTGCTGGGGATCATCGCAGGTTTTTTCTGCGTCATGGCGGTGTGCGCCCTGTTCTGCTACCAGCTCAACCACTTCCTCCCCACCCTCTCCCAGGCCCTGCGGTACGTGGGGGCGGGATACATCCTCTGGCTGGCCGTCCACGTGGCCCGGAGCAAACCCGCCGGGGAGGAGAGCCGAAAGGCCTCCTTCTGGAAGGGGTTCCTGCTGCAGTTTGTGAACGTAAAAATCATCTTTTACGCCATCACCATCTACACCGGCTACGTCTTTCCCGCCGGGGGCAGCAGCACCATGGTGGTACAGCCCCTGCTGCTGACCGTGATGGGCACCGCCGGGTTTATGACCTGGGCCGCGGCGGGAGGGCTGTTCCAGGCTTTCCTCACCAAGCACTACCGGCCCTTCAACTACGCCATGGGGGCGGTGCTGGCCCTCTGCGCCGTGGGCATGGTGGTCTGAGGGGCCGGGGGAGCCACACAGGGATTTCCCCAAAATTTCACCAAAACCAGATGGAAGGGGGCTGCCGGGTCTTTTACAATGGGGGTGGAAGCATCATCCCCTCTGATCTTGGAAAGGCAGGCATCCCACCATGGAAAAAACCTATGTACTGGACACCAGCGTCCTCCTCCAGACTCCTTACGCCTTAGAGGCCTTTGAGGACAACCAGATCGTCCTCCCCATCGCGGTCCTGGAGGAGCTGGACGCCCTGAAAGGCGCCGAGGGCGAGCAGGGCACCAACGCCCGCCAGGCCATCCGCCGGCTGGAGGCCCTCCGGGCCCAGGGCAATCTCCTCTCCGGCGTGCCCCTGCCCAACGGCGGCTGGCTGCGGGTGGAGACCAACTGCGTGGACGTCCCCCTCCCCACAGAGTTTCCCGGCTACCCCAACCACCGGCGGATCCTGCAGGTGTGCCAGGCCCTCCGGGCCAGCCAAAGCCGGGTGGTGCTGGTGACCAAGAACATCCTCCTGCGGATCAAGGCCCAGATCCTGGGGCTGCCGGCAGAGGACTTCACCTCCGAGCAGGCCCCGGTGAGCGCCGACCAGTACACCGGCCGGTGCCAGGTGTTCGTCTCCGAAAAGAAGTTTGAGGCCTTCCCCAAGAAGGCCATCGACCCAGAGGATGTGTACCAGACCAATGAGCTGGGAGAGCGGAAACCCGTGGACCTGGTGTGCAACCAGTTCGTCATCCTCCGGGCCGACCAGTCCAGCAAGAAGACCCAGTTGGGCCGGTTTGACGGGAAGAAAATCGTCCCCCTGGCCTATAAAAAGAAAAAGCCCTATGGCATCTCCCCCCGGAACGTGGGGCAGTACTTCCTCCAGGAGGCCCTGATGACCGGGGCGGAGGAGGCCCCCCTGGTCATCGTCAAGGGCATGGCGGGCACCGCCAAGACCTTCTACTCCCTGGCGGTGGGCCTCCACGCCCTGCTGGAAACCGAGACGCCGGCCTACCGCCGCATCCTCATCAGCCGGCCCAACGTCCACTTCGACGACGACATCGGCTTTCTCCCCGGGGACGAGGGGGAGAAGATCGCCCCCCTCCTCCGGCCGGTGATCGACAACCTGGAGCTCCTGGTGGACCAGAACGAGGACGAGCGCTTCGCCGACGAGCGAAGCCTGTCGGGGAAGATCGAGGAGCTCTTCGCCCGGGACCTGATTAGCGCCCAGGCGCTGAACTTCATCCGGGGCCGGTCGGTGACCAAAACCTACCTCATCATCGACGAGGCCCAGAACCTCACCCCCAAGCAGGCCAAGGGCATCATCACCCGGGCGGGGATGGGCACCAAGATCATCCTCCTGGGGGACCCCAACCAGATCGACAACCCCCTCCTGGACGAGCGCACCAACGGCCTGAGCTATGCCGCCGAGACCATGAAGGGAAGCCCCCTGTGCTTCCAGGTCACCCTCTCCGCCGAGGAGTGCGAGCGGTCGGCCCTGGCCACCGACGCGGTGCAGCGGATGTAACGGCCCCCTTGCGGCTGAAAAGCATAATCCCCCTGGCTCTGCCAGGGGGGCTATACTAGAATGAACTTGGGGGCACTTGGCAGGGCAGCCGCTACCCCCCTACCCGCTGTGCGATATACAGCACCACCCCATACACCACGCTGGCGGAGATGCCGTAGACCAGCACCGGGCCGGCCACGGTGAAAAGCTTGGCGGCGGTGCCGGTGATCATCCCCTCCTGCTTAAACTCCATGGCCGGGGCCACCACCGCGTTGGCAAACCCGGTGATGGGCACCAGGGTCCCCGCCCCGGCGTGCTTGGCGAAGCGGTCAAACACCCCGATGCCTGTGAGCAGGGCGGTGACAAAGATCAGGGTGATGGACACCGCCGTCTTGGCCTGGGTCAGGTCCAGGCCGAGGCTGGCATACCCGTCCAGCAGGGCCTGGCCCACCAGGCAGATCCCGCCCCCCACCAGGAAGGCCCACACCAGGTTTTTCCCCATGGGGGAGGGTTTGGCCTTGGCCTTGACATAGGCGTTGTAGGCCTCATTGGTCAAACGGTTTAAATCCATGGCTATCACCTCAGGGGAAGTGTTCCCCCTTTGGAAGAAGAATATGCCAAGGGATTTTCCCACCCAAAAGGTGCTCCCCTATCCCGCCACTCTACGCCCCGTAGGTGGCCTTTTTTCCCGTCCCATGGTAAGATACGGGGGCAAAAGGAGGAGAAAACCATGAATCCATACGTCACAGGAACCGTCATCAAAGGGCTGCGGGAGGGGAAAGGCCTCACCCAGGCCCAGCTGGCCGCCCGGCTCCAGGTCAGCGACAAAGCCGTCTCCAAGTGGGAGACCGCCAAAGGCTACCCCGACATCACCCTCATCGAGCCCCTGGCCCAGGCCCTGGACATCTCCGTCATGGAGCTGCTCTCCGGGGACTGCGTCACCAACGCCAACCGCGCCGGCAACCTGCTCCGGGCCAAGTGGTACGTCTGCCCCATCTGCGGCAACATCATCCACAGCACCGGGGCGGCGGTGCTCAGCTGCTGCGGCCTCACCCTGCCCCCGCTGGAACCCGAGGCCCCCGACGAAGACCATGCCATCACCGTGGAGCCGGTGGAGGACGAGGTCTACGTCACCCTGAACCACCCCATGACAAAGGGGCATTTTATCTCCTTCCTGGCCGGGGTGTCCGACGAAGGGGTCCAGCTGATCAAGCTCTACCCCGAAGGGAACCCGGAAACCCGGCTGAAGCTGCGCCGGATGAAGTGGGTCTACGCCTACTGCAACCGCCACGGGCTGTACCGGTGCACCCTGCCCTGACCCCGAAAATCCGCCAAATCCCCTTGACAAACCCCGGATTTCCAGTATAATAATATAGCCTGTCTATCCGCAGGCATATCCTTGCCGGCAGCAGGGACTGCCGGCCAAATGTCCATAAGGAGGTGCAAGAAACTATGGCAAAGGTAAATGCAAACTACGAAGTGGTCTACATCCTGGACCCCGCCCTGGGGGAGGAGGCCATCGCCGCCATGATCGAGAAGTTCAAGGCGCTGGTGGAGACCCAGGGTACCGTGGCCGCCATCGACGATTGGGGCAAGCGCCGTCTGGCCTATCCCATCAACGATCTCAACGAGGGCCACTACGTCCTGATGACCTTCACCGCAGCCCCCGCGCTCCCCGCTGAGCTGGACCGCGTGCTGAAGATCACCGAAGGGGTCATGCGCTCCATGATCATCTGCAAGGACGAGTAAGGGGGAACCCAGCTTGCTGAACAAGATCTTTTTACAGGGCCGGCTGGTGGCCGACCCGGAACTCCGCCACACCCAGAACGGCATCGCCGTTGCTTCCTTCCGCTTGGCCGTGGACCGGGACTTTAAGGACCGGGAAACCGGCGAGCGCAAGGCGGATTTCATCAACATCGTGGCCTGGCGGCAGACGGCAGAGTTCGTCTCCCGCTTCCTCACCAAGGGCCGGCTGGCCATCGTGGAGGGGAAACTCCAGACCCGCGATTACACCGACCGGGACGGCAACCGCCGCTACGCCACGGAAGTGGTGGCCGACAACGTCTACTTCGGCGACTCCCGCCGGGACAGCGAAGGCAGCGGCTACGGTGCCCCCCAGCCCAGCCGAGGGGGCTATGGCGCTCCGGCTGACAGCAGCGCCCCCGTCTCCGGCGGCGGCTACTCCGCTGCCCCCATGGTGGATCAGTTCGCTGACCTCACCGACGACGACGGCGAGCTGCCCTTCTGAGCCTCTCTCTTCGAGAGGTCCCTCAGACCACTTTGATTCTTACTCTATATAAGGAGGTTTGCTCTCATGGCTATGGATAGAGAACGGCCCCGCGGCCGTAAGCGCCGTAAGGTGTGTACTTTCTGCGTCGACAAGGTCGAGCACATCGACTACAAGGACGCTGCCAAGCTGCGCCGGTTCCTTTCGGAGCGGTCCAAGATTCTGCCCCGCAGAACCACCGGCACCTGCGCCATGCATCAGCGCCAGCTGACCGAGGCCATCAAGCGTGCCCGGCAGATCGCTCTGCTGCCCTACGTGACCGACTAATCGCAGTCATCCCAAAGACGCGCCGCATCCCGGCGCGTCTTTTTTATCCTGGGCCCGGAGATGCGGGGGGCTGGTACGTACCCTACGGGCGGTGCTGTCTATACCTACCTTGGGGCGCAGCGCCCCGGGGGCCCCGCCGACTCCGGCGGGGGAGCCCGACTTTCTTTGGAGAAAGTCGGGGGAAAGA
>URCB01000031.1 GCA_900546255.1 uncultured Eubacteriales bacterium
ACAGGATGTTGTGGTTGGCGCGCCCTGTTTGGTGGTTTTCTAGCGTCTTTTAGCACTAGGGGCCCCATTTTCGACAACATTCTTGCTTTTCTTTTGCGATTGTGTTACAATACGGTAACAAATTAAGACATTTTGGAACAGGAGTGGATTTACTATGAAAACCCACTTGCCCAGTGCCGTGATTCTCTGTGCTTCTTTGGTCTTGTTTTGCGTTCACTCATTCGCAACAGAAAATCAAACCTCCCTCACTGCCTCTCCCATTGCCACGTCGCAAACTTCAGGCGGCAGCACCTCGTCCTCACAGGGCGGTTTCGTGCTGATCCCCCTCTCTTCTACTTCCGTGGATTCTCAAGACGCATCCCTCTCTGCCACGGAACCAACCATAGATACCCAAGCGGTGGAAACCATGGTGGTAGAGGAAACCACCTACCTTTCCGCCGGACAAGTTCTGGACACACTCTTTCCCGAGTCAGACAAGACATGGCAGGAAGGAACCCTCACTGCGTCCTCCCCAGAGCTGCAGTTCCATGCTGTGGCTGGCAATCCATACTTCTCTGTGAACGGCCAGTACTATTATGTTCCCTCACAGGTCATGGAAAAGGACGGCATCCTGTTCCTCCCCACAGAGTCTTTGGCAGAAAGTTTGGGATGTTCCCTGGAGGAAGAACCCGAAACCGGCGCCCTCCGGATGCAGCGGTCAGGTTCCCTCCCCACGTCACCAACGTATCCTGAGGAAGATCTCTACTGGCTCTCCCGGGCCATTTATGCGGAAGCCGGCAACCAGCCCATGGCCGGGCGAATCGCCGTGGGAACCGTGATCCTCAACCGTGTGGCCCACGAATCCTTCCCCGATACGGTGCGGGAGGTCATATTTGCCCCTGGTCAGTTCTCTCCGGTGGAAAACGGGACCATCTATCGCACTCCAGATGAGGAGAGCGTCATCGCCGCCAAACTCTGTTTGGATGGCGTGCGGGAAGCCGAAGACTGTCTTTACTTCAACGTCACCAGCATAGTCTCTTGGGCGGATCAAAGCCGAACCTACGTCTGTACCATCGGCGACCACAATTTTTATCTGTAACCGACACTCCTTCCGGCCCAGTTTCCCCTGGGCCGGTCTTCTATAAAAAAGTTACGTCCTTTTTCCATTTTTCTCTTGACATTCCCAGCAAACCTGCTATAATAGCCAGTGTTGCGTCTCCCGCAACCAAATTGGCAAGAGCAAACACGGAGAAGTCGCGTAGTTTGGTCGAGCGCGCACGATTGGAAATCGTGTAGGCCCCAAAAGGGTCTCGAGGGTTCGAATCCCTCCTTCTCCGCCAAAAAGCAAGACACACTGTACAGTGTGTCTTGCTTTTTTATTCTCAGGATCCCCCTATGCTGAGCCCCCCTTGTGCCTAAGTTGTGCAAGGGGGGCTCCATTGCTTTTGGACCCAGGATTCTCTTTCAATCCAGCCGGGCCGTGTGGTCGATGGGCAGGGAGATCACCATGGCTTGGGCGG
This sequence comes from uncultured Eubacteriales bacterium, assembly GCA_900546255.1. Taxonomy (GTDB): domain Bacteria; phylum Bacillota; class Clostridia; order Oscillospirales; family Oscillospiraceae; genus Evtepia; species Evtepia excrementipullorum. Next base: position 1,500 of record URCB01000031.1, read on the forward strand.
CGGTGCGCAAGCCGTGCTTGGCATTGATGGCCTCCAGGATGGCGTTGCGCTCTCGGTTGGTGGCTACGATGGCCAGCACTTCCTTCTCCTCCTGCAGGGTGATGCCCGCGAACTTCCCCACTTCTTCCGCATCGGTCCAACGGGCCCGGATGACCGTTCCGCCCCGCGCGCCGGCGGTCCGCGCCGTCTCCATGACCTCGTCGGTGTAACCTGTGTTGACGGTAGCCAGAATTAAGCTGTGGTGGTTGCCCTGTTCCATGAATTGCTCTCCCCTTTCCGGTTTCATTTCCTCCAGACGGGACAGCGCCACTGCCAAAATGGCGCTCATCCCCGACAGGTTCAGTGTAAAGGCAATGCCTGGCGTTCCTAGTTTGGAACGGTCCTCATCCTTTAAGTGGTACACCAGCTGGAGCATGGTGTCCTTGGGCCCTAGGGTGAGGATGATGTCCCGCTCGCTGGTGCCAAAGCCCAAAGCATCCAGTAAGTGGGAGGCTGCAGTGCCATGTCCCGCTGCCTGGTTATGATGGATCAGTCCGAATTGGCGGTAATGCTCCCGCAGTTCCCGCCCTTTTCCCCGCTCCACAATGGAGACTAGGAGCTGCATTGGTGCAACAGATGGTGCCATATTCTCACTCCTCCCAGTAAATTACGCCCTCTTCCAGGCTCTCCAGCTCCTGGTGGATGGCTTGGCGCAGCGCCTTGGTGGATGCACGGGATTTGAGCTTGTCCACAAGCCCCATCAGCTGAATGGTAAAGAGGGGGGTCATTGCCACCAAGGCCACAATGCCAAAGGCATCGGTGAGCACGTTGCCGCCCACTGCCTCGCAGGCCCCCATGGCCAGTGGGAGCAGGAAGGTGGTGGTCATCGGTCCAGAGGCCACCCCGCCGGAGTCAAAGGCCACGCCGGTAAAAATCTGCGGCACAAAGAATGTCATGATCAATGCCACCGCATAGCCGGGGATCAGGAACCAGAGGATGGAGATTCCTGTCAGGATGCGCAGCATGGCCAATCCCACCGAAATGGCAATGCCGATGGACAGGGCACGGTTGATGGCTTTTTGGGTGATAGAGCCATTGGAGATCTCCTCCACCTGGCGGGCCAGAACCCGCACTGCCGGCTCAGCGCGAACAATGAAGTAGCCCACCACAGCCCCAATCGGCACCAGCAGCCAGGCCGTGCCGCCGGAGGCGATGGCGCCGCCAATGGTGGCACCTGCCGGCAGAAAGCCTACGTTCACCCCGGTGAGGAAGAGCACCAGGCCGAGGTAGGTGTAGCCCATGCCGATCACCATTTTCAGCAGTTGGTGCCGCTGAAACCGCCGGAAGATCAGCTGGAACAGGATGAAAATGGCGATGATGGGCAGCAATGCCACCGCCACTTCTCCAATGTAATCCGGCAGTTCGTGGACAAACAGCGACGCGGCCTCCTGGGTGGTGGCAATTTCCGGAATGGTCACAGCGGTGTAGGCTGCATCCATGTCTGGCATGACGATACCAAGGATCATCACCGACAGGATCGGACCAATGGAACACAATGCCACCAGGCCGAAGGAGTCGTTGCTGGAGTTTTTATCGCTTCGTACCGCCGCCAGGCCGATGCCCAACGCCATGATAAAGGGCACCGTAATGGGGCCCGTGGTCACGCCGCCAGAGTCAAAAGCCGCCGGGACAAAACTCTCCGGCACAAAAAACGAGAGTGCAAAGACCACAAGGTAAAAGAACACCAGCATGTAGGACAGCGGGATGTTCAGCAGCATACGCACCTGGGCCACCACCAGGAAGAAGCCCACCCCAACGGCCACCACCAAGATCAGGGTCATGTTGGGAACCGAGGGCAACTGTTCGGCCAGCACCTGCAGGTCCGGTTCGGCCATGGTGACCACGAAGCCCAGCACAAAGCAAACCACCAACGGGATCACCACCCGGCGGGCTTTGCTGATCTGCACGCCGATGCCGTCCCCCATGGGGATCATGGACATGTCCACGCCCAGGGTGAACAGCCCCATCCCCACCACCAACAGCACCGCGCCAAAGAGGAACAGCACCATGGTGCCCGGTGTCAAGGGGGCAACGGTGATACTGATGATCAGCACAATGGCTGTGATGGGCAGCACCGAAGCCAAGGATTCCTTGATTTTTTCCAAGAGTAGCTGATTATGCCGCAAAGCACAACCTCCTTTCTGTCGGCCTGCCGTTCCGAAAACGGCAGAAAATCATACTATTATTGTGTATTATATCATGAATTTCCATTTTTTGCAACGCAGAAGCCTGTCCCTTTCTGCCCTCGGCCCCCTTCCCACCCTTGCGTCCCAAGGAGAATTGGTCTATACTAGGGCCTGACAACAACCAGAGAGAGGAAGACCACCATGCTTACCCTGGATAAAATTTACCACGCCGCCTTCGTTCTGAAAAAAGTGGCCCGGAAAACCGACCTCATCAAAGCCACCAAACTGTCCGACCACTGCGAGCTCTACCTAAAAACCGAGAACCTGCAGGAAACCGGCAGCTTCAAACTCCGAGGCGCCTACTATAAGATCAGCCAGCTCTCCGAGGAGGAGAAGCAGCACGGCATCCTGGCCTGCAGCGCCGGAAACCACGCCCAGGGTGTGGCCATGGCCGCCACCCAGAGCGGGATCAAATCCCTGATCTGCATGCCCGATGGGGCCCCCATCAGCAAGGTGGAGGCCACCAAACAGTTGGGGGCAGAGGTCCGCCTGGTGAAAGGGGCCTACGACGACGCCTACGCCACCGCCCTCCAGCTCCAGGAGGAGACTGGGGCTACCTTTATCCACCCCTTTGATGACGATGAGGTCATCGCCGGCCAGGGGACCATCGGCCTGGAAATTCTGGACCAGCTGGAAAGCCCCGATGCCGTGGTGGTCCCCATTGGCGGCGGCGGGCTGATCTCCGGGGTGGCCTACGCCATCAAGCACCTGAACCCCAAGGTAAAGGTCTACGGCGTACAAGCTGCCGGGTCGGCCAGCATGATCGCCAGCCAGCAGGAAGGCGCCCCCATCACCCTGGACCAAGCGGACACCTTTGCCGACGGCATCGCCGTCAAGCACCCTGGCGACCTGACCTACCGCTTAGTGTCAGAGTATGTGGACGGTATCGTCACCGTCACGGAGGATGAGATTGCCACCGCCATCCTGGCCTTGCTGGAAAAACAAAAGGTCATCGCCGAAGGGGCCGGAGCCGTGAGCGTGGCCGCGGTGCTGTTTCACAAACTCCCCATCCAGGGGAAAAAGGTGGTGTGCATCGTCTCCGGGGGAAACATTGACGTGAACATCCTCAGCCGGGTCATCACCCGGGGCCTGGTGACCAGCGGCCGAAACACCACCCTCACCATCGCCCTGGCAGACAAACCCGGCCAGCTGCAAGAGGTCTCTGAGATCATCGCCCGGTGCGGCGCAAACGTGGTCTCGGTGCACCACGACCGGGGGGACGTCAACATGGCCATCAACAGCTGCTTCCTGAAGCTGGGCCTAGAAACCCGGGACAAGGCCCAGATTGAGCAGATCAAAGAGGAACTCACCCGCGCAGGGTTCCACCTGGTATCCGAACGCGTATAACAGCGCAGAAACCATCACAGCGCCGTCCCCTTGCAAAAGGGGACGGCGCTGCAGTTTTTATGGCTCCGGTGGAAAGGCCAGGCCCTTCTCCTGGAGAAGGGCGAGAAACCCACCAACGTTCTCCGACGGATGCCTGGGGAAGAGAATGCCATAGGGGATCCGATACCCCCAGGCCACCGGCAGGGTGCAGAGGGAGGGGTGGATATCCGCCCAGGCATCCAGGGTCAACAGCAGCTTCCCCTGCTGCTCGCAGGTGTTGAAGGTGTCCACATCGTAATAGTAACCCGCCTCCTCAATGTGAATCTGGGGATGGGTTTGGTGGAGGCGGTCGCGGAAGTGGTCCAGCAGCTCTGTCTCTCCCCGTTTCACCATCACAAGGTGCTCCCCGTGGAGGTCCTCCAAGGTCAGCGCCTCCTTGGCGGCAAGGGGATGGGGTTTGGGAACGGCCACGCAGAGGCGATGGCTGCCCAGCAGGAGATAGCCCGCATTTTCCTGCATGGATTTGGAGTTGAAGGCCCCCACCAGAACATCAATCCGCTCCCCCAAGGAAGCAATGACGGAGAGGATTTGCTCCTTGGTATCCTCATAGGGGACGATGGAAAACTTATACTGGGGATACGCCTCCCGAAAGGGCGCCCATCGGTCTGTCAATACCCGGCTGGGATTGAGGAAGGAGGAACCCACTCGAATGGAAATTCCCCGGGCCCGTTCCGCCTCACGGGCTTTGGCCAGGGCAGTCTCCCCTGCTTGGAAGAGTTTCCGTCCCTCCTGGTAGAGCACCTGCCCTGCCGCAGTCAGTTCGATGCCCTGGTTGCTCCGCCTGACTAGAGTGAGGCCCAGGCGGCCTTCCAAGGTGTTCATGTGTTTCATCACAGAGGCCGGCGTGACCAACAGCCGGGCCGCCGCCTTGGAAAAACTGCCGCTTTCCGCCACCTGGAGAAACACCAGAAAGGGCTGGCTGAACATGGAAATGCCCCCTTTTCGTTTTTCCTTTTGGTAAATGCATCGTAGCATGTTTGGTCATTCCCTGTCAAGGAAATCCCAGGTACAATACTGGCAAGAACACCAAATTGCCTGGCCTACGTTGCCCCGCAGCGCCAGGCCAAAGGAGGAACTGCCGTGGAAACCATCCTATTAAACAACGGAAAAACGCTCCCCTTGGAAGGGTTCGGCGTGTTTCAGATTGCAGATCAGACCCTCTGCCAGCAAGCGGTTTTGGAGGCGCTTCAGGAGGGATACCGGCTCATTGATACCGCCGCGTCCTACTTCAATGAGGAAGCCGTGGGCCGTGCCCTTCGAACCAGCGGCCTGCCCCGGGACGAGGTCTTTGTCACCACCAAAGTGTGGGTGCAGGATTTTGGAGAAATCAAAACACGGGAAGCCGTTCTGCGTTCCCTAGAGAAACTGGGGCTGGAGTATATCGACATGGTCCTTCTCCACCAGCAGATGGGGGACTACTACGGCGCCTGGCGGGCCCTGGAGGCTCTGGTTCAGGAGGGAATCATAGGCACCATCGGGGTGTCCAACTTTTATCCCGACCGGTTGGCTGACCTGTGCTGCAACGCTGCCATTCCCCCGGCGGTAAACCAGATCGAGTGCCACCCCTTTTATCAGCGGCGCTATGACTTACAGGTTATGAAAGACCTGGGCGTGGTTCCCATGGCCTGGGGCCCCCTGGCTGAGGGAGGGCACGGCATCTGGACCCACCCCACCTTGGAAGCCATCGGGAAAAAGCACGGAAAAACCAATGCCCAAGTAGCCCTTCGCTTCAACACCCAACGCGGGGTGGTGGTAATTCCCAAGACCGCCCACCGGACACGGATGGCGGAGAATCTAGCCATTTTTGACTTCACCCTGGACCAGGAAGATCTGAGCGCCATAGAAGCCTTGGACACTGGCCATACAGAGATCATTGACCACTTGAACATCGACACCGTAACCTTTTTGAACCAATACCGCATTCACGACTGATCCCATCGAACCACGCTCAGAAAAGGAGACTTCTTACATGAATACCATGGTACTCAACGACGGCACTGTCATCCCTACCGTAGGCTTCGGGGTCTTTCAGATCCCCAACGACGGCTCCACCTACCGGGCCGTCCGGCAGGCCCTGGAGATCGGTTACCGCCACATTGACACCGCCGCCGCCTACTTCAACGAGGGTGAAGTGGGCCAGGCCGTGCGGGAGAGCGGCATCCCCCGGGAAGAGATTTTCGTCACCAGCAAACTCTGGCTTCAGGACCACGGCTATGGGGCCGCCAAGGCAGGCATTCAGGCCTCCCTGGACAAACTGGGCCTGGGGTACATCGACCTCTATCTGATTCACCAGCCCTACGGCGACGTCCCCGGCGCCTGGAAGGCCATGGAGGAGGCCAAAACCACCGGGAAACTCCACGCCATTGGCGTGAGTAACATGACCCCCAAAATCTGGAACACCTTCGTCCCCCAGTTCACCGTGCAGCCCGCCGTCAACCAGGTGGAGTTCAACCCCTTTTTCCAGCAGCGGGAACTGCGGTCTGTGATGGCCCAGGAGAAGACCAAACTGGAGGCCTACTTCCCCCTGGGCCACGGAAGCACGGCCCTGCTCACCCATCCGGTGGTCACCGCTCTGGGGGAGAAGTATCGCAAGACAGCCGGGCAGATTCTCCTGCGCTTTGAGGTACAGGAGGGGTGCATCGTCCTGCCCAAGTCCACCAACCCCCAGCACATGGCGGAGAACCTGGAGATTTTTGACTTTGCCCTCACCCCGGAGGAGATGGATCAGCTCCACGCCCTGGACACCGGCAAGGGTTCCCACGACCCCGACGCACCTGGGGTGGCAGAGATGCTTCTCTCCGCTTACGACGTACACGCATAACCGGGCGCACGGCGTTCCCTTCTTTTTCTCAGCGTATTGACAGGATTTGCATTCTGTGCCAAAATGCTTGGGTGCCATTCTCCCAGGAGAGAATGCAACCGGATACCATTCCCGGCGGGGCACACCCCTGCCGTGACGTTTTCATACGCAAAGGAGGTCTGCCACTATGGCACCCTATGAACCTGTCACCCAAGAGATCCTTGCCCAACTGGAGGCCATCGCCCCCGGCCGGGTTACCGCCGGCGAGGACGTAAACCCCGACTACGGGCGGGACGAAATGCCCATCTATGGCGTCCACATGCCGGAGGCGGCGGTGGAAGTCCTCTCCACGGAGGAGGCCGCTGCCGTGGTGAAGCTGTGCTATGACCACAACATCCCCGTCACCACCCGGGGCGCCGGCACGGGCCTGGTGGGGGGCTGCGTCCCTCTGTACGGCGGGGTGGTGCTGGTCACCACCCGGATGAACCGCATCCTGGACTATGACCTGGAGAACTTCACCGTCACCGTCCAGCCCGGGGTTCTGCTCCAGCAGTTGGCGGAGGACGCCCTGTCCCACGGCTGCCTCTATCCCCCCGACCCGGGAGAGAAACTGGCCACCCTGGGGGGAAATGTCTCCACCAACGCCAGCGGCATGCGGGGGGTAAAGTACGGGGCCACCCGGGACTATGTGAAGGCCATGACCGTGGTCCTGCCCACCGGAGAGGTCACCCGGTTTGGCTCCTCTGTGTCCAAGACCAGTTCGGGGTACAACCTGCTCCAGCTGATGATCGGGTCCGAGGGGACCTTGGGGGTCATCACGGAGCTCACCTTGAAGCTCATCCCCGCTCCGGCGGCCATTGTCAGCCTGGTGGTCCCTTTTGAAAACCTGGCCGACTGCATCTCCACGGTGCCCAAACTCCGTCAGAGTGGTTTGAACCCCCAGGCCATCGAGTTTTTTGAGAAGGAGATCCTCATCACCTCCGAGGCCTACCTGGAAAAGCAGGTCTTTCCCCGGGTGGTAGAGGGCACCCAGGTAGGGGCCTACCTGCTCATCACCTTTGACGGGGACTCGGAGGCCGCCTTGGAACCGGTGATCGAAACCGCAGCGGAGCTCCTGCTGGAGGCAGGCGCCCTAGACGTGCTGGTGGCGGACACGCCCCCCAAGCTCAAGGAGGCCTGGGCCGCCCGGTCCTCCTTCCTGGACGGCATTGAGGAGCAGACCGACCTGCTGGACGAATGTGACGTGGTGGTGCCGGTGACCAAGATCCCCGACTACGTCCTCTTTGCCGACCAGCTGGCCCAGGGGTACGACTTCCGCCTGCAATACTTCGGCCACGCTGGAGACGGGAACCTGCACATCTACACCTGCTCCAACGACATGGAGCGGGAGGAATTCCTCCGGCAGGTGGACGACTTCATGTCCCAGCTCTACGCCAAAACCATGGAGCTGGGCGGGCAGATCTCCGGAGAGCACGGCATCGGCCGGGGGAAGGTGAAGTACCTGGCCCAGGCGGTGGGCCCCACCAACCTGGCCCTGATGCAGGGCATCAAGCAGGTCTTTGACCCCAAGGGCATCCTGAACCCGGGCAAGGTGTGCCCCACTGCCTAACTTTTTCTCCCTAGCAGGTATAGGTCTCCCTGTTTTTGGCAGACTACCCATGTACCCAAAGGGTAACTCCAACGGAAGAGGTGATCTGCCATGACCAACAAGGAACTGCTGTACGTGGAAGACGTGCTGGGCCACGAGAAACACTTCCAAAGCCAGTGCCGGGAAACCGCCCGGCAGCTCCAGGACCCGGAGCTGAGACAGTGCGTAGAGCAGATGGCAAAGAAGCATCAACAGATTTTTCAGCGGTTTTTCGGCCTGCTGTAAGGGAGGGGCGCCAGAATGAACGACAGAAGTTTCATGGAAACCATGTTGCTGCTGGAGAAGGGGGCCTGTGACCTCTTCCTCCATGGGACCATGGAGTCCGCCACCAGCAGCGTCCACCAGGCCTTCAGCACCGCGCTGAACGACTCCCTGGCCATGCAGGACGCCCTCTATGACCAGATGGCAGACAAGGGCTGGTACCCCACCCAGCAGGTGGAGCAGGCCAAGGTGACCGCCGTCAAGCAGAAGTTTTCCGTCCAGGCCCAGTGAGGGCCGGCGGAGCATAACAGACCGTCTTTGCCGGACAGCCTCCCAATCGCGCACAGGGAGCCAGCGTAAACGCTGGCTCCCTGTTGTCGTATCTGCCGACTCAAAACGCGGCAGGACGTAGCGCCCTGCCGCGTTTTTTCCTGGTTTTGGTTTTGGTTACGAGGCCAAAATCTTTCCGTCCTCGATGCGCACCACCCGGTCGGCCAATTGGGCGATCTCGGGGTTGTGGGTGATCATCACGATGGTCTGGTGGAAGGTCTGGCTGGTGGTTTTCAGCAGGGCGATGACGTCCTCGCTGGTCTTGGAGTCCAGGTTGCCGGTGGGCTCATCGGCCAGTAGGATGGCGGGTTTGGAAGCCAAGGCCCGGGCGATGGCCACCCGCTGCTGCTGGCCGCCGGAGAGGTTCCCCGGCAGGCTGTCCAGCTTGCGCTCCAGGCCCAGGAGGCAGACGACCTCCATGATGAAGGCCCGGTCGGGCTTCTGCCCGTCCAGGGTGAGGGGGAAGACGATGTTCTCCCACACCGTGAGGACAGGGATGAGGTTGTAGTTCTGGAAGACGAAGCCGATCTTCTTCCGGCGGAAGATGGTGGCCTGCTCCCCGGTAAGCTGGGTCAGGTCGGTGCCGCCCACCTGGATGCTCCCCTCGGTGGGGGTGTCCAGCCCACCCAGCATGTTCAGGAGGGTAGACTTGCCGCTGCCGGAGGTGCCGATGATGGCGGTGAACTTGCCCCGCTGGATGGCCAGGTCCACCCCGTCCAGGGCGCGGACCATGGTCTCCCCCTTGCCGTAGTATTTTTTCAGGCCCTTGGCCTGCAGGATGATGTCGTTTGTCATGGTTGGGTTCCTCCTTTTCTCATTCGGCGATCCGAAGCTGCTCGACAATGCTGCCCCGGTGGAACTGTCGTAGGGCCCACACAGGGACCAGGGCTGCCACCACCAGAAGCACCGCGCAGGCGACCAGGGCAGGCAGCAGGGTGAAGTGGAAGGTAAAGTACCAGATGGCACTGGTGAGCCCCTGGACCAGGGTGAAGGCCAGCACCACCGAGAAGACCAGCCCCAGCAGGCAGCCGCCTAGGGCATAGAAGAGCCCCTCATGGACCAGCATGCTCCGCAGCTGGCGGCGGGTCATGCCGATGCTCTGCATGGTGGCAAACTCGTGGCGGCGGATGAGGATGGTGGTCACCAGGGTGTTGATGAGGTTCAGCACCCCCGCCACCCCGAAGATGATCCCCAGCAGGTTTCCCACCAGGCGGATGGTGGTCTGGGTGCCCTGGGCTGCCTCCCGGGCGGACTGGGCAGAGGCATAGGCCACCGAGGGGTCCACGTTGTTCACGTAGTTTTCCAGAAAGTCGGTCATGGCCTCCTGCTGGTCCTCGGCCACGTTAAAGGAATACTTGTACACCGTGGGTTCGTCGTAGATCTGGGTGTAGACGCTGGTGGGCAGGTAGAGGTACAGGCCATCCCCGCCCACTTCCACGGGACCATTGCTGGTAAAGCCAATCTCTTGATCATCCCCATTGATGGCCGCCTTGGCTAGGATAGGCAGGTCCAGGATGGGTTCCCCATTTTTGTAAACGGTAATGGTGTCCCCCACTTCTGCCATGTCCAGGCGTTCGTCGATTTCGGCGGTGCCGAAATCGGCCAACGTACCAACCACAACCCCTTCCCCCTGTTCCATTTTCTGATAAAGGGCGTGGGCATCGGTCTCCCCTTCCTGGAGGTTCATCCGGGCCAAGGCAGTCTCTTCCAACCCATAGACATTACACATTGGCCGCCCATCGTCCCCTGTCTTCAGGATAAAACCGTCCTTCGCGGTATAGACGATCGGATCCCCATTCGCGTCCACATCTGCCTTTTCCAGGGCTACGGGAATATCATAGGTCACGTTGCTGTCCTCTTGGGTGTTCTTGTACACTGCGGAGGCATCCTCCACCCCGGGCTGGGCATCGATGGCAGCCATCAGGTCCTGGGACAGGCCCTGGTCCCGGCGGGTGAAGCCCTCCTGCCCGTTGACACTGGCGGCGTTCACCACGGCAAAGTCCGTGCGGATGCTGTAGGACACCTGCTTTTCCACGTCCACACTGCCGGCAGCCACCCCAGCGCTGTTGAGCAGGACCACGCAGAGCATCATGGAGACCATGATGAAGGCAGTGCGCCGCTTGTTCCGGCCCAGGTTGGACCAGGCCAGCCGGGAGAGGGAGGCGCTCTCAGCGCTCTTCCGGGTTTTCCGTTTGCCGGCCTCCCCCTCTACGAAGCGGAAGGCCTCAATGGGCGGGATGTTGGCCGCCACCCGGGCGGGCTTGCGGGTGCTGAGGAAGACGGTGAGGGCGGCCAAAACGGCGGCAGCCACAAAGATCAAGGGGTGGGGCGTGACGTTCACCGCAATGTTCTGGTAGGACACTGCCAGCACCCCCATCACCTGAGGAAGCGCCGCCCGGCCCACGAAGAAGCCCAGGAGCAGCCCCAGGGGGATGCCGATGCAGGCCAGCCACAAGGCCTGGCGGTTGATGAGGCGGCGGACCTGCTTGCGGCTCATGCCGATGGTACGGTACAGGCCGTAGCGGCGGATGTCCTGCATAACGGCGATGTCAAAAACATTGTAGATCAGCAGGTACCCACAGAAGATGAAGAGGACCACCAGGGCCGCCCCCATGGCCAACACCGGCAGGGAGGGGGTGGGGTTGGTGACGGTGTTCACCACGGCGGGCAGGGAATTGGCGGCGCTAGCATCCTCCGGGTCGCCCCCTACGCTGCGGGCCCAGTCGTCCATGGCGTCCTGGAGGCCTACGGTGCTGGTAGCCACAATGTCCGACCAGTAGGTGCCCACCATCTCCCGGTCTGTGGCGAAGGTGTTTTGAAAGAGGTCCGGGTAGGCATCCCGGAAGGCGGTGCCCACCACCATGGTGCTCACCTGGTCGTTGGTGGCCTCATACCAACCGGAGACCACCATGTCCAGGGTATAGGTCTGCCCCCGCGCGGTGAACTGGATGGTCACCGGGGCCCCCACCTCCGCCTGGCTCCCCAGGTCCTCCAGGGCGGCGTCGGAGGCCACCACCTCGTTGGCGGCCTGGGGCATGCTGCCGTGGCTGGGGTTGCAGAAGAGGAGTTCGGCCTCGGTCTCGTCCATCACGTCCAGCTCCACGTTGTGGCGGGTGGTGTTTTCCAGAAAGCCCACGGGCATCCGCAGGCCGTACTCTGCCACGAAGTCTGCCTGGCCCAGGGCCTCGTACTGCTGGGCGGTCATGTTCCGGAAGTCCCCGTCCGACTTACTCCCCTTCTGCACCTGCATGGTGAGGGTCATGGACTCCATGGCCCCCAGGGCGATGGTGGCCACAGAGGTGAAGAGGAGGGCGGTGAGGGCAATGGCCAGCACCGCCATGAGGTTCCTGGTCCGGCTGGCGGCAAAACTTCGCCGGGTCAGCAGTTTCAGCATTGGGTTCATGTGGTTTTCTCCCTCCTTGTTGTTGCTGAGGATAGCATACCAGGGGAAAGTCACATTCCCGGCACATTTGTGGTACACTTTTGTACCTTTTGGGTCCAATTTCTCCCCAGCAAAAAGGGCCCCCGGCTGGGGGCCCTTGGGCAGAGAGGGGCTCAGGCCACCACCCGGCCGTCCTGAAGGCGGGTGACCCGGTCGGCAATCTGGGCCAGCTCCTCGTTGTGGGTGATCATGATGAGGGTTTGATGGAAGGTCTCGGCGGTGAGCTTCAGCAGCCCCGCCACGTTCTGGGTGGTTTTGGCATCGAAGCTCCCGGTGGGTTCATCCGCCAGGAGGAGGGCGGGCTTGGTCATCAGGGCCCGGGCGATGGCGGTGCACTGCTGGGCCCCGCCGGAGAGGGTGTGGGGCAGGGCATCCAGCTTTCCTGTGAGCCCCAGCAGGCGGGTGATCTCCCGAAAAAAGTCCCAGTCCGGGCGGGCGTCATCCAGGGCCAGGGGGAAGAGGATGTTCTCCTGGACGGTGAGTTCCGGCACCAAATGGTTCCCCTGAAAGACAAAGCCGATCTTGCGCCGGCGGTAGACGGTGAGCTGCTCCTCGGTGAGGCTGGCCAGGTCCTGGCCGTCCACGGTGACCGCGCCGCTGTCGGGGCGGTAGAGGCCGCCGATGCAGTGGAGCAACGTGGTCTTCCCCGAGCCGGAGGCCCCCACGATGGCGGTGAACTTGCCCTTTTCCACCCCCAGGGTGACCCCGTCCAGGGCCTTCACCTGACGGGGGCCATGGCCGAAGGTTTTGGTGAGATTGGTAACGGTGACAATGTCCATGCTCGCTTACCTCATTTCCCGCAGGAGATAGACGGAGAAGGTGGTCCCCTCCCCCACTTTAGATTTCACACTGATGTAGCCCCGCTGGCGGGTGACGATGCCCCGGGCCAAGTAGAGGCCCAGGCCCACCCCCTCCTGGTCCGCCACCGCCTGGGACCGGTAGAACCGCTGGAAGACTTGGTGATACTCCCCCTCGGGGATGCCGATGCCGGTGTCTGTGATGTCAATCCGGGTGTAGAACTGCCAGGGGCGGACGGTGATGGTCACCTGCCCCCCGGCGGGGGTGTACTTCACGGCGTTGTCCAAGATGTTCCCCAGGGCCTCGGCGGTCCACTTGGGGTCGTGGCAGACGGTGAGGGTGTCGTCGCAGTGGATGGCAAGGGCGATGCCCTTGGCCTCCCCCTTGGCCCAGACGGTACCCACGGCCTTGGCCAGGGTCTCGCTGAGGGGGCTCTCCTCCAGGTGGAGGGCAAAGGTCCCCGTCTCCAGCCGGGACATTTTGATGAGGGAGGCCAGGAGGAACTCCAGCTTGTCCACCTGCCCGGCCATGAGGGCGAGGAACTCTTCCCGCTTTTCCGAGGAAAGGGGGTGCTGCCGGAGGATGCCCAGGAACATCTGCAGGTTGGCCAAGGGGGTCTTTACTTGGTGGGAGATGTCACTCACCAGTTCCTGGATGGTCTGCTTGTCCTCTGTGCTCTGGCGCTGGCCATCGGCCATCTTCTCATAGTATTGGAGAAGCTTTCCCTGGACCTTGGCGGTGACGGAGTCCTCATAGGTCTGTACGGCGGGAAAGCCTTTCCCCTCCATGAGGGCGTCCACGGTATCGCAGAGGTCGTTGGCCAGGTCCCCCGTCTGCCGCCGCCACAGGACTTCCCGCCAAACCACCAGGGCCACCACCCCCAAACCGAAAGCCAGCAGCCCGCCCCGAAGCAGGGGAAGGGGCAGGGCCTCCCACACCAGGGCCCACAGGCAGATGAGGCCCCCCAGGGCCACCACAGCGGCCCGCAGCCCCCGGGCCATGGTCTGGGCCCTCATGCTGCCGCCCCCGTCCAGATGTAGCCCATACCTCGAACGGTTTTGATGTAAGTATGGGTTCCATCCTCGATCTTGCTGCGCAGGCGGTTCACAGTGACGGTGAGGGTGTGGTCGTCAATGAAGTTGCCGTCCTTGTCCCACAGCTTTTCCAGCAGGAGGCGGCGGGTGACCACCGTCCCCGGGCTGCTGGTGAGGACCCGGAGCAGCTTATACTCGTTGGGGGTGATGGACAGCACCTCCCCGCCCCGGACGGCGGTGAGGGCGGTGAAGTCCAGGCGGAGGAAGCCGTCGTCATACCCCTGCCAGTCCCCTTTGTCCTGGGGGGTGCCCCGGCGGAGGGCCACCTCCACCCGTTTTTTCAGGATGGGCAGGCGGAAGGGCTTGGTGATGTAGTCGTCCGCCCCCAGGTCAAACCCTTTCAGCACATCCTCCTCCAGGTCGTTGGCGGTGAGGAAGAGGACGGGGAGGTTGGGGTACTTCTCCTTCACCTCCCGGCACAGGTCGAAGCCGCTGCCGTCGGGGAGGTTCACGTCAAAGAGAGCCAGGTCGAAGGCCTCCTTCTCCAGCAGCTGCCGGGCCTTCTCGCAGTGGTAGGCCGCTACGGTCAGGTGGCCGCAGGCGTCCAATTCAAAACAGAGCCCGGCACTGAGGGCCAGGTCATCTTCCAACACCAGGATGTGTGCCATGGGGGAACCTCCCTTGGGGTTTTGTCATACGGAGGGATTATACCACGGTTTTAGTAGGGATGCAATTGGGGCGTTCTCTCTCTTCTCCTGCAAAAAACACCGCCGGGCTGCAGAACGCAAGCCTGGCGGTGTTTCCTACTGTGTGGTCCCGCAACCGGGAATGCCGTTTCCTTAGATCTTCTCCAGGATGAGCTTGGCGCAGTCGATCTGGTTGGGGATGTTGCCCTGCTCGTCCCGGACGCGCCAGATGTCGGGGGTGATCTCGTCCACCACGTACATCTTGCCGTTCTCGTCGTAACCCACCTCGATCTTGAAGTCGATGAGGGTGAGACCCATGCCGGCCAGTTCCTTCTTCAGGACCTCGCCCACCTTCACCAGGATACCCAGGGCCTCGTCATACTGGCCGGGGGCCAGCAGGCCCTTCATGATGCACAGCCGCTCGCTGATGAGGGGGTCGCCCTGCTCGTCGTCCTTCAGGGTGACCTCGGTGTAGGGAGGATCGAACACGATGCCCTCCTCCAGGCTGAAGCGGCGGCACATGGAGCCGGCGGTGAAGTAGCGCAGCACGAACTCCAGCTTGGGCACGGTGAGCTTGCGCACTTGCATCAGGCACTTGTCCACATCAGCGCCCAGGTAGTGGGTGGGGATGCCGTTCTTCTCCATGATCTCGAAGAAGTGCTTGGAGATCTGCAGGCCGATCTTGCCCTTGCCTTCCACGCTGCCGCCCACGGTGTTGAAGCCGGGGTCAAAGTAGCCGTTCTCGCCGGTGGCGGAATCCTTGAAGAAGAGATTCACCACGCCGGTGTCCTCGTTCAGCAGGACGGTTTTGGTCTTTCCGTCGTACAGGGTTTTCATGTGTGTTTCCTCCCTATTTTCATAGTGTCTCGGTGTTTTGGGCTATATCGTCGTTATTATAGCACTACCGAGGGAAAAACGGAAAGTCTCTGGACAAAATTTTTTTCGTTGCTTCGACGATTTTTCCCGTTGTTTTCCGTTTTTTCCCTGTCACTCCCTCTTGGGGGACCGGCAGAGTGGCCCCTGGTTGAACCCAACCCCCTTCTGTGATAGGATAACACCATAAGCAGTAGGGTACGATGCCCGGAAAGGAGGCAGCCATGCAGCAACAGAGCCTATTTGCACGGGAGGACACCCAGCCCCTGGCCGCCCGGCTCCGCCCTCGCACGTTGGCAGAGTACGTCGGGCAGCAGCATTTGCTGGGGCCGGGAAAGGTCCTTCGCCAGCTGATCGAACGGGACCAGATCTCTTCCATGATCTTCTGGGGGCCACCGGGGGTGGGAAAGACCACCTTGGCCCGGATCATCGCCCACACCACAAAGTCGGAATTCATCGACTTTTCCGCCGTCACCAGCGGGATCAAGGAGATCCGCTCGGTGATGCAGCAGGCCGAGCGCAACCGGCAGTTCGGAGAACGGACCATCGTCTTCGTGGACGAGATCCACCGCTTCAACAAGGCCCAGCAGGACGCCTTTCTCCCCTTTGTGGAGAAAGGGAGCATCCTGCTCATCGGGGCCACCACGGAGAATCCCTCCTTTGAGATCAACGGGGCGCTGCTCTCCCGGTGCAAGGTGTTCGTCCTCCAGGCCCTGACCCAGGAGGACCTGGTGACCCTGCTCCAGCGGGCCCTCACCGACCCCCGGGGCTTTGGGGACCAGAAGGTGGCAATGGAACCGGCCATGCTGGAGGCCATCGCCACCTTTGCCAACGGGGATGCCCGGACGGCCCTGTCCACCCTGGAGATGGTGGTCCTCAACGGCATCCGGGAGGGAGACACCACCACGGTCTCCTGGGAGACTCTGGCCCAATGCACGGAAAAGAAGTCCCTCCTCTATGACAAGACAGGGGAGGAGCATTACAATCTCATCTCCGCCCTCCACAAGTCCATGCGCAACTCTGATCCGGATGCTGCGGTCTACTGGCTGGCCCGGATGTTGGAGGCGGGGGAAGATCCCCTCTACATCGCCCGGCGGGTGACCCGGTTTGCCAGCGAGGACGTGGGCTTGGCCGATCCCAGAGCTCTGGAGGTGGCGGTGGCGGCCTACCAGGCCTGCCACTTCATTGGTATGCCAGAGTGCTCTGTCCACCTGACCCAGGCCGTGGTCTACCTCTCCCTGGTGCCCAAGTCCAATGCCCTGTACCTGGCCTATGAGAGCGCCAAAAAAGATGCCCTCACCCAACTGGCCGAACCGGTGCCCCTGGTGATCCGCAACGGCGTCACCAAACTGATGCGGGAGCTGGACTACGGCAAGGGGTACCAATACGCCCACAATACGGAGGAAAAACTCACCGACATGCAGTGCCTGCCCGACTCCCTCCTGGGCAAGCGGTACTACCGCCCCACAGACCAGGGGCAGGAGGGCAAGTTCAAGACCCGGCTGGAGCAGATCCTAGCCTGGAAAGCCCAACAGGACCAGGAAACCCCATAACGATCCCCTCCCCTGCGCCGATGGAGCCACCGGTGCGGAGGAGGGGAGTTTTTCCATCTCTATAACAGGTTTTCCGCCGTGAGGCGTTCCCGGTGGAGTATGATCTCCAGCGTGCCCGCCATGCGGGCTGCCGCGGTGGCATACTCCCCCGGGGACCGGCTGGCCAAGGCCCCCTCCAGGGTCTGGAGGGAGAGGGTTGCCTCATCGGTGTGTTCGTGGGCGTGGACCATCTGTAGGTAGGGCACCTGTTCCTGCCACTGCGTTCGGATGGTCTGGGTCAGGGTTTCCGTCTGGGGCCAGTCCTCTTCCCGGGCTGCGGCGGCTGCCTGGTGCAGCTCCTCCACAATGGGCTGCACCCGCTGGTGCATGACCGTCACATTCCAGGCCGTGAGCGCCAACATGCCGCCGAGGATGGCCACCGCAATCCAAAGCTGTCTCATGACGCCCCCTCCTTCTGGGTCAGATACAAGTTCCCCTTCTCATCCACCGTGAGCAGGAAGACTTGGCGAACGTCTGTAACGCCCCGTTTGGCCAGCTCCCCTTTGAGCCAACCCATGGACAGGTTTCTGGCCCGAAGGTTTTTCGACAGCACCCGGCCATCGCTGACCACCACCGTGGGCAGCCCTTTTTCCTGGACTTTGAGCCCCATGGCCTGGTTGGTCACCGGCCGGGCCTCTGCATAGGGCAGCACGGAAATGCGGCCGGTGGTCTCCAGCACGGCATACTTCACTTGAGACAGGTCGGTAATCCCTGCCATGCGCAGTTCTTCCATGAGCTCATCGATGGTGAAGCGGTTTCGCCGCATCTCCCCTACGATGATCTTGCCATCCTGTATCACAATGCTGGGCCGGCTACACAGCAGGGCGCGGAAACGGATGCTTTTCACCGTCAACACCGACAGGATGGCCGACAGGCACAGGAGGGTTAAAATGGGGATCACCCCCATAATCAGCGGTGTGCCAAAGTCCTGCATGGGCACAGCAGCCAGGTCTGCGATGATCAGAGACAGGACCAGTTCCGACGGTTCCAACTCTCCAATCTGCCGTTTGCCCATGAGGCGGATGCCAACAATGATCAAGAGATACAGAATGATGGTGCGGATGACGGCGGTCATCACAGGCCTCTCCTCCTTTTGTGCAGCAACGCTTTGCCCTAGTGTCTCCCAAGGGAAACACAATTATACCCGGGAAAATCCTACCGCAGGACTTGTCTTTCCCCCCGGCAAGGGGTAAAATAAGGCAAGCATTGTCTCTGACTGCAACACACCTCAGAGAAAACAAGAGAAAAAGGTGGTCTCCCCATGAAGCATGAACTTGTCCTGGTCCTGGATTTTGGCGGACAATACAACCAACTCATCGCCCGGCGGGTCCGGGAGTGCGGGGTTTACTGCGAAGTCAAACCCTACACCACACCTCTGGCAGAGTTGAAAGCCTTGGATCCCATCGGTATCATTTTTACCGGGGGGCCCAACAGCGTATACCTGGACACTTCTCCCCACGTGGATCCGGACATTTTCACCTGGGGCGTCCCCATTCTGGGCATCTGCTATGGCTGCCAGCTGATGGCCCACAGCCTGGGCGGGCTGGTCACCCCCGCCCAAGAGGACACCGCCCGGGAGTACGGCAAGACAGCCACCCAGTACGACACCAGCTTCCCCCTCTTCCAAGGGCTGCCTACAGAGGGCATCTCCTGGATGAGCCATGGGGACTACATGGCCAAGGTGCCTGAGGGGTTTGCCCTGGCCGCCCACACCGACATGTGCCCCACCGCCGCCATCGCTGACCCGGCCCGAGGGTTTTATGGGGTTCAGTTCCACCCAGAGGTGAACCACACGGAGCACGGCACCCAGATGATCCGCAACTTCCTCTACCAGGTCTGCCACGCCAAGGGAGACTGGACCATGGAGGACTATTGCCGCACCGCCATCGCCGCCATTCGAGAAAAAGTAGGAGATGGCAAAGTGCTGCTGGCCCTCTCCGGCGGGGTGGACTCCTCTGTGGCTGCCGCCCTTTTGGCAGAAGCCGTGGGCAAGCAGCTCACCTGCGTCTTTGTGGACCATGGCCTCATGCGCCTTCACGAAGGGGACGAGGTGGAAGCCGCCTTTGCCAAGTGGGACATCCGTTTCCTCCGCGTGGACGCAGAGTCCCGCTTCCTCCTCAAACTGGCTGGGGTGGACGAGCCGGAGCGCAAACGGAAAATCATTGGGGAGGAGTTCATCCGGGTCTTTGAGGAGGAATCCCAAAAAATCGGCGCTGTGGACTTCCTGGCGCAGGGCACCATCTACCCCGACGTGATTGAGTCCGGCGCCGGGGAGGCCGCCACCATTAAGAGCCACCACAATGTAGGCGGCCTGCCCGACTTTGTGGACTTTCAAGAGATCATCGAGCCTCTGCGGATGCTCTTCAAAGACGAAGTCCGGCAGTTGGGCCGGGAGCTGGGGCTGCCGGAGTACCTGGTCAGCCGCCAGCCCTTCCCGGGACCCGGCCTGGCCATCCGCATCATCGGAGACATCACCAAGGAAAAAGCCGACACCCTTCGCCTGGCGGACTTCATCTTCCGGGAGGAGCTGGCCCGCGCCGGGGAGGACCAGTGCCTGAGCCAATACTTCGCCGTGCTCACCAACACCCGCTCGGTGGGGGTCATGGGGGATGGCCGGACCTACGACTATACCCTGGCCCTCCGGGCGGTGACCACCGATGATTTCATGACGGCTGACTGGGCTAGGATCCCTTACGACGTGCTGGACCGGATCTCCGTGCGGATCGTCAACGAGGTGCAGGGGATCAACCGGATTGTGTATGACATTACCAGTAAGCCGCCGGCGACGATTGAGTGGGAATGACGCTTGAAACGGCGCAAACCCGCATGAATACAGGCTTTTTTGCCCGTCCATATTGCTCTTGATACTGGATTGATACTATTTGTGTCCGCCTGGTACTCTCAAGAGAATAATCCCAAAAGGACAAGCAAAACCGCCCTGCTGAACGACAAATTCAGCAGGGCAGTTTTTCGCTTGTCCTATTTATTTTTTGCGCCATAGAATACTCGGTTCACATTTTCCGCAATCGTCGCAAGTCCTCGGCCAATTCAATTTCCATTCAAAGTATTCGTCCCTGGTGATCTCCCCGGCGTGTAACTCCTGCTGGCGCAAAAGCCATTCCCGCATAAACTCGTCCACAAGGCCGTACTGGAAGTACATACCCACGGGAGGGTGTGCGGGCCAGTCGTCGCCGTCATTGTACCGTACAGCGGTATCATCAGCGGCCCCCGCCCTGCCTGGATTGCGGACAAGTTGGAACAGGCGAATAGCGCCGGGGCTGTCCTCGTCGAGCCAGAAGAATGTCCGCATGAAATCCTCGGCGGAGCCGGGGGCGATGGTGTAGAAATTCTGGCGGTCTACCCGCAGCGCCTCCGCAATCTTGTCCAGCAACTCCCGCTTGGGGACACGGTAATTCGTTT
Source organism: uncultured Eubacteriales bacterium (assembly GCA_900546255.1). GTDB lineage: Bacteria > Bacillota > Clostridia > Oscillospirales > Oscillospiraceae > Evtepia > Evtepia excrementipullorum. Next base: position 21,935 of record URCB01000031.1, read on the forward strand.
CGTACTGTGCGATACGGTTGTCTGCTCCCTTTTCCTCAAAGCCGACAGCAAGCCCCAATTCCTTTTGTGTCATACCTCGAAAGGTGCGGATTTTCTTTATCTTATCTCCGACTGTCATAATATCCCACCGCCTTTGCCAATAGTATAGCGCAAAAAAGC
>URCB01000032.1 GCA_900546255.1 uncultured Eubacteriales bacterium
CCGGGACTGGTCCGAGTTGGAGAAGGAATGGTCTGACGCCAACGACGGCGCCGGCTCTGGGGAAGTGGTGTAACCCCTTTTCCCAACCCAACCGATCTCCTTCCCAAAGCGCAGCAGAGGCGGGGCCATTTGGCCCCGCCTCTGAGACTGTCGAAAAACCCCTTCGGGGTTTTCCGACAAGGGGATGCGCCCCGCTGCATCGCACTCGTCGTCCGCCAAAGGCGGACAACTCCCACGTTTGCGGGGCGAGAAGTGTTTTTTCCGACGTACACGCCGCCGGAAAAAACGGATTTCCTTTGATTCGCGTCTGCGGACGCGAACTCTGCGAGGCTTTTTTGACAAGCTGAGAGGCGGGGCCAAATGGCCCCGCCTCTGTTGGCGTCAAGGAAGCGATTTGTTCTTTTTGGAGAATAGGCGGCGGAACCGTCGCCGAGGTGGTTTCGCCGCCTGTTCTATTCCGGCGGTGTGGTGAGCAGGGGAGGGGTTTCCCCCAAGTCGATGGGCTCCCGTTGGAAGATGTCCTCAATGGTCTGGGTGAAGGTGCGGTACTCCTGGATCAACTGGTCCAGGTACTGGGACCCCTCTGGTGTGATGGAGAAGTAGATGCGGGTGCGGTTGTCCTCCGACAGCTCCTGGTAGGCCTCCTGGATGTACTTGTCGTCCTGCAGGCGGTAGGTGGCCAGGTAGAGGTTGTGGAAGGAGATGACGCCGCCGCTGAGCTGCTCAATGCTTTGGATCATCTCATAGGTGTACATGGGCTTTTGGCGCAGGAGGAACAGGGTGAGCATCTCTGTGGTGGCTTTCTTCATAGACACCTGGAACCGGCTGGGCGAGGCCTTCTTCTTTTTCCGGGCAGCGGTGGGTACCGGGGCGTCTTTTTTCATAGGGATATCCCCCTTTCGTGCAGTTCCGTCAAGAACGAATTCAGTATAACACAATGATACTTTAGAAATGGAGGATTGTCAATCGATCGTATATTATTTTTCAAACAATTAGGGAGAAAGGAGGTGTGGTGCCGACCAATGGAAAACGCCGAGCCCCACCGGCAGGCAGGACGCGGCTTCTAGATAAGAAAAAAGCCTGTGACTTGCGTCACAGGCTTTTTTGGTCCGAGTGTTGAGATTCGAACTCAAGGCCTCTTGAACCCCATTCAAGCGCGATACCAAACTTCGCCACACCCGGGTGCCGTCTCAAACAGCTTAATCATAATATCATGGGGCGCAAAAAAATGCAAGCCTTTTTTTCAAAAGAACGAGAAAAAACTGCACAAACCGAAATGTTATGATTTGGTTAAATCATACAATCCCCGGGAAAATGAGCCCTTGGGCCACGATTTGGGACCAGGTTTCCAGGGCGGGGTAGGCCTCCCGCAGGTCCTCCGGGGCCACCCAGCTGCCGGACATCTTTCCGGTCTCCCGAACGGTGACCTCTCCGTCGGTCTCCAGCAGGTAGACCAGGGCGGTGTGGTAATCGCTGACCCCGCCGGTGGTCTCGTTGATGAGGCCCACACAGGTGAGGGCGGTGAGGTGGGGGAGGATGACCTCCTCCGCCAGCTCCCGGCGCAGACCGGCCTCGATGGGGTCGGCGGCACTCTCCTCGGTGGGGTTGATGTGGCCCCCCAGCCCCAGGGAGAGCTTATCGTGGAGGCGGGCCTCGGTCTGCCCCTTCAGCCGGCGGAGGAGGAAGTATTCCCCGCCCCGGCGGAGAATGCCGTAGGGGATGATCTGCCGCACCGTGGCGTCATACTCCGCCTGCTGCCGGGGGAGAAAGGTATGGTGGTCCAGAATGAATTGGCGGAGGTCGTCCAGATGGTCGGTGACCCACACCTGCCCGCCCAGTTTGGCTTCCAGCGCCTGGCGGTTTACCACAAGAACCTGTTCCATAGTGTGCACCTGCTTTCCAATGGTTTTCTTTTCGTATCGCAGCGTTTTCCCGGGAAGGGAAGTTACCGCCGGTCCAGTTCCCGCTCCGGGAAGACGAAGATGAACAGGAGGGAGCTCACCAAGAGCAGGAAGGGATAGAAGAGGTAGGGGATGATCTGAAACGCGGACAGGGAGAACCCCAGCTCACTGGCCGCCGACAGAGCCACCAGCATCTGGGCCCCGTAGGGGAGGATCCCCTGGAAGATACAGGAGAAGGTGTCCAGCAGTGAGGCGGCCTTGCGGGCGGAGATGCCATAATCCTGGGCCATCTCCTTGGCGATGGGGTTGGCCATCACGATGGCCACGGTGTTGTTGGCGGTGGCCACGTCCATGGCGCCCACCAGCAGGCCCATCCCCAGCTGGCCGCCCTTTCGGCCGCGGAACACCTTCTTCACCCCGTAGAGCAGGGCGTCAAACCCGCCGTAGGCCCGGATCAGGGCGCCCATGGCGGAGACCAGAATGGCCACCATGGCGGTCTCATACATCCCGGCGGCGCCGCTGCCCATGTTGGCCAGCAGATCGGTGGGGGCTGTGGCGCCTGTGGCCAGCATGATGAAGGACCCGGAGACGATGCCCACCACCAGCACCAGAAAGACATTAAACCCCAGAATGCCCCCCACCAGCACCAGAAGGTAGGGGAGGATTTGGATGAGACTGTACTCCTCCACCACAGGCTGCACCCCTGACTGCCCGGCAGAGCAGAGGAGGAGCAGCCCCAGGGTAACCAGGGCAGCCGGCAGGGCGATGGCGAAGTTCACCCGAAACTTGTCCTTCATGGGGCAGCCTTGGCCGTTGCAGGCGGCGATGGTGGTATCGGAGATAAAGGAGAGGTTGTCCCCAAACATCCCGCCGCCCAGCACGGCGGCCACGCACATGGCAGGGGAAAAGCCGGAGGCCCCGGCCACGGAAAGGGCAATGGGGGTGATGAGGGTGATGGTTCCCACCGAGGTGCCCATGGCCAGGGAGACAAAGCAGCTCACCACGAAAAGAACCGCCACGGCAAACTGGGGCGGGATGATGGACAGAAGAAAGTAGGCCACGCTGTCTGCGCTGCTCCGGCCCACCACCCCCACAAACAGGCCGGCGGTCAGGAAGATGAGAACCATAATAATGATATTCTTATCGCCCACGCCTTTGCCCATGAGGGTCAGCTTTTCCTCCAAGGGAAGGGCTCGGTTCTGGCAGCAAGCCACAAAGAGGGCGATGAGAAAGACCACCACAATGGGGATGCTGTAAAACCCCATGGGAATCTTCAGCCCGTACTCAAAGAGAAACCCCAGGCCCAGGTAGAGCACCAGAAACACCCCGATGGGGAGCAGTGCCTTGACATTTCCTTTCTTCATAGGTGGAAACCTCCTGCATATCGTGTCACGTATCCTACTCTACCCAAAAGGAAGTACCCTTGTCAAGGGGAAGAAGAGGGCTGGGCCCAACCTCCCTGCTTGGGCAGAGAGAAACAGAAAAAGGAGTCGGAAAAAACCGCATTTTATGCTTGCATTTTCTGGCCCCACCTGGTAAAATATATCGCGATCTATGGAAATAAGGGTGGTCCTCTGGGGCGCCGTCCAAGGGAGACGGGGAAAAACGCCTCACGAACGCCTGATAACAGGAGGAAAACAGATCATGAATCTCATGCAGAACTTTGTTGAGAAGAACATGCCTGAAAAGGCAGCCCCCGACGTCACCGTGGGCGACACCGTCCGTGTCCACCTGCGGGTCAAGGAAGGCAACCGGGAGAGAATCCAGGTCTTCGAGGGTACCGTCATCGCCAAGAAGCACGGCGGCATCAACGAGACCTTCACCGTCCGCCGCATCTCCTATGGCGTCGGCGTGGAAAAGGTGTTCCCCCTCTACAGCCCCGTCATTGAAAAGGTGGAGACCGTCCGCAAAGGTAAGGTCCGCCGGGCCAAGCTGTACTATCTGCGTGACCGCGTGGGTAAGGCAGCCAAGGTCAAGGAAAAGCTGTAATCTCCGCGAGAGTTCAAAAAAGGGAGCGCGCTGGCGCTCCCTTTTTTGTGGAAAAGGCTTTTCAGACCAGGAAATCTCGTGTATACTATCTTAGTTATGGAATTTGCCATGGGCCGCCCCCCACGGGGCGGCAGGGAAGGAGGGAAGGCCCTGTGAACATTCAATGGTACCCCGGCCACATGACCAAAACCCGGCGGATGATCGGGGAGAACCTGAAGTTTGTGGATGTGGTGGCGGAGATCATCGACGCCCGCATCCCCATCGCCAGCCGTAACCCGGACATTGACGACCTGGTGGGGACCAAGCCCCGGGTGGTGGTCCTCAACCGGGCCGACCAGGCAGACCCTGCCGCCACCAAACTCTGGGAGGCGCATTTCCGCGCCCAGGGGATGGCCGTGCTCACCTGCGATGCCCACAGCGGCGCAGGGGTGAAGCAGTTCTCCCCGGTGATGCGGGGGGCGCTCAAGGAGCAGATCGCCAAATGGCGGGAAAAGGGCCAGGTAGGCCGCCCGGTCCGGGCCATGGTGGTGGGCATCCCCAACGTGGGTAAGTCCACCTTTATCAATAAGGTAGCCAAGAAAAAGTCCGCCAAGGCCTCGGACCGCCCTGGCGTCACCCGGGGCAAGCAGTGGATCACCGTGGACCAGGGGCTGGAACTGCTGGACACCCCCGGCATCCTCTGGCCCAAGTTTGAGGATGAGACCATCGGTCTCCACCTGGCCTTCACCGGCGCGGTGCGGGACGCCATCATGGACGTGGAGACCCTGGCCTGCCACCTCATTGAGCTGCTGGCCCAGCGGAAGCCGGAGGCCCTCACCGCCCGGTTTAAGATCGTCCCAGAGGCCGGCATGTCCGGCTGGGACCTGCTGGAGGCCGGCGGGCGAAAGCGGGGCTTTCTCATCTCCGGCGGTGAGGTGGACTTAGAGCGCATGGCCAACATCCTCCTGGACGAGTTCCGGGGGGGCAAGCTGGGCCGGATTACCCTGGAACTGCCCCAGGACCTGGAAGGGGAGGCCGACCATGGCGGAACGCCCTGACCTGTGGCAGCTGGAAAGCGACCTCCACGCCCAGGGGTACGGCACCCTTTGCGGGGTGGACGAGGCCGGGGCCGGCCCCCTGGCTGGCCGGGTCTATGCCGCCGCGGTGATCCTACCCCAGGGGTGGGACCACCCCTACCTCAACGACTCCAAACGGGTGACACCCCGCCGGCGGGACCTGCTCTACGAGGCCATCACCCAGGAGGCCCTGGCCTGGTCCGTGGCTTGGGCAGAGCCGGAGGAGATCGACGCCATCAACATCCTCCAGGCCCGGATGCTGGCCATGGAGCGGGCCATCCAAGGCCTGTCCATCCCCCCGGACCTGGCCCTCATCGACGGCAACCGGTCCCAGGGCATCACCGCCCCCAACCAGACGGTGGTGAAGGGGGACAGTAAGAGCGCCTCCATCGCCGCTGCCTCCATCCTGGCCAAGGTGTGCCGGGACCGGCACATGGTGGAGATGGACCGGCAGTACCCCCAGTATGGCTTTGCCCAGCACAAGGGGTACCCCACCAAGCTCCATTACGAGCGGCTGCGCCAGTACGGCCCCTGTCCCATCCACCGCAAGACCTTCCTCACAAAGCTGTGAGGGGGGGCGACCGGTCCGGCCTGGGCCTGTGGGGGGAGGAACAGGCAGCCCGCCATCTGGAATCCCAGGGGTACCAGGTGACCGCTTCCCGCTACCGCTGCCGGGAGGGGGAACTGGACCTGGTGGCGGAGGGGAAGGGATACCTGTGCTTTGTGGAGGTCAAGCTCCGCAAGGACCATCACCTGGCCCAGGCCCGGGAATTTGTCACCCCCGCCAAGCAGCGGAAGGTGCGCATTGCCGCCCAGTACTACCTGCTGGACCACCCCACCCAGCTGCAGCCCCGCTTTGACGTCATCGAAGTCTACGCCCCCCAGGGCAGGGACACGGCCCAGCCGGAGATCTGCCACTGGGAGAACGCGTTTTAACCCGTTTTTGTATCATTTCCAAGGGGCTCTCTCCCTGTTTGAGGGAGTGAGGCCAGACTATTCAAAGGTGTGTGAATCCCATGAACTATGTCAGCACAAGAAACCGCAACATTGCCCTCACCGCCAGCCAGGCCATCTCCCAGGGGCTGGCCCGGGACGGGGGGCTGCTTACCCCCGAGGTCCTGCCCAAGCTCACCCCTGAGATGCTGGAGGACCTGCGGGGCAAGTCCTACAGCCAGCGGGCGGTGGCCGTGATGAAGCTCTTCCTGGAGGATTTCTCGGAGGAGGAGCTCACCGCCTACACCCAGGCCGGCTATGGGGCGGGGAAGTTTGACGATCCCCAGGTGGCCCCCCTCCATCCCCTGAACGACAAGACGGCCTGCCTGGAGCTGTGGCACGGCCCCACGTCGGCCTTCAAGGACATGGCCCTGCAGATCCTGCCCCACCTCCTCTCCGCCTCCCTGGTGAAGACCCAGGAGGACAAGACGGTGTGCATCCTGGTGGCCACCTCCGGCGACACCGGCAAGGCCGCCCTGGAGGGCTTTAAGGACGTGGACCGGACCAAGATCCTGGTCTTCTACCCCAAGGACGGGGTGTCCGCCGTCCAGGCCCTGCAGATGCAGACCCAGCAGGGGGGCAACGTGGGGGTGTGCGCCGTCCACGGCAACTTTGACGATGCCCAGACAGGGGTCAAAATCCTGTTCTCCGACGAGAAGCTCCGGGGGGATCTGGCAGAGCGGGGATACTTCCTCTCCTCCGCCAACTCCATCAACTGGGGCCGGATCCTGCCCCAGCTGGTCTATTACATCTCCGCCTACTGCGACCTACTCAACCAGGGGAAGATCCAGATGGGGGAGAAGGTCAACTACTGCGTGCCCACCGGGAACTTCGGCAACATCCTGGCCTGTTGGTACGCCGGCCAGATGGGCCTGCCTGTGGGCAAGCTGATCTGCGCCTCCAACAGCAACAACGTCCTCACGGACTTCCTGGCCACCGGTACCTATGACCGGAACCGGCCCTTCCACACCACCATGTCCCCCTCGATGGACATTCTGGTCTCCAGCAACTTGGAGCGGCTCCTGTTCGCCCTCTCTGGGCAGGACGACCAGGCCGTGGCCGGGTACATGAAGCAGCTGAACGAGACGGGGAAGTACACCGTCTCCGAGGCCATCCAGGCCCGCCTCCGGGAGGATTTCTACGGCGGCTTCTGCGACGAGGCCACCACCAGCCAGACCATCGCCCAGGTGTGGAAGGACTACGGTTACCTCATCGATCCCCACACCGCCGTGGCCTACCATGTGATGGAGGGCTACCGGAAGGCCACGGGGGATGACCGCACCACCGTCTTCGTCTCCACCGCCAGCCCCTTCAAGTTCTGTGACAGCGTGCTGCACAGCCTGGGGGTGGACCAGGTGGAAGAGGGCCTGGGCGCTCTGGACCAGCTGGAGAAGGTCTCCGGCCGGCCGGCCCCTGTGCCCCTGGCCTCCCTCCGGGACAAGGCCGTGCGCTTCACCGAGAGCGTGGACAAGGGCCAGATGATGGACGTGGTGCTGGAGATGCTCCGCTGAGGAAAGGGGAAGGCCGTGGCACTGTATACCATCGGTGACACCCACCTGTCCCTGGGGAGCAGCAAGCCCATGGACGTGTTCGGCGGAGCCTGGGAGGGGTACGTGGACAAACTGGCCCAGGGCCTGTCCATCCTCCAGCCGGAGGACACGCTGGTCATCGCCGGGGACATCTCCTGGGGCATGAGTTTGGAGGAGGCCGAGGCAGATTTTGCCTGGCTGGATGCCCTGCCGGGGACCAAGATCCTCATGAAGGGCAACCACGACTATTGGTGGAATACGGCCTCGAAAATGAATCGCTTTTTCCAGGAGAAAGGGTTCACTACCCTGCGCATTCTCCACAACAACTGCCACCTCTACGGGGAGACCGCCCTGTGCGGGACCCGAGGGTGGTTCTATGAGGAGGACAAGCCGGGCCAGAGCCAAAAGGTGTTCCACCGGGAACTCCAGCGGCTGGAGACCTCCCTCAAAGCGGCCGGGGACCGGGAGAAGCTCTGCTTCCTCCACTACCCCCCCTGCTACACCGGCTACTGCTGCCAGCCCATTCTGGACCTGCTGACTGCCTATGGGGTGAGGGCCTGTTACTACGGCCACCTCCACGGGGCCAGCCACCGTCTGGCCCTGCAAGGGAACCGGGATGGGGTGGATTACCACCTGGTGGCGGCGGATTATCTCCGTTTTCACCCGGAAAAAATCTTAGAATAAGGAAAAAAGTCAGGAAAACCCCTGGAAATTTCCATTCGTTTCTGATAGAATACTTCATATATACTGCAATACAATGCCTTTTTGGGCTCTGCCACAAGGAAAAAAGGGCGTTTCACAGGAGGAAAAAAGGACATGAATGTCAAGAGCGTTGTCGAAAACAAAGAGAAATACGAGGTCGAGCTGACCATCGAAGTGGGTCAGGAGGAATTTGAGGCCGGCCTGGAGAAGGCCTACCGCAAGAACCGTTCCAGCATCTCGGTCCCCGGGTTCCGTAAGGGCAAGGCCCCCCGTAAGGTGATCGAGGGCATGTACGGCGCCGGGGTGTTCTATGAAGACGCCATTGAAGAACTCTATCCCCAGGCCTGCGCCCAGGCCATTGAGGAGAAGGGTCTGGATTCCGTGGCCCCTCCCCAGGTGGAAGTCACCGAAGTGGGCAAGCAGGGCTTTACCATGAAGGCTACTGTGACCGTTCGTCCCGTGATCACCCTGAAGCAGTATAAAGGCCTGGAGGCCGACAAGATCCTGCCCACCGTCACCGAGGAAGCCGTGGACCGTGAGCTCCAGCAGTACGTGGACCGCGCCACCCGTCTGGAGCCGGTGGAGCGGGCTGCCGCCATGGGGGACAGCGTGGTCATCGACTACGAGGGTACCAAGGACGGCGTGGCCTTTGACGGCGGCGCTGCCAAAGGCTATGAGCTGGCCCTGGGCTCCCATACCTTCATCCCCGGCTTCGAGGAGCAGCTGGTGGACATGAAGGCTGGGGACGAGAAGACCATCGACCTCACCTTCCCCGAGGACTATCACGCCAAGGACCTGGCTGGCCAGCCGGTGAAGTTTGCCGTGAAGTGCATCGAGGTCAAGGAGAAGAAGGTCCCCGAGATTGACGACGAGTTCGCCAAGGACGTGTCCGAGTTTGACACCCTGGCCGAGTTTAAGGACGACCTGAAGCAGAAGATCATTGACCGCAACATGGCCCAGAGCGAGGCCAGATTCCGCCAGGCTCTGCTGGGCCAGCTGTGCGACCAGGTGGACATTGAGATCCCCGAGGCCATGGTGAATGCCCAGGTGGACCGCCTGGTGGAGAGCTATGCCTCCCGTCTGGAGCAGCAGGGCATCAGCCTGGAGATGTACATGCAGTACATGGCTATGACCGCCGACAAGCTGCGGGATGACCTGAAGGAACCCGCTGTCACCCAGATCAAGCAGCAGCTGGCTCTGGACGCCGTGGTGGCTGCCGAAGGCATCACCATCAGCGACGAGGAAGTGGACGAAGAGGTGAAGAAGGCTGCGGCCAACCTCAATGTCCCCTACGAGCAGGTGATCGAGGGCCTGGATAAGGAGCCCCTGAAGGTCGACCTGGCTCGGGACAAGGCCATGGCCCTGGTGGCTGCCGAGGGCAAGCCCCACCTGGTGGCCGCGGAGGATGACGGCGACATCAAGGTCACCGAAGTGACCAAGGACGACGTCCAGGAAGAGAGCAAAGAGGAAGCAACCGGCGAGGAAGCCCCCGCCGAGGAGAAACCCAAGAAGCGTACCACTCGGACCAAGAAGACCGAGGAGGCCGCCGGGGAAGAGGCAGAGAAGAAGCCTGCTGCCAGAAAACCCAGAGCCAAGAAGACCACCGAAGAGGGGGAGGAAGCCCCCAAGAAAACCACCACCCGCAAAAAGAAGGCCGAGGAGCCCAAGGGTGAGGAATAATTTTCCGTCAGGCGGGCATACTGTGCTCTGAATGGAAAAGGAGATCAAGCTATGAGTTTAGTGCCCTATGTAGTCGAACAAACCAACCGGGGAGAGCGGTCCTATGACATCTTCTCCCGTCTGCTCAACGACCGGATCATCTTCCTGTCCGAGGAGGTCAACGACACCACCGCCAGCCTCGTGGTGGCCCAGTTGCTGTACCTGGAGTCCCAGAACCCGGACCAGGACATTCAATTCTACATCAACAGCCCCGGCGGGTCTGTTACGGCGGGAATGGCCATTTATGACACCATGCAGTACATCAAGTGTGATGTCTCCACCATCTGCATTGGTATGGCGGCCAGCATGGGCGCCTTCCTGCTGGCTGCGGGGACCAAGGGCAAGCGCATGGCGCTGCCCAACGCGGAGATCATGATCCATCAGCCCTCCGCAGGGACCCAGGGCCAAATCACCGACATGGCGATTCACCTGAAGCGTCTGGAAGTGATCAAGCAGCGGATGAACCGTATCCTTTCGGAAAACACCGGCAAACCCCTGGATGTGGTGACAGCTGACTGTGAGCGGGACAATTTCATGTCCGCTCAAGAGGCCATGGAGTATGGCCTCATCGATAAAGTGATCGAAAAGCGCTGATCAGACCATGGAAAAAGGGGGGCGTGGGTCCCCCTTTTTCCTGCGTTAGTAAAGAGGTGAAACGACTTTGTCCAAGAACGACGAAAAGCGTGCCATCCGTTGCTCCTTCTGCGGCAAACACCAGGACCAGGTGGCCAAGATCATCGCCGGGCCTGGGGCCTACATCTGCAACGAGTGCGTCCATCTGTGCATGGACATCCTGGAGAACATGAACCCGCCAGAAGAGCAGCTGGCCAACCCCGATATGCCGGAGATCATCCCCAGCCCCAAAGAAATCAAGGCATACCTGGACGAATACGTCATCGGCCAGGACGCGGCCAAGATTGCCCTGTCCGTGGCGGTGTACAACCACTATAAGCGGATCTACTTCGGCGGCGGGGAGGACGTGGAGCTCCAGAAGAGCAACATCCTCCTCCTGGGCCCCACCGGCAGCGGTAAGACCCTGCTGGCCCAGACCCTGGCCAAGATCCTGAAGGTCCCCTTTGCCATCGCCGATGCCACCACCCTGACCGAGGCCGGCTACGTGGGTGACGACGTGGAGAACATTCTCCTCCGCCTGGTTCAGGCTGCCGACTATGACATTGAGCAGGCAGAACGGGGGATCATTTACATCGACGAGATGGATAAAATCGCTCGGAAGAGTGAAAATACCTCCATCACCCGGGACGTCTCCGGGGAAGGGGTGCAGCAGGCCCTGCTGAAAATTCTGGAGGGCACTGTGGCCAACGTCCCCCCTCAGGGCGGCCGCAAGCACCCCCACCAGGAGTTCATCCAGGTGAACACCAAGAACATCCTCTTCATCTGCGGCGGCGCCTTCGACGGCGTGGAGAAGATCATCGAAAAGCGGGTGAACCAGAAGGGCATCGGCTTTGGAGCGGAAATTCTCAGCAAGTCCGAGATGGAGCAGCGCAATGTCCTGAGCCAAATCCAGCCCCATGACCTGCTGAAGTTTGGCATCATCCCCGAGTTGGTGGGCCGTCTGCCGGTGATCACGGCGCTGGAGCCCTTGCGCCGGGAGGACTTGGTGCGCATTCTCACCGAGCCTAAGAATGCCCTGGTGAAGCAGTATCAGAAGCTGCTGGAGTATGACATGGTGAAGCTGGTCTTTACCCCCGGCTCTCTGGAGGCGGTGGCCGACAAGTCCATGGAGCGGGGCATCGGCGCCCGCGGCCTGCGGGCCGTGCTGGAGGAGATCATGTCTCCCATCATGTACGACATCCCCTCGGACAGCGCCATCGTGGAGGTGGACATCACCCCCGAGAGCGTCAAGGACGGGGCAGAGCCCGTCCTGATTCGGGACCCCAACCGGCCTCCCCGGCCCCATCTGGGGGCGGCGGCCCTGCGGGCCCAGGCCGGCGGTTTGGCCCGGCAGAACGGGACTGCCTAACGGGGCGGTACCCCAAACAAGTGAAGGAAACCACAGGGCGGAGGGGGAAACTTCTCCGCCCTTTCTGCCCATACCGGCGCGGGCCGGTGTGGGCCTTTGGAAAGGAAGTGAATCGGTTTGCCTGAGGAAGAAAAGACCGAACGCAAGGAACTGCATACCATGCCCACCCTGGCCCTGCGGGGGTTGACCATCTATCCCAAGATGATGGTCCACTTCGACGTGGGGCGGGAGGCCTCCATCAAAGCCATTGAGGAGGCCATGAGCTCCAACACCTCCATTTTCCTGGTGGCCCAGAAGGACATTCGGGTGGAGGTGCCGGACCGGAACCATCTCTTTGACATTGGGACGGTCTCCACGGTGCGCCAAATCCTCCGCCTGCCCGGTAAGACCATCCGGGTCATGGTGGAAGGGGAGTACCGGGCCCGCCTCCATGACCTGGTGCAGACCGAGCCCTACCTGGTGGCCCAGGTGGAGCCGGCAGAGCATGGTCCGGCTTACGAGGGAAAGAGCAATTCCCTCCGGGCCGAGGCGGCCATCCGCCAGGCCTATGAGCTCTTTGACCGCTACTGTGAGCTGTCCCCCAAGAGTGCTTCGGCGGAGATGCTCATGAACATCATGTCCAGCGAGGACCCTGGCTATATCGCCGACTTCATCGCCCAGAATGTCTCCATGCGGGTGCTGGACAAGCAGTCCATCCTGGATGAGCTGCGCCCGGTGCAGCGGCTGAATAAAATCAACCGCCTGCTCCACCGGGAGGTGGAGATCCTGGAAATGGAGCAGAACATCCAGCGCCGGGTCCAGGAGAACATGACCCAGAACCAGAAGGACGCCTTCCTGCGGGAGCAGGTGCGGGTGATCCAGGAGGAACTGGGGGAGGACGGGGACAACGAGATCACCGCCTACCGCCGCCAGATCATGGAGGCCAAGCTGCCGGAAGAGGTGACCAATAAGCTCCTCAAAGAGGTGACCCACCTGGAGAAGCAGCCCTTCGGCTCTGCCGAGTCCTCGGTGCTGCGCAATTACCTGGACGTGTGCCTGGAGCTGCCTTGGACCAAGACCTCCAAGGAGCGGGTGAGCGTCTCCGCTGCCCGGAAAATTCTGGACGCAGACCACTATGGCCTGGAAAAGGTGAAGGAGCGCGTCCTGGAATTCCTGGCCGTCAAGCAGCTGGCCCCGGACCTCAAGGGGCAGATTCTCTGCCTGGTGGGCCCCCCTGGCGTGGGTAAGACCTCCATCGCCATGTCGGTGGCCCGGGCCCTGAACCGAAAGCTGGCTCGGATCTCCCTGGGCGGCGTCCACGACGAGGCGGACATCCGGGGCCACCGGAAGACCTACGTGGGGGCCATGCCCGGGCGGATCATCAACGCCATCCGCCAGGCCGGCACCAAGAACCCCCTCCTCCTGCTGGACGAGATCGACAAACTGGGCAGCGACCTCCGGGGAGATCCCGCCGCCGCCCTGCTGGAGGTGCTGGACAGTGAGCAGAACAGCACTTTCCGGGACCATTTCGTGGAGCTCCCCTTCGACCTGTCCGATGTGCTCTTCGTGACCACCGCCAACACCACCTCCACCATCCCCCGGCCCCTCTTGGACCGGATGGAGGTCATTGAGCTGTCCAGCTACACCGATGAGGAGAAACTGCAGATCGCCAAGCAGCACCTGCTGCCCAAGCAGCTCAAGCGCCATGGCCTGAAGAAGAGTCAAGTGAAACTCACCGACGATGCCATCCGGGAGCTCATTGTCTCCTACACCCGGGAGTCCGGCGTTCGAGTGCTGGAGCGGGAACTGGGCGCCCTGTGCCGGAAGGTGGCCATGGGGATCGTCTCGGAGGAGTACAAGCAGGCCCATGTGACCGGAGACAACCTGGAGCAGTTCCTGGGCCCCCGGAAGTTCCACCCGGAAAAGAACGGCCTGGAAAACCAGGTGGGCCTGGTCAACGGCCTGGCCTGGACCGCCGTAGGGGGCACCCTTCTGGAGGCCGAGGCCAATGTGATCCCCGGCTCCGGCAAGGTGGAGCTCACCGGCAACCTGGGCAACGTGATGAAGGAGTCGGCCCGGGCGGCCTTCACCTATATCCGCAGCCGGGCAGTGCAGCTGGGCATTGAGGCCAACTTCTATAAGGAGAAGGACATCCACGTCCACTTCCCAGAGGGGGCCGTGCCCAAGGACGGCCCCTCCGCCGGGGTGACCATCACCACCGCCATGGTCTCTGCCCTCACAGGGATCCCCGTAAGGGGGGATGTGGCCATGACGGGGGAGGTCACCCTCCGGGGCCGGGTGCTGCCCATCGGTGGCCTGCGGGAGAAGTCCATGGCCGCCCTGCGCAACGGCATCCACACGGTGATCATCCCCAAGGACAACGAGCCCGACCTGGAGGAGATTGACCAGACCGTCCGCAGCGCCCTCCAATTCATCCCCGTGGACCATGTGGACCAGGTACTGGCCAACGCCCTGGAGCGGCCGCCCCTGGCCCAGCCGGACCAGGCAGGGGGCCAGGTCCCCGTGGTGGGCCCGGAGACCGGCTCCACCCACGCCACCATCCCCCAGGCCTAAAAACCTGGGACGGGAAAGGAAAGGCCATGAAACTAAACACACAGAACGCGGAGTTCATCCTCTCCGCGGCGAAATTGGCAGACTGTCCCCGGGACAGTCTGCCACAGATCGCCTTTGCCGGCCGGTCCAACGTAGGCAAGTCCTCCGTGATCAACCGCCTGCTGGGGCGGAAGAACTTCGCCCGGGTGGGCTCCGCTCCCGGCAAGACTACCCACATCAACTACTTCCGCATCGACAAGCAGGTCTACTTTGTGGACCTGCCGGGCTACGGCTACGCCAAGGTATCCAAGCAGGAGCGGGCCCGGTGGGGCAAACTCATCGAGCAGTGGTTTGCCGATACCAGCCTGCTCACCCTGGGCATCCTCTTGGTGGACCTGCGCCACAAACCCACAGCCGACGACTGCGTCATGGCCCAGTGGTTCCAGGACAGCGGAAAACCCTTTGTGGTGGTGGCCAACAAGCAGGATAAGATCAAGAAAAGCGAGTGGGAACCCAACCTGGCCCGGATCCGGGAGACCCTGTCCCTGGACGAGGCCACCCCCATCATCTCCTTTTCTGCCGAAAAAGGGCTGGGGAAGGAGGAGCTGATGGCGGTCATCCTGGACCACATCAGCGCCCACGGCAGCCAGACCGCGCAAGACCAATAGAGAGACCCGGCTGGCGCCGGAGAGGGAGGAAAACAATATGAGACGTGTGGGAGGACTGTTCCTCTTTGCCATCCTGGCCGGCTTCTGCATCGGCCTGGGGGGTACGGTATTTCTGCGGCTGCGGGATGCCTTCCCCGGGGGCAATGTGGTGGGGGCTTTGCTGTTTACCATCGGCCTGTTCACCATTTGTACCCGGGGCTATGCGCTGTTTACGGGCAAGGCCTGCTACCTGTTTGAAAACCCCTGGCCGGGGTACCTGCTGGACCTGCTGATCATCTGGGTGGGCAACCTCCTGGGCACCATGCTCATCGCAGGGATCGAGACCCTCACCGGCATCGTGGGGCCGGAATCCGGGATCAACGTCACCGCCGCCGCCATGGTGGACGGAAAGATGGGGGACAGTTACCTAAGTCTGTTCCTCCTGGGCATCCTGTGCAACATCTGCATCTTCATCGCCGTCAATGGGTATGCCAAGAACCCCCACCAGTTGGGGAAGTACCTGGCCCTCTTCCTGGGAGTCACGGTGTTCATCGTCTCCGGCATGGAGCATAGCGTGGCGGACATGTACTACTGGTCGGTCTCCGGGGTGCTCTATGGGCAGCCGGGGGAGTCCCTCCTTCGCCTGGTGGTCATCTCCCTGGGCAACGTGGTGGGCGGTGTGTTCTTCCCTGTGGTGGAGTCTTGGAAGGCCAAGTTGGAGGCCGTCAAGGCGGAAGTTACATAACGACATGTTTCCCAGGCGGGGTCCGGTCACCGGGCCCCGCCCTTTTGCTGCCCAAGGGACGGATGACAACCGCTGGGATCTCTGGTATAATGAAGCCCGATTCTGTAGCAAAGGAGTGGAACCCATGAAGCAGTGGGACAAGGCGGCCGTGTATCGCCTCCTGACAGAGCGAGGCATCTGGCACGAGATCACCGAACACCCCGCGGTGTACAACATGGAGGAGATGGCGGCAGTAGACCTGCCTTACCCCGAGGCCGACGGGAAGAACCTCTTCGTCCGGGACGATAAGAAGCGGCAGTACTACCTCATCACCGTCCGGGGGGACAAGCGGGTGGACCTGAAGGCCTTCCGCCAGGCAAACCACACCCGCCCCTTGAGTTTTGCCTCGGCGGAGGATCTGTGGGACAAGCTGGGCCTTACCCCCGGGTCTGTCACCCCTCTGGGGCTGCTGGGAAGGGAAGGGGGGCAGGTGGAACTCTTCCTGGATCAGGCGTTCCTGGCCCCGCCGGGGCTCATCGGGGTCCACCCCAACGACAACACCGCCACCCTTTGGCTGCGGACGGAGGACCTCATCGCCCTGCTGCGGGACCACGGCACCGCCGTCCGCGTGGTGCCGGTGTAAGGGGGCCCTGGTCCTGGCCCTGGCCCTGCTGGGCAAGGTCCGGGCCCTCACCCGGTCTATGGAGGAGATCTGCGACCAGCTGGCGGACCGGCTGCAGGGGGACACCAACAACCTCCTCACCCTCACCCTGGCCTTCCCCGGGGAGGGCCCGCCCCAGACCCCTTGACCCATTCCCTCCGCCCAAGGGCGGCCCCGCCGGGGCCGCCCTTTTCGCGTGGTGTCTGGAAAATTTTCTTTTCCCATTAAAAAAGAAAATTAAATTACATTTTACATCAATTTGCAGGACAAATTTACATAACGGCGGTACACTAGGACCTGTAAGCGAGAAAAGAAAACCTGAGGGAGGGAAAGATCCATGCTTACACAGACCAAGCAGACTGCCACGCAGTCTCAGAAACTCATGATATTTGTCCTGTCCATGTCCCTGTACGGGCTGGCCACCCTGTTTACCGAGCTCATCCCCTCGGTGCAGGTGGGGGTGGTGGAGTTCTCCGTGGAGTTCTTCCTCTTCATCCCCCTGACCCTGGCCATGCTCTTTGACCCCCTGTCCGCCGCCCTGGGCGCCGCCACCGGCGAGCTGGTGTTCAGCGAGATCATGCTGGGCCAGTTCGGCGGCCTGGGAGAGCTGGAGAAGTTCCTCACCGTCACCATCGGGGTGTACATCGCCGGCCGCCTGGTGAAGGACCCCAAGAACCGCCGCATGGTGGGCGTGGCCGCCATCGTGGGCACCGCCGCCCAGCTGGCCATGGGCACCGTGGTGGATATCCTGAAAGTCCAGTTCGCCGTGGAGGACTTTGAGGCCGTGGCCGGCCTGCCGGAGAGCGTCTTTGCCACCGAGGGCTTCGCCTTCTGCAACGACCTGCTCTTCTCCGGCATCCTCTTCTGCCTGCTGCCCACCCTGTACCTGGTGCCCAAGCTCTACGGGAAGATCGAGCCCCTGCTGGGCATGGCCCCCCGCACCCCGGCCAGCGCCGTCAGCGGCCTGAGCCTCAAGGCCCTGCTGGTGTGCGCCATCGGCTTTGTCTGCGCCATCGTGGCGGAGATGGCCGCCACCGCCGGCATGTCCCTGGTGGACTGGGAGGCCAGCTGGGCCGAGAGCGGCACCGCCCTGGCGGTGGGCATCCTGGTGGCCGCGGTGGTGGCCCTGGCTGCCCTGCTGGTGATCAAGAAGACCGGCGGCAAGCGGGCCGCGGTGGACTGAGATGTACGCCGTCGAGATCGACCAGCTGACCTACACCTACCCCGGCGCTTCCCAGCCTACGCTGCGGGAGATCACACTGCGAATCCCACAGGGGGACTTCCTGGCAGTCGTTGGCAACAACGGCTGCGGGAAGTCCACTTTGTGCAAGACCCTCAACGGCCTCATCCCCCACTTCATCACCGGGGACTTTGCCGGCCGGGTGAAGGTGGGCGGGCTGGACACCCTGGAGAGCGACGTGAGCCTGCTGGCCCAGAAGGTGGGCTACGTCTACCAGGACTTTGAAAACCAGATCGTCCGCCCCACGGTGCTGGACGACGCCTCCTACGCCTGCCTGAACTACGCCTTCCCCGACTACCTGGACCGGGGGCGGGCCGCCCTGAAGCAGTGCGGCCTGGAGGGCCGGGAGGGGGAGTACGTCTGGCAGCTCTCCGGAGGCCAGACCCACCTGCTGGCCCTGGCGGGGGCGGTGTCCCTCCAGCCGGACATCCTCATCCTGGATGAGCCCATCGCCCAGCTGGACCCCATGCACGCCGACCGGATCTACGGGGTGCTCCGGGAGCTCAACGAGACCTATGGCAAGACCATCATCGTCATCGAGCACCACACGGAGTACATCGCCGACTACTGCCGCCACGTGATGCTCATGAAGGACGGCCAGGTGCAGTGGATGCTCCCCACCGACGAGGCCCTGCGGCGGGTGGAGGAGCTGGAGGCCTGCAACATCTTCCCGCCCCAGGTCACCCGGGCGGCCCACCGGATGCGGGCGGCGGGGAAGCTGGCCGCCCTGGCCGCCCTGCCCACCACCGTGGAGCAGGGGAAGGCGGCCTTCGCCTCCCTGAACCACTGCCCCCGGCCCCTGGCCCGCTCCGGCCCGGCCCGGGAGGAGGCGGTGGTGGCCTTCCAGGGGGTGCGCCTGGCCTACCGCTCGGTGAAGGGGGCCCCCCGGGAGGTCTTCCACGACCTGAACCTGGAGATCCACCGGGGGGAGAAGGTGGCCCTCATCGGTTCCAACGGGGCGGGGAAGTCCACCCTGATGAAGCTCATGGTGGGCCTGCTCCGCCCGGGGGAGGGGACGGTCTCCCTCTTCGGGGAGCCCATCGGGGAGAAGCGGGCGGAGGACCTCTCCCGCCAGATCTCCCTGGTCTATCAAAACCCCGAGGAGATGTTCATCAAGGACTCCATCCGGGGGGACATCGCCTATGCCATGCAGGTCCGCCAGGTGCCCCGGTGGGAGCAGCGGACGGAGGACCTGCTGGCCCGCTTCCGCCTCACCGACCTGGCCCAGCGGGACGGCCGGCTGATGTCCGGCGGCCAGATGCGCCGGGCCAGCCTGGCCATCGGCATCGCCCTGGACCCGGGCATCCTCCTGCTGGACGAGCCCACCGCCAACCTGGACATCGCCACCCGGCGGGAGATCCTGTCGGTGCTGGAGGAGATGAAGGGCATCACCGAGACGGCGGTCATCGCCACCCACGACATGCAGCTGGTGTGCCAGTGGGCCGACCGGATCATCGTCCTCTCCGGGGGCAAGGTGGTGGCCGACGGCACCCGGGACGAGGTCTTTTCCCAGCGGGAGGTGGTGGACCAGGTGGGCATCCGCCCCCCGGAGATCTTCACCATGGCCCAGGCCCTGGACCCCGCCGCCCTGTGCTACACCATTGAGGAATTCCTCGAAAGCTTTCAGGAGGGAACGCCATGCAGTCACTGAAACAGAAACTCTCGGAGAACGTGCTGGATAAGATCTCCATGGACTTTCTCCGCAACCAGGTGCTGAAGAACGCCTACGGCAACGACGACACGGTGATCGTCACCCTGGACCCCCGGGTCCTGCTGGCCTGGTACCTCTTCTTCGGCCTGGTTCCCTGGTTCGTCAACGACATCCCCTTCCTGCTGGGGTGCTTCCTGCTGGTGATGGTCACCACCATCCTGGCCCGGGTGGCGGGGCTGGTGCTCTTCCTCTTCGCCATCGGGGTGTTCTCCCAGACGGGGTACCTCTTCGTGGTGACCCTCCTCTTCGGGGGGGACGCCTCGGCGGTGGCCCCTCTGCTGATGCTCACCCTGAAGGTGGCCACCGTGTCCCTGGCCTCCATCACCGTCTTCTCCGGCCTGGACCCGGACAAGCTCTCCAACGGCCTGATGTGGTACGGCTGCCCGGAGCGGCTGAGCTTCTCCATCTCCTACGCCTACCGGATGCTCCCCATGCTCATGGAGGAGTTCCAGAACGTGTTGCTCTCCTACCGCCTCCGGGGCAATCCCCCCGCCCACGAGACCTTCCGGGGGAAGGTGCGCTACCTGATCTACCAGGTGAAGATCATCATGCAGTCCTTCTACCCCCTGATGCTCAACACCACCAAGCGCTCCCGCACCACGGTGGAGGCCCTGGAGCTGCGGGGCTACCGCTACGCGGCGGTGAACAAGTCGGTGAAGAAGCTCAAGCTGGCCTCCCTGAAGGTCAGCTGCAACGACGGCATCTTCCTGGCCGCCTCCCTGCTGGTGGTGGCGGCCTCCCTGCTGTGTTCCAGCCTGCTGTAAGAAAGGAGAGGGCTTGCCATGCGTCTTGATGTACACACCCATGGGAAGCTGGCCAAAAAGCTTCCCTTTTCCACCACCTATACCGACTGGCTCTTCGGGGAGGCCCGGCGGGCGGGGCTGGACGCCCTGTGCCTCACCGAGCACTTCAACACCCTCCAGTTCGGGGACCTCTACCGCTACCTCACCGCGGTGAGCCGCCGGGTGGGGGACTGCCTGGAGCTGGCCAACGGCCTGCGGATCTTCCCCGGGATGGAGACCGACGTGGCCGAGGGGGGGCACATCCTCTCCATCGGCCCCCTGGAGGCCATCCTGGAGCTGAACCGCCGCCTGGAACCCCATAAGGAGAAGGAGACCTTCCTCCCCCTGGCCGACCTGCTGGACCTGCTGGAGCAGTACCCGGTGCTGGTGGGCTGCGCCCACCCCTTCCGGGCCCCCGGCCGGGTGCCGGAGCAGCCCATGGAGCAGCTGCGCCGCTTCCACTTCCTGGACCTCAACGGCAAGGACATGGCCCAGGACCGGGCCCGCACCCAGCGCCTCACCCAGGCCCTGGGGAAGCAGCTGGCCATCCCCGTGGTGGCGGGGAGCGACACCCACCAGGCGGTGCAGTACGGCTGCATCTCCACCGTCTTTGCCCGCGGCTGCGCCACGGTCTCCGAGCTGTGGGGGGAGATGCAGGCCGGCCGGTACACCATCGAGGTGGCGGACCAGGCCCCCTTCCAGGTGCGCGCCGCCTGCCTGCTGAAGCGGGCCCTGAAGGAGGTCCACGCCCTGGGGGGGGACTATGTCTCCCTGCTCACCCAGGAGGCCTCGTGAGCCTGCTGACCCCCGCCCTGGAGGCGCGGGTCCTCCAGGCGGTGGA
>URCB01000033.1 GCA_900546255.1 uncultured Eubacteriales bacterium
AGTCGGCGGGGCCCCCCGGGGCGCTGCGCCCCGAGGCCGGGAAAAGCCCCGACCACCCATAGGGTACGCAGTATCGGAGGTTCCGGGCCCCCGGCCCCACCGAAAGGCTCCCTGGACCCTGGTCCAGAAAGGCCCCACCTGCCGACGGCAGAAACGGCCCGCCCGGCTCCGCCGGGCGAGGCCCCAGGGCCTGTGGGCCCCACAGAAAGGAGAATCCCTATGCTGCTCTCCGCAGAGCACATTTCTTTGAACTTTGGCCTCAAGCAGCTGCTGGAGGACGTCACCCTCTACCTCAACGAGGGGGATAAAATCGGCATCATCGGCATCAACGGCACGGGGAAGAGCAGCCTCCTCCGGGTGCTGGCGGGGCAGCAGGTCCCAGACCAGGGGACGGTGTCCCTGGACCCCAACGTCCAGGTGTGCTTCCTGCCCCAAAACCCCGCCATGGTGGAGGGGGCCACGGTGCTGGAGCAGGTCTTTCACGACTTCTCCCCGGACACCCGGGCCCTGCTGGAGTATGAGGCCAAGGCCATGCTCACCCGGTTGGGGATTGCCGACTTCACCCAGCCGGTGGACACCCTCTCCGGGGGCCAGCGGAAGCGGGTGGCTCTGGCCACCGTCCTCCTCCACCCGGCGGACGTGCTCATCCTGGACGAGCCCACCAACCACCTGGACAGCGAGATGGTGGCCTGGCTGGAGGACCGGCTGCGGAAGTTTACCGGGGGCCTCATTATGGTCACCCATGACCGGTACTTTTTGGAGCGGGTGTGCAACCGGATCACCGAGCTCTCCCACTGCCACATCCGCCACTATGAGGCCAACTATTCCAAGTACCTGGAACTGAAAACCCAGCAGGAGGAGATGGAGCAGGCCGCCCAGCGCAAGCGTCAGTCCATCCTCCGGGTGGAGTACCAGTGGATCATGCGGGGGGCCCAGGCCCGGCGGACCAAAAACAAGGACCGCATCGCCCGGTACGAGGAACTGAAAGCCCAGGCCGCCCCGGAGACCGACGGGGCTGTGGAGATGGCCACCCTCTCCAGCCGCCTGGGCCGGAAGACGGTGGAGCTGGACCACGTGTCCAAGGCCTTCGGGGACCATGTGGTCCTCCGGGACTTCACCTACCACATCGCCCGGGACGACCGGGTGGGCATCGTGGGCCGCAACGGGGCGGGGAAGTCCACCCTATTAAATCTCATCGCCGGCAAGCTCACCCCGGATTCCGGCACCGTGGACTGGGGGGAGACGGTGCGCATCGGCTACTTCTCCCAGGAGGGGCGGGAGCTGGACCCCCGCCAGCGGGTGTACGACTTCATCCACGAGGTGGCCGGCCAGGTGAAGACCCGGGAGGGGAACTTCTCCGCTACCCAGATGATGGAGCGCTTCCTCTTCCCCACCCAGCTCCAGGGCCAGCCCATCGGGAAGCTCTCCGGCGGGGAGCGGCGGCGGCTGTACCTCCTCTCCCTGCTGATGGAGGCCCCCAACATCCTGCTGCTGGACGAGCCCACCAACGACCTGGACGTCACCACCCTGGCCATTTTGGAGGAGTACCTGGAGACCTTCCCCGGGGCGGTGCTGGCGGTGTCCCATGACCGGTACTTTTTGGATAAGATGGCCCACCAGATCTTCGAGGTGGGGGAGGAAGGCCAGGTCACCCGGTACAGCGGCAACTACTCCGACTACCTGGACAAGCGCCAGGCCACATCCGCCCCCGCCCAGGAGGAGAAGGCGGAGAAGAAGCCTGCCGGCAAGCCCGCCCGGCAAAAAAAGCTGAAGTTTACCTTCAAGGAACAGCGGGAGTACGACACCATCGAGGCCGACATCGCTGCCCTGGAGGCCCGCATCGCCCAGCGGGAGGGGGAGATGTTGGCCTGCGGCAGCGACTACGGCAAGCTCCAGGACCTGACGAAGGAGCAGGAGGCCGACCAGGCCGCCCTGGAGGAAAAGATGGAGCGGTGGCTCTACCTCACGGATCTCGCCGAGCGGATCGCCGCCCAGGAGGGATAAATGGACGCCCCGCCCGTTCGCAACCTGCACAAAGGGGCGGGGGAATGTTCGGGAAAGTTGGCCCCTTGCCGGCTGCCGCCGGTTGTGCTACACTGGCCTTGCTTGTCAGAGGACTTGCCATCCCCGGGATGGCTGAAGTGGGACGAGACCGATTTGGTTTCGCCCCGCTTTTTTTCGGCATACATTGTATGATTCACCCAAATACGAAAAAAGGCTTCCCCCAGAGGGGAAGCCTTTTTCTATGGTGTGGTTCCGAGACAGAACCCGGTGTTACAGCAGGATGATCCCTGCGTCCCGGCAGGTTTCGATGGTCTCGTCGTCCCAGGTGGACACCTGGACCTCGCCGATGTGGGCCTTGCCCAGCAGGAGCATGGACAGGCGGGACTGGCCGATGCCCCCGCCGATGGTCAGGGGGAGTTCCCCCTCCAGGAGCATCTTGTGGAAGGTCAGTTCCCGGCGGTCGTCGCAGCCGGCGGCGGTGAGCTGGCGGTCCAGGGCGGCGGGGTCCACCCGGATGCCCATGGAGGAGAGCTCAATGGTCCGGCCCAGCACGCTGTCCCACAGGAGGATGTCTCCGTTGAGGGTCCAATCATCGTAGTCCGGGGCCCGGCCGTCGTGGGGCTGGCCGGACTTCAGGGGGGCGCCGATGCCCAGGAGGAAGGTGGTGGGGTGGTCCTTCACCCAGGCGTCCTCCCGCTCCTTGGCGGTGCGGCCGGGGAAGGCGTCCTCCAGCTCCTGGGAGGTGACGAAGGAGACGTTCCGGCTCAGCTGGGGCAGCACGCACAGCTGGGGGAAGACGGACTGGAGGGTTTTCTGGGTGTCCGCCATGGCGTCCACGATGGACTGGACGGTGGCCTTCAGGTACTCCACGTTCCGGTCCCGGGGGGCGATGACCTTTTCCCAGTCCCACTGGTCCACGTAGATGGAGTGGAGGTTGTCGGGAATCTCGTCCCGGCGGATGGCGTTCATCTCGGTGACCAGCCCCTCCCCCACGGGGAAGTGGTAGTGGTAGAGGGCCATCCGCTTCCACTTGGCCAGGGAGTGGACCACCTGGGCATCCCGCCCGGCGGCGGGGATGTCGAAGGAGACGGGGCGCTCCACCCCGTTGAGGTCGTCGTTGAGGCCGGAGGCCGCCTCCACAAACAGGGGAGCGGAGACCCGGCGGAGGTGGAGATTGCCGCAGAGGGTGTCCTCAAACACCCGGCGCAGGAGGCTGATGGCCTTTTGGGTGTCGTACAGGTTCAGCAGGGGGGCGTAGTGTTCGGGGATATAGGTCTTGGAAGACATGGCGGGAAAACTCCTTTCGGAAAATTCAGACTCCCCTACGGGTTATCCGTGGTAGAGTTTGGAGGTCTGGTATTTGGGTTCGCTGGTCAGGCGGACGCCCAGGCGGCGGAAGCTGTCCTCGTCCCCCTCGGAGAGGATGACGGTGGTGTGGGCCTCGCACCCCCGGAGCTTTTGCAGCTGCTGCACCGCCCGTTTGGCGTTGGGGTCTGTCACGGCGCAGATGGACAGGGCCACCAGCAGCTCGTCGATGTGCAGCCGGGGATTCTTGTTGCCCAGGACGTTGACCTTTAGGTCCTGGACGGGGGCAATCACCGAGGGGGCGATGAGCTGGATCTCGTCGGGGATCCCCCCCAGGTATTTCAGGGCGTTGAGGAGCAGGGCGGAGGAGCAGCCCAGCAGCTCCGAGGTCTTGCCGGTGAGGATGGTGCCGTCGGGCATCTCCATGGCGGCGGCGGGGTCGCCGGTGCGCTCGGCCACGGCCAGGGCAGGGGACACCACGGACCGGCTCAGGGGGGTCAGACCCAGCTGCTTCATGAGCAGTTCGATCTTATACACGGCGGTGCCGTCGGTCTGGCCCCGGCGATGGCGGCACTCCTCGGCGTAGAACCGGCGGAGGATCTCCTCCTGGGAGGCCTGGCACACCACCTCATCGTCTACGATGCAGTAGCCGGCCATGTTCACCCCCATGTCGGTGGGGGACTGGTAGGGGGAGGTGCCGGAGATCCGCTCAAACATGGTTTTCAGGACGGGGAAAATCTCCACATCCCGGTTGTAGTTGACGGTGGTGACCCCGTAGGCCTCCAGGTGGAAGGGGTCGATCATATTCACGTCGTTGAGGTCGGCGGTGGCGGCCTCGTAGGCCAGGTTCACCGGGTGGCGGAGGGGGAGGTTCCAGATGGGGAAGGTCTCGTACTTGGCGTACCCCGCCTGGATGCCCCGCTTGTGCTCGTGGTAGAGCTGGCTCAGGCACACGGCCATCTTGCCGCTGCCGGGGCCGGGGGCGGTGACCACCACCAGGGAGCGGGAGGTCTCCACATATTCATTCTTACCGTACCCCTCCTCGCTGACGATGAGGGGGATGTCATAGGGGTAGCCCTCAATGGGGTAGTGGCGGTAGACCCGCAGGCCCAGGTCCTCCAGCTGGGCCTGGAAGATCTCCGCGGCAGGCTGGCCGCTGAACCGGGTGAGGACCACGCTGCCCACCTGGAACCCAAAGCCCCGGAAGGCGTCGATGAGGCGGAGGGTGTCGGTTCCATAGGTGATGCCCAGGTCGCCCCGGACTTTGCTCTTTTCCAGGTCCACGGCGGACACGGCCACCACGATTTCCACCTGGTCCTTCAGCTGGCTGAGCATCCGGATTTTGGAGTCGGGGTGGAAGCCAGGCAGCACCCGGGAGGCGTGGTTGTCGTCAAAGAGTTTTCCGCCAAACTCCAGATAGAGTTTGCCGCCGAACTGGTCAATGCGGGAGCGGATGTGTTCAGACTGCATTTCCAGGTATTTCTCGTTATCGAACCCAAGTCTTTCGATCATATTGGTGCGCTTCCTCTCATTTCTCTATACCCTCCGGCGGGTGCCGGGAAAACCGTTTGGATGGGAATAATGTACCAATTCTTGTATGAAAAGTCAACATCGTGAGAAGAATATTGTCAAACTTGCCGAGAAAATTCCTGCTTCAATTCCTGGTGACAAAAATCTTCTGTGCAAGGTGACGCATCGGCGTTCCTGGCTGCAGAGCCGTGGAAAAGGGCGGGCCGGGGGGGCGCCGGAGACATGCCCGCCAGAGCGGCGGCAGGGCCAGAAAAACCCGCCCCAGACTTGCCTGAATGGAAAAAATGTGCTATAATTTGACGTTCAGAAAAGACAGAACACGCCCAGAGACCTGTGTTATGCTTACAAAAGCCACAAGGAGCGATACAAATATGTTGGAACTGAAAGGACTGACCTATCAGGTCGGCGACAATGGAGGGCAGACGGACATCCTCCGGGGGATTGATCTGACCATCCAAGACAATGCATTCGTGGTCATCACCGGCCCCAACGGCGGGGGAAAGACCACCCTGGCCAAGACCATCATGGGCCTGGTCAAGCCCACAGGGGGACAGATCCTCTGGAACGGCACCGACATCACCGCCCTGTCCATCACGGAACGGGCCAAGCTGGGCATCAGCTATGGGTTTCAGCAGCCCCCCCGGTTCAAGGGGCTGAAGGTGCGGGACCTGCTGGAGCTGGCCTCCGGCCGGCAGAAGCTCACCCGGGACCAGTGCTGTTCCTACCTCAACCGGGTGGGGCTGTGCGCGGCAGACTATATCGACCGGGAGGTGGACACTTCCCTCTCCGGCGGCGAGGTCAAGCGCATTGAGATTGCCACCATCCTGGCCCGGCCCAGCGGCCTGCTGATCTTTGACGAGCCGGAGGCCGGCATTGACCTGTGGTCCTTCGCCAAACTCACGGAGACCTTCCGTATGCTCCAGGACCGGCGGGAGAACACCATCATCGTCATCTCCCACCAGGAGCGCATCATCGACCTGGCCGACGAGATTGTGATGATCTCCGGCGGGAAAGTGGCCCGCCACGGCCCCAAGGCGGAGATTATGCCCCACATTCTGGCCGACACCGGCGGCATGTGCAACTTCTTGCAGCCTGACCGGGAAAACTGCCGGCAGCCAAAGGAGGACTGAGCCATGGAAAACGTAGACATCCGGCTCCTGCGGGAGATTGCCGACCTGGAGACCACCCCCCAGGGGGCCTACAACATCCGCAAGAACGGGGAGCTGGCCTCCCGCAACACCACGGCCAACATTGACATCGTGTCGAAAACCGACAAGTCGGGCATTGACATCTACGTCAAGGCCGGCACCAAGCACCAGTCGGTCCACATCCCGGTGATCATCACCCAGACGGGGCTGGACGAGCTGGTGTACAACGACTTTCACATCGGCCCGGACTGCGACATCGTCATCGTGGCCGGCTGCGGCATCCACAACGAGGGCAGCCAGGAGACCAAGCACGACGGCGTGCACACCTTCTACATCGGGGAAAACTCCAAGGTCCAGTACGTGGAAAAGCACTACGGCGAAGGGGAGGGCACCGGCGAGCGGGTGATGAACCCCCAGACGGTGGTCTACCTGGAAAAGGGAGCCTCCCTGCAGATGGAGACCACCCAGCTGCGGGGGGTGGACTCCACCAAGCGCTACACCAAAGTGGTGGTGAAGGAGGACGCCGAGGCAGTGATCACCGAAAAACTCCTCACCCACGGCAAGCAGATGGCGGAGTCGGAGATGGACGTGATCCTGGCCGGCGAGGGGGCCAGCGGCCGGGTGATCTCCCGGTCGGTGGCCCAGGACACCTCCCAGCAGATCTTCTATCCCCGGATGATTGGGGACGCCGCCGGCTTCGGTCATGTCCAATGTGACTCCATCCTTATGGGGCAGGCCAAGATCCAGTCCATCCCCGCCCTGACGGCCAACCACCCCGACGCCCAGCTGATCCACGAGGCCGCCATCGGCCGCATCGCCGGGGACCAGATCCTCAAACTGATGACCCTGGGCCTGACGGAGGAGGAAGCCGAAGAGGAGATTCTCAATGGCTTTCTTGGATGAGCGGGAGGACGCCCCCACCCCGGAAAAAGAGGGGATCTACTACGTCAAGGAGGACCCAGACCTGGGAAAAATCCGGGGCCTGGACCCCTGGGCGGTGGAGAACGGCATCCACCTCATCCGCATGGAGAAGGACGCGGCCGAGGGCATCATGATGATTCGCAAGAGCAACCAGCAGCAGTACGGCACCGTCCACGGCGGCATGCTGGTGGCCTTTGCCGACACCATTGCCGGCCACAGCCTGGTGCCCCACGGCCGGGTGTGCGTCACCCAGGGGAGCACCGTGAACTTCCTGCGGCCGGCGGCGGGGGCCTACCTCTTCTGCCGGGCAACCCCGGTGCAGGTGGGGGGGCGGATCTGCGTGGTGTCCGTAGAGCAGCGCAATGACCGGGACGAACTCATCACCACCGCCCTGTTTACCTTCGCGGTGGTCAAGAAGATGGACCCCATCTCCCTGCCCCCCAAACACCCCGGGCTGACGTTTTAAGGCAGACACAAAGCAGCCGGGGCGGCGATGCCGCCCCGGCCAGTCCCCCAGAGGGGGAACGCGGTCTGCGCGTATTCCAGTTTTAGAGATCCCAGTCCTCGAACTCGTCCTCCATCTCGCAGGCGCTGCAGGGGCAGGCGCGGCGGAGGGCCTCCTTCTTGGCCTGCAGCCGGGCAGAGACAGCGTCTACACAGCGGGTGATTCGCTCCAGATTGGCCATCACCAGGCACACCACGGCGAAGGCGGCCAGGAGCACGGCGATGAGTTTGAGGATCGTACTTGTCAATTTCATAGAAAAACCTCCCAAATACAGTTGCGCGGAAACCGTGGTCTATGGTAGTATTTTACCTGATCCCTTGGTAAAATACAATCCGCAAATCAATTTTTCCACGGATTTCTCATCGCAGGGTCTGGCGGCCCCCGCTGCCCCGGCCCGGAAAGGAACGGTAACAACGTATGCGGCTACAAAATGACAGAGGCGAGATCCAAATCAGCAGCGAGGTCTTCACCACCATCACCGGTGCCGTGGCCACCAGCTGCTTTGGCGTAAAGGGGATGGCGGCCCGGTCCAAGAAGGACGGGCTGGTCCACCTGCTGCGCAACGAGTCCATGGCCAAGGGGGTCCGGGTGATCTTCGAGGCCGACGACACGGTTTCCATCGAGCTGCACATCATCGTGGACGCCGGGGTGAACCTGACTGCGGTGAGCAGCTCCATCATGAGCGAAGTCCGGTATGCCGTGGGCCAGATGACCGGCGCCCAGGTCCGGGCGGTGGACGTCTATGTGGACTCCATGCAGATTGACTGAGAAGAGGGGAGAGAAGAGGAATCATGGTACAAGCAGTTGACGGCAAGACCCTTGCGGCGATGCTGATTCACGCCTCCGCCTCTCTGGACGCGGAAAAGCAGAAGATTAACGAGCTCAACGTCTTCCCCGTGCCCGACGGGGACACGGGCACCAACATGAGCCTGACCATCGGCACCGCCGCGGCAGAGCTGCGGCAGAAAAACCCCGCCACCGTGGGGCAGGCCACGGCCCTGTGCGCCTCAGCCATGCTCCGGGGCGCCCGGGGGAATTCCGGGGTGATTTTGTCCCTGATCTTCCGGGGCTTTTCCCGGGCCATGAAGGACAAGGACACCATGGACGGCATCGACCTGGCCGACGCCATCAACGCCGGGGTGATCGCCGCTTACCGGGCGGTGATGAAGCCGGCCGAGGGCACCCTGCTCACCGTCTCCCGCCTGGCGGGGGACCGGGCCGGCCGGGCAGCCGAGGAGAACACCGCCTTTGAGTACGTCCTGGCCTCCGCCATCGACCGGGCCCGGGAGGCCCTGGCCGATACCATCCACCAGAACCCCGTGCTGAAAAAGGCCGGCGTGGTGGATGCCGGCGGCATGGGCTTTGTGGTGGTCCTGCAGGCCATGCTGGACGAGCTCCAGGGCATTCCCGCCCCCCAGAGCGGGCAGGAGGAGGCCAAGCCCCAGGAGAAGGCCGACTTCGGCGCCCTGGCGGAGGAGGAGCTCACCTTTACCTACGACACCGTGTTCATCGTCCGCCGCACCGGGGGTAAGCCCCTGGAGGAGTACCGGGCTTGGCTGGAGACCATCGGCGACAGCCTGGTCATCGGAGAGGGGGACGAGGAGTTTAAGGTCCACGTCCATACCGACGACCCGGGCCTGGCCCTCACCAAGGCCCAGGAGTACGGCACCCTGGAGCTGGCCAAGATTGAGAACATGCGCACCCAGCGGGACGAGCTGGCCGCCGGCAAGCAGGCCCAGTCCACCGACGACCTGGAGGCCGTAGAGGCCGAGTTGGAGGCCATGGAGCAGGGGGACACCCCCTCCGCCCCGCCGGAGAAGAAGTACGGCTTTGTGGCGGTGGCCGCCGGAGCGGGCCTGGCCAAGGTGTTCTTTGATCTGGGGGCCGACGGGGTCATCAGCGGCGGCCAGACCATGAACCCCTCCACCGAGGACATCCTCAAGCAGATCCGCAAGACCCCGGCGGAGATTGTCTATGTCCTGCCCAACAACAAGAACATCATCATGGCCGCCCAGCAGTGCGTGGACCTGGTGGAGGACAAGAAGGTCATCGTCCTCCAGGCCAAGACGGTGCCCCAGGGCATCTCCGCCATGATCGCCATGGACCCCGACGGGGAGGAGGCGGACAACACCGCCGCCATGGAGGCGGCCATGGCAGGGGTGACCACCATGGAGGTCACCTACGCCGCCCGGGACTCCGAGTTCGACGGCACCGCCATCCACGCCGGAGATTACCTGCTGCTGGTGGACAACCAGCTCTTCGGCACCGAGAAGAATTTGGACGCGGCCCTGGACAAGCTGGCCCAGGAGAGCGCCCAGCGGGGCGGGGAGTTCATCAGCATCTTCTATGGCGAGGGCGTGCAGGCCGGGGAGGCCGAGGGCGCCCAGGCCAAGTTTGAGGCGGCCTGCCCCGAGGCGGAGATCACCACCCTGGAAGGCGGCCAGCCGGTGTACCATTACCTGATCTCCGTAGAATAAATCCCCCAGGGGACCCCATTCAGACCCAAAGAAAGGGCTGCGTCTTAGCAGCCCTTTCTTTTTTGATGTTCGTATTTCTCCTTGGTGGCTTTGCCCCCTCGTATGTGCCGCTCCGCTTTGTTCCGGTCCAGGACCTCTTTCACCTGGAGGTAGAGGGAACGGTTGAAAAGGGGCAGCCGCTGGGACAGGTCCTTGTGCACCGTCGACTTGCTGATGCCGAACTGCTTTGCCGCGGCTCGGACGGTTGCCTGGTGTTCCAGGATGTACAGGGCCAGGTCGCAGGCGCGCTCTTCCATATCAGTCCGCAAGTTCTACCACTCCCCACGTTGTCCGTGTCACCACTGTATGCGGGGCGGGGGGAGAATAGACCATCCCCCGCTGCCGGCGGCCTGCCGGAGCGGGGGACGGGGGATCAGGATTCCATGTGGCGGCCCAGGAAACCTGCGATGGCCTGGGCCAGCTCATGCTCGGACTCGGCCACCTCCAGGTGGTCCTTTTCACAGAGGAAGGCCACGCAGCCCAGCACGTCCCCCTGGGTCAGAATGGGGGCGGCGGTGGAGAGGACATACCGGTCGGTGTAGTCGCTGACCGGCAGGGGGGGCTGGCCGGGCTGATGCTGGTAGAGCTGGCGGCCCTCCATGATCTGGGCCAGGGCGGGGGAGATGCTCTTGTCGGTGAGCTCCCGCCGGCCGCCGCCGGCCACGGACAGGCAGACGTCCCGGTCGGTGATGGTGACCATCTTGCCGGTGGTCTTGTAGAGGGACTCGCACAGCTGGGCGGAGAAGTCCCCCAGCCCGCCCATGAGGGAGTATTTCTTAAACACCACACCGTCCCCGTTGGTGAAGATCTCCAGGGGGTCGCCGTCACTGATAACATTGGCATGGAATACCTTGTCCGGCCGCTTATTTGCGCTCTGGACGATGGTGACAGGTGAGATATGCTCCATGCCTCCCTTAAAATTTATGCGGCCCTCCCCGGCTGGAGCCATGGCGGCCACAGTCTCTGGCGGCTGAGCAGCCAGCGTCCCGGAGCGGAGAATGGCGTCCACATCCGCCTGGAGCTGGATCTCCAGGTGATCCTCGTACACCTTGATCTTCCGGATGATGAGCTCCAGATCATTGCGCTCCAGGGTGTCCTTACGGAGAATGTCCCCAAAGACCTCCATGGCGGTGCGTGCCGCCCGGTTCACCTGGATGATGGTATTGCGCTTGTCCGAGAGCATGTCGATCTGGTGGCGGATGCCCTCGATCTTCTTCTGCAGGTCGGCCTCCAGCTCGTCATAGGTCTCCGACAGCAGCTCCTCCTGCTCCGGGTGCTTCATGAGATCCCGGATACGCTGGCGCTTGGTGACCTTCAGCTCCTCCTGGAGATCGGTGAGTACCTCCGCCAGCCGGTCGGCGCTCTGCTCCGTCTCCTGCACATCCTCCCGCTCCCGGGCCAAATCCTCGTTGAGCCGCGCCAGCATATCCGCCGAGCTCTCCATCACCTGCCGGACATAAGTTTTCAACAGCTCGTCCAGCTTGTCAGTGCGGATGTGGTGGGAGGTACAGCCCGCCCGTCCCCGGCGATGGTAGGTACCGCAGGTGTAGGCGCTTTTCAGATCGCCGCGGCTCATGGCGAACATGGGGCTGCCGCAGTCCCCGCATACCAGAAAGCCGGAGTACACATTGTCGTACTTCTTTACCCCCCGGTAGTGGGAGGTGGTGCGCTTCTCCCTTAACGCCCGGGTGGTGGCAAAGGTGCGGTAGTCGATGATGGCCTGGTGGTGGTTTTCAATGACGATCTGCTCGTCCTCGTCCCGGAGGATGTCCCTGCCGTTGATCTTCTTCCGGGTATACTTTCCCTGGCGCAGGGTTCCGATGTAGAAGTCGTTGTCCAGGATGCCCTGCACCGTCACAATGGCCCAGTCCCGTTTGACGGTTCGATTGTACTCCTTTCCGGCGGCCTCCTTCCGGTCCCGCTCCGCCATACGGGGGGTGGGAATGCCCTGGTCGGTGAGGTAGTTGGCGATCTTTTTATAGCCCCAACCCTCCTCGTTGTAGAGTCGGAAGATGGTGCGGACGATGTCCGCCTCGGTAGGGACGATCTCAAACTCCTGCCGCTGGTTGATGATGTAGCCGTAGGGGGCGGCGCAGATCCATTTCCCGTCGGCCTGCCGCCGCTTGATGACATTGCGCACCTTTTTGCTGGTGTCGGTGACGGGCATCTCGTTGATGAGGAACTGAAACTGAATTTTAAGCCAGTCGTCGTCGTTTGGAAAGTCAATGCCGTCTCCGATGGAGATGATCCGCACCCCCGCGTCCCTTAAATCCTCCAGCTCCACCAGCCCCCGGCTGTTGCGCCGGGAGAAACGGGAGAAGTCCTTGACGATGAGGATGTCGTACTGGTGGGTCACCAGCTTTTTCCGCATGGCCTGGTAACCCTCCCGCTGCTCAAAGGTGTAGCCGGAGCGGTCCCGATCCTCATAGAAGGTAAGGGTGCTGCCGGGAAATTTCTGCTTCACAAAGTCCTCGATGATGGCCTTCTGGTTTTCAATGGAGATATTTTTCTGATCCAGCTCATCGTCCACCGAGATGCGGGTGTATCCCGCGATATCAAAGGTCTCAATCATGGGTTGCCGCCCCCTTTCAAGTACCGCTCCATGACCCGGTCAAACTCAGAGATATAGTCGGCATCCTGTTTCTTTCGGAACTGGGCATAGATGTCGCTGACCTTTTTCACCGCCGCCTCCCGGGAAATATGTCCCTTGCCCTCCAGCACATTGCGCCGGTTGTTGGTGAGGAAGCGGTCTGTCTCGTGGAGCCAATCTTCCATACTCATGGGCTGCTCGTCCTCTGCCATCAGCTCGGCGTAGTCGATGAACATGGTTACCAGACGGTTGAGCCGGGACAGTTCCTTTTCATTGAGGTAGTTTTTTGCCACCAGGGTATCGCTTTTCAGAATCTTTCCGTCCGGTGCGCCCTTCCAGGTGGTCAGGCCCATGGTGGGGCTGTCCAGGGTGGCCCGCTCCGAGATGAGCTCCGCCGCCGTCTTGCCGGTGACGGCAAAGTGCAGCTTGTTCTGTACGAAGGCATAGAAGGCTTTTGTTGTCTCGCTGTTCTTGTCGTAGTCATAGCTGCACTGTTCAAACACATCGGCAATCTTCTGATAGGCCCGGCGTTCGCTGGCCCGGATCTCCCGGATGCGTTCCAGCAGTTCGTCAAAGTAGTCCCGACCGAAGGGCTTGCCGTTTTTCAGCATATCATCGTTGAGGACAAAGCCCTTGGTGATGTACTCTTTCAGGGTTTTCGTGGCCCACTGGCGGAAACGGGTGGCCTTTTTGGAGTTCACCCGGTAGCCTACGGCAATGATGGCATCCAGGTTGTAGTGCTCCAGGGTGCGGCAAACCCGCCTGGATCCCTCCTCTTGAACTGTTTCCATTTTGGAAACGGTTGCCTCTCGGGTGAGTTCCTCCTCCTCGTAGATGTTTTGCAAGTGCTTGGAGATAGCTGGAACATTCACATCGAACAGCTCTGCCATTGCCTTTTGAGTCAGCCAGAATGTCTCGTCCCGAAACACAACACTGACAAACTCCTTCTCGCCGTCGTTGTTGTAGAGCAGGATCTCCCCCCGCTGCATCGGCTTTTGATCCATGGTATCCCCCTTCAACAATATAGTTTGTTTTTGTCTTTCTCTTTGTAGATAACATTGTATATCGATTTTTGAAGAATTGCAAGCAGAAAATTAAAAACAGGAGGAGGCAATCTACTGCCTCCCCCACCTTCACATGGTCATGGCCTGCCGCCCCTGCTTTTGCTCCTGGACTTCCTTCTCTGCCTGTCGCCGCTGGTTGTAGAGCAGCAGATCCCGGGTCTGCTGATACAGGTCTGCCTCTCCGGACAGGAAGACCGCCACCAGATAGTTCTGGGCCTTGTACTGCTGGTAAAGCGGTTTCAGGGATTCCCGGAATGTCGCATCATCTCGTTCCTCTCTGGTCAGCCAGAGTTCCACAATTTTGTTTTGTTCCCTTACTTCCATGCGCAATGGGCCGTCAACTCCTCTCCAATATTTTCCTCTATCCAGAGAAAAATATTCACATCGTTTGCTGCCAAGTTGGGTCGTCTGCGTGATCGTCCTCCTTGTGACCGAGGGCGATTTTCTTTTGCCGCTGCCGGCGAAGCGTTTTCTTGTCTGCGTGCTGGTGCATGGTGGCGGCATCCCTTACGGTATTAGAATCTTGACCGCGCTCCAGAGAGCGGATAAGCCGGACCAGATCGTCTGCAAGACCACCATCCCCACCATCGTCCCCAGCAAGATCAGGGCCAGCCATATCATCACCGACATTGCCGTACTCAGACTGGGAGGCGAAACAGAAATCTCTTTCTTCTTCCCAGCCTGTCGCAGCAGCGCGTGTATTTCCGCCACATCCCGCGCCAGGGCCTCCATCTGAGCCTGGGCGGGACACGGCTCCCTCCGGTTGGAAACCTCCCGCAGAAGGGCTGTGTGGGCCGCGGTATGCTGGTTCAGGTTCTCCAAAGTGTCGCTCTGCTCTGCCGTCAACCGATACAACGCTTGGATCATCATCAGCAGATTTTCCCACTCCTCTCTGCTGGGACAGTTCTGCGGTGTTATAGATGGCGAAGTGTTCCTCCGCTTCAACTCCTCCATGGGCAATCGCTGCCCGGATTCTGAATTCATGTTCCATGGCCTCCTTCGTGTACTTCTCCTCGTGGAGCCTGTTATCCCGGCACTTCATTCTCGCGGGCGTGGTGTAGGTGATGTTCTTTCTGTTCTCTGTCCAGCGCACTTCGTAACCTTCGCTCTTCATCAGAGAAATGAATTCCTCCCTAGTGGCAGCGTACTTCATACACTGATCAATGGTGTTCATCAGTCGGAACTTCCAGCTTTCACCTTTGACAGCAGAGCGGTACTCTCTGGTCCCCATTCGCTTTTGCTTGACCTGCTTCTGCGGCGGCGGAAGGATCTCCAAGCCATGTGCGGCACATATTTCATCGTTGGCTATCCGGTGGGCCTGCAGGTCGGCGGCACTCTGGTGGAGCTTCTTACCGTCCTGGAAGCTCACACTGTTCACCACCAGGTGATTGTGGAAATGCTCTGTGTCCACATGGGTGGCCACCAGTACCTCGAAGTTGGGAAACTCACGCTGGGCCAGTTCCAGCCCCATAGCGTGAACCTCCTGCGGGGACAGGTCATCCTGCTTGTCAAAGGACTGCACAAAGTGGTAGTACTGTCGGCCGTCTGTCTTATCGAACCGCTTCTTGGTAAGCCGCATCTCATCGTAGACGGAACGGGCAGTACAGTTCCATCCGGATACAAGCCGACGATCTTCCCATGTGGTTTTCTCCTCCTGCTGGACATAGCGCAGCACACCACCAAGAGCACCGCCGCCCCCGCCACGGTTCTTAATTGCGGTAAAGGTTGCCATTAGGTCACCTCCCGCAGCAGTTCCCGGAGCTGTTCATAGATCTTTCCGTAATTCTCTGCCAGGGCATCACCCTTGACTACTGTCACCCGCCCCATGTTAGCCAGGGTGGTGAGCTGATTTAGATTTCGCCCCTGGGCTTTCAGTTCAGACAGCACCTGTTCCAGCCCTTCCACCCGCACGATCTCTTTTGCCAATCCGCTATAACACAGGTAGTCGGTGACCGTCAGGCCAGCGGCTTTGGCACGCTCCCGAATGGTTTCCTTGGTACGAGGTGTCACCCGCAGGGTGATGATTTCCGACTTCTTTATCCTCACAATTTGTACCTCCTTTCGTCCTTCGTCTCAGCCAAACGAAAGCCCAGCACAGCACCCGCAAGGGGTACGCCGCATCCGTAAGGCAGCAGAGCTGCCAACGGCTGCGCAGCGGGTTTCGTTTGGAGAGGAGACGCAGTGTAGTGAGTGAACCCAGCCGCTGGCGGCGGGGTGAACGATATGAAACTTGCGTCGACGACGGGGTACGGGGCAGCGCCCCGAAACTGTGCATGGCGTATAGCCGGGCGCGATGCTTGCCCTCGTCGGAAGCGACTGCGCATCCGTCGCTTCCGACCGAGGTCGAAAGCTCCCTCGCTCCGTGCTTCCTCCTCTCCCCAGCGAAACCGCTGGCGCTGGGTTTCGCCGGGGCCCCGATTAGGGCGAGAAATCTTTGGTAACAGGGTCGATGGGGACGATGTTTCTGGTAGGGGCATCATCGACCCTATCGACCCTATCGACCCTACGCAGGCAGATGAGCCGCTCACCATTGCTCTTGCGGAAGGTCACTGAAATGCCGCTGCGCCTTAGAGCGGCAACGCTTTTGCGAATCTGGTGGGAAAAGCTGTTGGGGGAAAATCCCTCGATACCGGCAGGGTCGATCTTTTCCAGCAGCCCCTTGGCAGGGACGCAGATTTCAGACTGTTCCCGCATCAGTGCAGAGAGAAGCAAGATGATCCGTCCTGCTGGCTGTCCTGTCTGCTCACCGTCATCTGAGAGCAGGTTCCAGACATGGGTTTCACTGCTGAACTCCAGAGACAGCTCCCGGTAGGCGATGTCCCTGCCGGTGCAGTAGAGGGTAGCGGTATTCTCTCCGCGCTTACTCTTGCGGAGTACAAAGTTGGAATCCGTCGCGCCGCTTAAGCCTGTGGTACCCGAGATCATGTTCATGGGATCATCGTCGTTCATCTTCCGCAGATGGTGGACCAGCAGTACCCCGATCCGGTACCGGTCTGCCAGCGCTTTCAGGACACCAATGTCCCGGTAGTCATTGGCGTAGGGGTTTGCCTCATTCCCGGTGGATCGGATGCGCTGGAGCGTGTCGATGACCACCAGTCCGGTAGCGGGATGCTCTTGGAGAAACTGCTCCATCTGGTCTACCAACCCATTGTGGAGCTGCTCGGACATCACAGCGAAGTGCAGCGTGGATGGCGCGTCCTCGGTGAGATCAAAGAGTCGGCTTTGAATGCGCTGGAAGCTGTCCTCCAGACAGAGATAGAGCACTTCACATGGGCGAGTGGAGAAGTTCCAGAGGGGTTTCCCCTGAGCTACCTGGAGGCACAGCCACAGCGCCAGCCAGGACTTGCCGATCTTCGGTGCTCCCGCCAGCAGATGCAGACCCGGAGGCAGCAGATCCTCCACAAGAAAGGAAATCGGTTCGTAGTCAACAGACTGCAAGGTATTGGCATCAATGGTACATAATTTTTTTACACTATCTCCTCCTCCCGGTATTTGGCGGGGCACAGCTATATTGAATACCTGATTTATTTGTGATATAATTATCGGGTACAAACTCAGTATAACAGATTAAAATACTGTTGCAAGGGCTTGGAGCACAGTTTCAGCCCCACAAACGCAAGATGGGTAAAAGTTGAAAACTTGATCGGGTACAAAGGAAGTGTGGCAGGCGATGTACTACATGAATCATGACGCAGTGGACTATTTCCGGGTGGACTTCACACCGGACGAGAGCATTGTGGGAGGAAAATATTATCCTCTGGGAACCTTCGCGGCGGAGGCACTGGAGTGCGGATTGAATGTCTCTGAGGAGATTCACCGGAGTCTGAAACGCTTCCAGGAGGAATTCCAGGTTTTCCTGGCGGCCAGAGATCCGTCCAGCGCGGCCACGGCGCTCCATGCCATGCGGCAGTTGTGGAAGGTACTGGAGGAGCTGCCGCTATACAACAAGCTTCTGGCAGGTGACAACCGGATGTCCGCGCTGATTCCCTATCTGCGCGGACACCCGGATATTCTGGATGAGATGCTGACACCGGGGACGCCCCGCAATGAGGCGTACACCCGGTGGATGGGGAAACTGGAACGGCTGGAAGATGACCTGCGGGCCTTTGTCAGAAATACGAAGTGGATGTTGGAGGAGTTCTTTCAGGAGCTTCCTACCCGGAGGCGGCAGGACTACATCAAGGCTTATGCCGGTTACCGGAGCGTCATGGAAGAGGCGATGAACCAAAAGAAGGACAGAGAAGACGAGGGGGAGGAGTGGGAGGACGGTACTGTGGACCTGGACACGGTCGTCTTTGATTACCCTGTGAACATTTCTCTGGTACCAGTTAAGGAATCCAAGTCACATCGTCTGACGCTGGCGGAGCAGATGACCTTTGAGAGCCTCACCAGCTTTCTGTACATGGATCTGTACAAGGGGATGGCTGCCGGGAATCTGCCCCGCCGCTGCGCCCATTGCCGCAGGTGGTTTCTGGCGGTAGGGGGCTACGATACCCGATACTGTGACCGGGTGGTACCGGGAACCGGCGGCAAGACTTGTAGGAAGGTAGGAGCTCATGAGCGGGAAAAGGAAAAGCAGAAGACCGAAACCGCTACTCGGGAGTATAGCCGGATCTACAACCGGCTGAAGGCCCGTAAGCGGCGGGGCCGGATTACCACGGATGAGTGGAACCGACATGTAGTCCAGGCACAGGAGCTGAAGGACGCTTTTCTGGCAAAGCAGATTACCCAGCAGGAGTATGTACGGAAATTGGAGGAGCTGTGAAAAACCAGCGGAAATCCTGTCATGTGCTCTCTCCGACTTGACCATTTTCCCCGGAATTATTTATAATAAAAGAAAAAATCTCATCTTCCCTGGAGGTTCCTATGGACTACATCACCGTACGGGAGGCAGCGGAAAAGTGGGGCGTGTCAGAGCGCCGAATCAATCAATATTGTGCCGAGGGCCGCATCCCCGGCGCGGAGCGGTTCGGCGGAGCCTGGGCCATTCCCGCGGGCGCCGAAAAGCCCGGCGACCCCCGCAAACAGAAAACGCAAACCGCTCCCCCAAGCGCGAAGCAAGCGCCGGAGCTGTTTCCCGGCTTCATGCCCCTGATGAACACGCCCTTCCGCCCTGGGAGCTGCAAGGAAGCCATTGCCCGCATGGAAGCCGGTCCGAAAAAGGACATTGCCCTGGCGGAGTACCACTATTTCAGCGGGCAGGCGGAAAAGGCCATGCAGGAAACGGAAGGTTATCTTACGGCGGCTGACGGCGGGATTCGTCTTTCCGCCTGTCTGCTTTTCGCCTATGCCTGCCTAACCATGGGGCGCATCGACCATGCCCGGAACGCCCTGGGTGAGATCCGGCGCACCCTGGCTTCCGGCGGGGAGACCGACCCGGCGGCCCGTGCCATGGAGGCATTTGTGGCATTTGCGGCGGCGGTGCTGCTGCACCTGCCGTTGCCGGAGGAAATGCCACCCGCGGAATCCTTTCTGCCCCTGCTGCCCCCCGGGCTGCGGGCCTTTGCCCTGTATGTGCAGGCCCACTATCTCTATCTGAAGGAGGACTACGCCAACAGCGCCGGGATGGTGGAGGGAGCCCTTGCCATGGGAGCGTCCGCCTACCCCATCCCCGCCATCTACCTCCATCTGGTGGCGGTGATGGACTACATGAGTCTCAAGGCGACGGAAAAGGCCCAGACCCATCTGCTGACCGCCTGGGAGATCGCCCGGCCGGACGATCTCATCGAGGCCTTCGGGGAGCACCACGGCCTGCTGGGGGCCATGCTGGAGGCGGCCATCAAGCCCAACTGGCCAGAGGATTTTAAGAGAATTATCGACATCACCTACCGTTTCTCTTCCGGCTGGCGTAGAGTTCACAACCCCATCACCGGCCATGATGTGGCCGACGATCTGACCACCACGGAGTTCGCCGTCTGCATGCTGGCGGCCCGGGGCTGGACCACTCGGGAGATCGCCGGCCACCTGAATATCTCCGCAAATACGGCAAAACGCCACATTTCCGAAGCCATGAAAAAGCTGAAGGTGAAGAACCGGAAGGACCTGAAGCAGTATATGCTGCGATAGGAAACTGCCCGCGGACCATCCCGCGGGCATGACCCATTTTAGGGGGTAAAATAGGTCATAGACCTTTCGGGGCATTTCGGATATAATAAAGATATATTTGTTTGCCTTTGGGACGCGCCAGGGGCGAACGGGAGTAAAATCGGGAACTTTTTCCCCGCGGCGGAAAGGAGCGTATATATGAAAAAGAGATTGTTTGCCTCGCTGCTCTGCCTGGCCCTGTGCCTGTCCCTGCTGCCCATCACGGCGCTGGCGGATGGGGATGGCGGTGTGGAGTACATCGAGCGGGGCTGGGACGGCAACGCCGTGACAGAACAGGTAAAAACCATCGATACCTACACCACCATTACCAGCAACACCATCCAATGGAACAACGGCTGGTATGTGGCCCAGGGCGAAGTCACCATTGGCACGGATGACAACCCTCAGCGGGTCACCGTCACCGGCGATGTTCACCTGATCCTGACGGACGGCTGCACCCTCACCGTCAACGGGGGTATCCAGGTGGAGAAGGGCAACAGCCTCACCATCTACGGCCAGTCCGAACAGACAGGCACCATGGGCCGACTGATC
Organism: uncultured Eubacteriales bacterium; assembly: GCA_900546255.1. Classification (GTDB taxonomy): domain Bacteria; phylum Bacillota; class Clostridia; order Oscillospirales; family Oscillospiraceae; genus Evtepia; species Evtepia excrementipullorum. The sequence continues at coordinate 20,220 of URCB01000033.1, forward strand.
GCGTCCATTACGGAGGAAGACGCTTCCATCTACCATGCTGTCATTGGCGGCAACGGCAGTGACACCGGCGGCAACGAAGGCGGCGCAGTCACCATCCATGGCGGCTTCGTCTCCGCCACGGCTACTGTCATCGATTTCTCCCAGAGCGATCCCGATACATCTCAGGGGAACAATAACGGCTCTTTTGCTGGTGACTCCTATGGTGCGGCCATCGGCGGCGGCGGCTCAGAAACCGGTACCGGCGGCGACGGCGGAACCATCACCATCTTCGGCGGCACGGGGGATCTGACCTTCCGCAAGCTGCTGCCCGCCCTCTACAACCTGAGCGCCGCCGGCACCCTGCCCGCCGGGCACACCATCCTGATCGTCGGGCGGCGGGACTACGGCAGCGCCCAGTACC
>URCB01000034.1 GCA_900546255.1 uncultured Eubacteriales bacterium
CCCAACGGCCAGGTGACGGTGACCGTCACCTTTGAACAGGCCCCGCTGCCCTTCCACGACGTGACGGAAGGGGACTGGTTCTATGACGCCGTCCGCTGCGCCTATGAAAATAGCCTCATGGACGGGGTGGGGGACAACTTGTTTGCCCCCAACAGCCAGACCACAAGGGCCCAGCTGGTGACCATCCTGTACCGCCTGGCAGGGGAGCCGGAACCTGGCGGGGACAGTGGGTTCTCGGATGTGGCGGCAGGCACCTGGTACACCGACGCGGTGGCCTGGGCCGCGGAAAACGGCATCGTCAACGGCACCACCGACACCACCTTCGCCCCCGGTGAGGACATCACCCGGGAGCAGCTGGTGACCGTTCTCTACCGCTACGCCGAGAGCAAGGGCTACGATGTTAACGTCTCCGCCGACCTCTCCGGCTATCCCGACGCTGGCCAGGTCCAGGACTATGCCCAGCCCGCCATGGCTTGGGCGGTGGCCGAGGGCATCGTGGAAGGCGTGGACGGGAACCTGAATCCCACAGGTGATGCCACCCGGGCCCAGATTGCCACCATTTTGATGCGCTTCTGCGAGGGTGTGGCGAAGTAACGCAGTGACATACAACGGTAAGACCCATGTTTTGAAGAACAGCCCGAGCACCTGCATAGGTGCTCGGGCTGTTGCATGAAAAAGAGCGCTGCTATGGGCAGAGACCGTCCGCCCGATCCCCGGAAGCTCGATGCCGCCCATGGCGTCCACCCCAGCCCGGAATCCCCTTTTGCACCTGATTTTGGGCATAGAAAAACGGACACCAGCAGAAACGCGAATGCCCGTCAATCCATCGGCCCACAAGAGCCGCTATATTCTCTTGTCGTGCCCTGTGTTTTGCCTTTAATTTTTCCCTCACGAACGTCTGTGAGGCCATACAAATGCGGTAACGTTCGAGAACAGTCCATAGCGCCTTCCCATGGATAAATTGGCGTATTTTCAAGGGGTTCCGGGGGTTTCATAACACCCGAAACGCCTTTTCAATATCCCGCCTTCCCCAGCTCATCCAGCATACTGCGCCGCCGGGGATAGGCTGTCCGCCACCGCCGAGCCAGCGCCGCATCCTTGCCGCCTGGGTATGTCCGGAGCTTTTTTAAATAGGAGATCGCGGCGGCATACTGTTTCCGGTCGCTGGCCAGACGCATTCGTGTATCCAGGCACTGTATGTAGGCGTCCCGCATCCGCTCCGGAAACTGGGGCCGGAGCACGTCCTCCCAGCGATCCAGAGTCTGGAGACTCTCCAGAGCGGCCACCCGGTCCATCAGCCGCGCATAAAGCCCCTCTTGCGCCAGAAACGCTTCCCGCAGATCGCCATGCAGCGTTTTCCCGGCGAGCAGCCGCTCTCTCAGTTCCGGCCACCGACTCGTGGAAGTCTGTTCCTTGAGCTTTTTGACATAGGCCAGATCGTGCTGGCCGCACTGGAACACCTGAAATTGGAGCTCATCCAGCAGCTTTTCCGTCTGCCCGGTCTCCTCATACAGACCGATCAGTTCCTGGCTGTAACCGGAGACCAGGCCGGGCCATTTCCGGTCCAGTTCCTTGCTCTCCCGGAGCAGAGACGCCGCCTCGCTGTACTGCTTTCCCTCCAATAACCGGGAAATCACCCGGCGGCGGACGTTGGGGAGATCCCTGTGCTCCCGCTCCACCTGCTGAAGCTCCTCCCGGGGGAGCCCCAGCTCCTCCATGCGTTCCAGTTTCTGGATGACGAGCTGAGGCAGCCGGCTGTATCCACGATCCGGTCTGGCCTGCTCCTCCCGGATCATTCGGTCTAGCTGGGCGATGTTAGACCGCAGAAACTCCGGGTCGTGAAACAATTCCTGCTGGGCTTCCCACGAAAGCTCCTGACACAGGTCGTCTGAGGTCCGGCAGACCTCCTGAAACCACTGGTACATCCTGCGTCGAAGATCCGGCGCGGCCGCTTCGATCTGGGCACGCCACAGGCCGAGGCAGGTCTCGGCTAGCATCGTCAGCCCTCCGTCTGAATCGTCCATGTCACACTGGGCCGCTGCCTGGAAGCCATAGCCGGTGAGAGAGAACGCCTCCCACACATACCCGGCCGCCAGAAGCTGACCGGTGGTGTCAGAGAGAAGATCGTCCAGCTCACACATCGTATCCCAGGCCCGGTCGTACTCGATATACCCATGCCCCTCGGCGGCCCGGCGCAGCAGTCGGGCGATCTGTCTTTTCCAGCGCTGGACCTGCTGTTTGGAGGGGGGTTCCGTGGCCGACCGGATCTGCTCGGCCACTGCGGTGTCCCGTTCCGCCAGCCGAAGCAGCAGGGCCTGTGCCTGCTCCGGATCCATACCCTCGATCAGCGCCCGGATAGATCTCTGCCCCTCCCGGGGGCCGGGCGCCTCCTCCCGATCGGCATCGTCCAGCCCGTAAAAGACCGCCGCCATATGTTTGCAGGGAGTCCCTTCCGAAGCATAGGGGCAGTCGCAGGACCAGTCGGTGATCTCATCCCCCTTCAGGCCGATCTCTACCCGGTACCGTTCCCTGCCCAGTACGACAGCGTTGACAACATCGCCCTCCCGCTGGAGCATCTTCACCGCCCCCTCCCGGTAATAGGCCAGCCCCCGCTGCAAAATGCGGGGGGCAAACAGTTCCTTCCAATCCTTGCGATCCATGGGCCTCCCCCCTTGTCTCCCTCTGTATCTTCCGCCCCCTCCGCCAGTGCCGCCGCGTTCTCCACTGCGACGGTCACCAGATGCGGAAGGGTTCGGACGTTCTGTGCTGTCACCACAGAGAAGTACCACTCCGCCTGCTCGGGTCCCATGCGGTGCGGATCTTCTGATCTTCAAAGCGCTGGGTCTGATTGTTTGATGTTTTCCCGTTCATCCTATTCCCGGTTGAGCGGCTTCATTTTATCACACTTCGCCTCATAAAGCGAGGCGGAAATGCGCAGCGCTGTCTGGCATTTCTGGATTGCCTCAAAGAGCACCGGGGTTCCTGCCGGCAGGCTGCTTGCCCTGCCATGAGGGCAAGCAGCGCCATGCTCCCCTTGCACGGGTTCCAGTCTATCCCACCAGCCCCTTTGCTTCCTGCCCGGCGGCGTCTAGGAGAACGACCTTTCGGTTGAGCTGGGCGTTGGCCTCCACCTGCCGCCCGTCGGGCCCCAGGTCGTCGATGTGCCAGGGGTCCCGGTCGAACCCCAGCCCCAGGGTGGCCAGCTGAGCGGGGGAGACGCCCAGCTCGATCAGGGTGGCCTGGACCGTCTCTGCCCGGGCCTGGCTGAGGGCCTGGCAGGCGGCCTCCTGGCCGGGGAGGCTGGCGGTGGTGCCCACAATGAGAACTTGCTGTTGGGGATTGGCCCGGAGGGCTTCCGCCACCGGGGCCAAGGTCTCCTGGGCGGCGGCCTCGTCCAGGTAGGTGGCCTCGTCTCCCACGAACCGGAGGGGGGAGGTGTCATCCAACACCAGCCCGCCCTCCTGGGCCAGGAAGGACAGGGGCTCGTCCTGAAGCACAGGCACAGGGGTCACGGCGGGGGCGCCGGCGGGGGCCTGGCCGGTGGAGTACTCCCCGGGGAAGGTCACGCTGGCCGCCCCGCACCGGGTGAGGTAGGCCTGCCAGATGGCCTGGAGGTTCTCCTTGGCGGAGAGGGTGAGGGGGGCTTGCTCCCCCGCCACGTCCCCCAGCCCGGTGAGAACCACGTGGACCCCGGACAGGTCCACCAGGTTGCCTTGGGCTTCCAAGGCGTCTGCCACGGCTTCCGGGTCGGCCCGGAGGAGGTTCTGGGTGAAGTCCATGGGCCCGGCGGTGGACAGGCCGTTGAAGGCGGCGTAGAGCACCCGGTTGCCTGCCTGGCCCTGGAGGCCCCGGGCAGCCAGATCTAAGGCGGCCACGAAGTCCACCTCCGCCGTCTTGGGCACGGCGTTCTCCGTGAGGAAGGCGGCGGCCTGGGCGGCCTGGGCCTGGACGATCTGGTCCTGCTTGTTCCCGGTGAGGGAGGCGTCCGGGGCGGCCACCGCCTCGCTGTAGAGGAGGTAGGGGGCCCCGTCGGCCTCCACCAGGGTCAGATGGCCGCCCTGGCGGCACAGGGTGGTCAGGAGGGAGGAGAGGACCTCCCCGGTGTAGTCATGGGTGGGGCTGTTGGCGGCCTCCCCAGCCACCACCGCCAGGTGGACGGGCTGGTCGGGGGCGAGGGACAGGGTGCCTTCTGCAGCCTGGGGCAGGGCAGAGGCCGTCTCCCCGCCGCTGCAGCCGGCCAGTGTGAGGAGAAGGGACAGCGCAAGGGACAGGACGATTCCAAGGGGGCGTTTCATGGGACATTCTCCTTTCGTGGTTCCGTGGTGTGGGGGTAGGGGATGATCTCCCAGTGGGAGCCGGCGGGCTGGGCAGCTTGGGAGGCCGCCAGGCGGGACAGCTGCCGGGGGTCCGCTGCCAGCCGCTGGGCCAGGATGTGCCGGGCCAGCTCTTTCCACTCGGTTTCCAGGTGGTCCACATAGGACCGGGCTTGGCGGTGGCATTGGGTCAGCAGCTGGAGTTCCCGGGCGGGGTCATAGGCCTGGATCTCCGCTGCCGCAGCCTGGAGCTGGGCCACCGTCTCCTCCTGGCGGAGCAGTTCCAGTTCCAGGGCCTCCCGCTTCCGGCGGAGGGGGTTCTCGCAGAGGTAGCTCATCAGGAAGCTCACGGCCGAGGTGGCGAAGGGGACCAGGGCCAGTACCAGGGCCAAGGCAGCCCGGGTGCCGTCGTCGCCGGTTCCCACGGTGACGGTGGCCCCCATGCCGGCCAGCCCCTGGACGCTGGTGCTCAGGGAAGTGTCCCGGGAGACGAACCGGAAGAGGAGCAGGCCCAGCAGGAAGACCAGATCTACCCCTACCGTCCCCGCCAGGAGCTTCCGGGCCCGGCGGTCCCCTAACGTGACGGCCTCGTGGTACAGCCGCCCGGCCACCGAGGCCAGGAAGTTCTCGATGACGCAGGCCCCGGCGGTGGTGAGGGTGATGACCCATCGGCTGGCCACCATGGAGTTGTCAAAGAGGGAGGAGAGGGCGCCGTAGTCTACGGCGGCGAAGAAGAGGATCAGCAGGATCTCCACCGGCCCCCACATGTACCAGGTGCGGCTGGCCTTCTGGATCCGCTGCCGCCCCCGGGTGAGGTCCTCCCCCAGGGCCAGTTTGTCGGTGATGCCGTTTGCGCGGGTGCGTTTCATGGGAAATGCCTCCTTCCGTTACAGTGGGCTGCCGTCCAGCTGGCGCAGCCGTGCCAACTCCTCCTGGCAGCGGGCCAGTTCCTGCTGGGCCTGGGCCAGGGCGGTCTGTGCCCGGAGGACCCGGGCGGCCTGGCCCCGGGCCCGCTCCTGAATGGTGAAGGTCTTGTTGGCCAGCTGAAGGTCCAGGCTCCGGCGGAGTTGGTCGGCCCGAGCGGTGAGGAAGGCGTCCAGATAGTCCCCGTTGTATTCGTCGGGGTTGACCTGCTGGGCGTATTTCCTGGCCCGGCCCTCCACTTCCTTCTCAAAGGAGAAGGCCCACAGGGGCAGGCCAAAGCCGGAGACGGTTAAGTAGGCGTCGGGATCATAGTGGGCTGCCTCCTGGGTGGCCGTCAGGGCGGCGTCGATGGGCTGGCCCTTTCGCTTCCTTCCGAACATGTTCACAGCACTCCTTTCTCAGTGTCCTCTCGCCGGTGGAGGGGGAGCCACTGCTGGGGCAGGGGCCCTTCCACCAGGGAGACGGGGCGGCGGAGCCGGCGGCTGGCGCCGGCGCGGTAGGCGGCTTTCCTGGCCTGGGCGATGCCCCGGGCCCGGACGGCCCGTTCGGCCAAGATGGTCTCGGCCTGGGTGAGCAGTTCGGTCAGCTGGGCCCGCTGGACGGCCAGGGTTCCCAGTTGACTCTGCCGGGCGGCGGCCTCCCGATGGCTTCGGGCGGCCTCGGCCAGGCTGTCCGGGGCGGGGGACTGGGGAGCGGCCTGGAGCCGCTGGATCTCCCCCTCCACCCGGGCCAGCTCCTCCCGCAGCGGGGAGAAGAGGTGCTCAAACCGGATGGCCTCCCCGGCGCAGAAAGTCAGGTAGTGGCCGTCTACGGCGGCGGGGTAGGGGGGCGGCGTTGGGGCCTCCCGGCCCAGGGCCTGTCCCCCCAGGAAACCGGCCATCCAGGCCAAGGGGCGGGGCAGCCCGCCCAGGCGGACCTTCTTCCGGCCGAACCGGGCCAGGGCGCGTGGCGAAAAACGATGGTTCATGGGGTTCCCTCCTTCTTTGGTTTGGTTGGCTTTATCATAAACGGGAACCGAGGCAAACCCCAGTTCAATGTTCTCTCACAGTTCTCTCATCGCCCAAAAGAGCAACCGCCCCCTTCCCCGGGAACCCTGGGGAAGGGGGCGGTTGGATGGCAGGAAGCGGTGGGGGGCAGGAGGGGGAATCATCCCCTCCGCTTCTGGAGCAGCCGCATCAGGCTGTAAGCGGCGCCGGGCTCAAATGCGGCCTGGCGGAGGAAGGCCTCGCACACCGGCGGGGCCAGGGGGACAAAGAAGATGGTCTGTTCCCCGGCGGTGGGAGCCCGGTTGCGGCGGCACCGGCTGACTTGGGAGAGGGTGTAGTCCGTCTCCCAGAGGTAGGAGAACTGGAGGAGGTACCGCTCCGTGTCCACCCCCAGGCTGAGGAGGGTGAGTGCTTCCGGTTTGGGGGCGGGGAGACCCAGCTCCTCCTGGATCTCCCGGGCCATGGCCTGGGCGGGGGTGCCGTCGCTGCGGTCGTAGGAGCCAGAGGCCCCATACCCCAGCCGGCCGGCCACTTCCGCCACCTTTCGGGGGTTGCGCAGGGAGAGGATCACATAGGGGGAGCCGTTCCCGTCCCGGACCACCGGCCACACCCCACCGCCGCAGGAGGCCCAGGGGCACTGGCGCAGGCGGTGTTCGGCGTCCCCGCGGAGGCCGGCCAGGGTCTCCTGAAAGGCGGCCTGGGCGGCGGGGTTCCGAGCCATCTCCCGGCGATAGACCCGGTGGCCCAGGTAGTCCGAGGATCCCAGGTAGAGGGTGAGGTGGGCCTTGCCGGGGGCCTGGGTGTCCTCCAGATAGTCCAGGTGGTCCAGCCACAGCTTGGGGGGATGGTGGGTGTATCCCAAAGCCCGGGCGGCGGCCTCCTCCTCGGCCAGGGCAGCGGGATAGGAGAGAGCGGTCACCTGCTGCTCTAAGTGGGCGTCGGTGTCCACCAGGCGGCAGAGGAGGTTTTCCCCTTCTACGAACTCGGCCTCCCCCGGGGCTTCCCCGCCGAAGAGTTCTAGGTAGGGCAGGTCCAGGAAGGTTCCGTCGGCAAAGACCAGGGAACCGCTATAGGGCCCCACCAGGTCCCAGTTTTCCGGGGGCTGCCAGGGGAGAAAGGCCGGGTGGGGACGGTCCAGCCGGCGCCCCTCCAGCAGAGCTGCCGGCCGGTCCAGGTCCCCGTAGGGGGGATCGTCCTCGGCCCCTGGAGGCTGGCGGTAGGCGCTGTCCCAGCGGGAAGGGGCCGCCCCCGGCTGGCTGCCCTGCTGTTTGGCCAGCGTCTTTTGGGCCACGGCGTGGTTGGCGCTGGCCAGCTTGGCCTGGCGGATCATCTCGCCCACCCATTCCCGGGGGCCGCCTTTGGCGTGGAGGGCGGACACCGTCTGGCGGGGGACGCGGTACTTCCGGCAGACGCTTTCCACCACGTCCCAGGCATCCTCCGGAGCGCGCGCGGTCCAGGTTGCTGCGTTCCCTCTGTCCCCCTGGGCGGGGGACAGGGTGTGGGTGGCATACCACAGGAACTGGGCCGTCAGCATCTTCTCAAACTGCTGGCTGGGGTAGCGCCGGTCGTCTTCGGGCCACCAGGCGAAGTTGGTGCTGCCCTGGTCTGGGGACTTCTTGTTGTGGCCGTTGAAGAAACGGCCTTTGGTGGACTCACTGGTGCTGGGCTCCTGCTGCCGGGGCTGGCGGAGGATGGCCTCCCGCTGCGCCGGTGGGGCGGCGATGAGCTCCTCCAAGGTGTCCCATACCCGCCCCTGGTCCCGGTAAGGGGAGAGGAGGCGCAGGGCCTCCGCCAAGACGGTGTTGTCGATGCCGGTCATGTCTGTGCCCTCCATTCTGTGCCCTGGCCCCGGGGGGCCGGCGGTTGGTTTTCTCCATTATACCCCAGGAAACGGGCAGTGAACAGCCCAAAAATCCTTCAGGGTTTTCTCGGGGCGCGGCCCCGCCATCCGATGAGAAAACCTTGAGAGAGCCAACCCGCTTCCCATGTGGTAAGATACCCTTGCATCGCAGAAAGGAGGACCCCTATGGTTTTGTTTTCCCCTCCCTTCCGGGAGGTTTCCACCTTCACCCGCCCCGGCGCCCGCTGGAACGAGGACGCTGTGGGGGGCGGCGGCAGCTTTCTCTATGTCCTGGACGGGGCCACCAGCCTGGACGCCGCCCCCGTCATGGACCCCGTCAGCGACGCGGCCTGGCTGGTCCGGGAGACCGCCCGGTGGCTGGACCGCCATCTGCCGGAGGCGTCCCGCTCCCTGGAGGACATCCTTGCCCAGGGGATGGCCCGGCTGCTGGACCAGTGGAGCGGTCCCCGGGCTGCCCTCCCCTCGGCGGGGGTGGCGATTTTCCGCCGGCGGGGCGAAGGGGTGGAGTACTTTGGCCTGGGGGACTGTGCCGCCAGCCTCCAGTTGACCGACGGCACCTTCCGTACCTGGGAGGAGACCGCCCTCTCCGCCCTGGACGGCCAAGCCCTGGAGGAGGCCTGTGCCCTGGCCCAAGCCCGGGGGTGCTCCCTCCGGGAGAGCCTGCCGGGGATCCAGGCCACCCTCCGCCGCCACCGGGCCCTGCGGAACACCCCGGGGGGCTACTGGATCCTGGACCCCACCGGGGTGGGGATCTCCCACGCCCGCCGGGAGACGGTCCCCCTGAGCCAGTGCCGGTCTCTCTTCCTGTGCACCGATGGGCTGGCCCAGTGCGTGGGCTTCGGCCTGGCGGCGGACGTGGCCGACCTCCATCGCCGGGCGGCAGAGGGGGGGATGGCCCCCTTGGCCGATCGGCTTTGGGCCTGCCAGGCGGCCGACCCAGACCTGGAGGCCCTGCCCCGTTTCAAGCGCCGGGACGACGCCACCGGGGCCCTCTGCCAGGTGGGGTGACGGTCTGGGCACAGGAACCACGGTCCACTGGAAAAGCGAGGCCCGTGCCAAATGGCACGGGCCTCGCTTCCTGTTGTTTTGTGATTCGGTGGCGGGGGTTAGGCGGCCAGCAGGGCCTCCAGCCGGGCGCGGATGAGCTTCATCATCTTGCTGTTCTCCGGCATCTCCTTGAGTTCCTTGGGGTCGCAGAGCATGGCCAGGTCCTCGGAGAGGTAGCCCTCCTCGAACACGTCCAGCCCGGCCTGGTTCAGGCAGTCGGCGAAGTGGGCCAGGGCGGCGTTGCCGTCCAGCTCCCCCCGCTTCTTCAGGGCGCCGGCCCAGGCGGCGATGGTGGCCAGAGGGTTGGAGGAGAGGGCCTCCCCCTTCTGGTGGCGGCGGTAGTGGTCGGTGATGGTGCCGTGGGCGGCCTCGTACTCGAAGTTGCCGTCGGGGCTCACCAGGACGCTGGTCATCATGGGCAGGGAGCCGCTGGCGGCGGCGATGAGGTCGCTCATCACGTCGCCGTCGTAGTTCTTGCAGGCCCAGATCATGCCCCCCTCGGAGCGGATGACCTTGGCGGCCACGTCGTCGATGAGGGCGTAGCGGTAGGTGAGGCCGGCCTTTTGGAACTTGTCGGCAAACTCCTCGTCATAGACCTTCTGGAACAGCAGCTTGAAGGTCTGGTCATAGTCCTTGGAGATGGTGTCCTTGGTGGAGAACCACACGTCCTGGCCCACCTCCAGGGCATAGGTGAAGCAGCACCGGGCGAAGGAGAGGATGGAGTCGTCCCGGTTGTGCATCCCCTGGATGACCCCGGGGCCCTGGAAGTCAAAGATGGTCTGGCGGGAGGTCTCCTTGCCGCTGGCATCGGTGAAGACCAGCTCGGCCTTCCCCGGGCCGGGGACCCGGTACTCCACCGCCTTGTAGATGTCCCCATAGGCGTGGCGGGCGATGGTGATGGGCTTTTTCCAGCAGGAGACCACCGGGCGCACCTTGGAGATGAGGATGGGGGCCCGGAAGACGGTGCCGTCCAGGGCGGCCCGGATGGTGGCGTTGGGGGACTTCCACATCTTTTTCAGGTGGTACTCCTCCATCCGCTGGAGGTTGGGGGTGATGGTGGCGCACTTCACCCCCACGTGCCAGCGCTTGATGGCCTCGGCGGCCTGGAGGGTGATCTGGTCGTCGGTGGCGTCCCGGTTGGGCAGGCACAGGTCGTAGTACTCGGTGTTCAGGTCCACAAAGGGGCGGATGAGTTCGTCCTTGATCATGGCCCAGAGGATCCGGGTCATCTCGTCCCCGTCGATTTCCACGATGGGGTTTTGCATTTTGATGGGTTCCATGGGTTCCTCCTCAGGCCTTGTTCTGGGCGGCGTAGTGGTTCATGAGGCAGCCGGTGAGCAGCAGCTCCCGCTCCTCGGCGGTGGTGTTTTTCAGGTAGAGGGTGAGGGGCTTGACTTCCCCTCCGGTGAGGGCCAGGGCGGGGAAGGTGTCCTCCCCAGCCAGGACCTTGGCCTTGACGTCGGGGACGAAGATGTAATCCCCGGGGGCGCAGGGGAAGTCCTCCCCCTCGGCCAGGGTGAAGGGGAGCATGCCCCAGTTGACGCAGTTGGAGCGGTACCGCTTGGTGGCAAACTCATAGCAGATGTTGGCGCACCCGCCCAGCACCCGCTGGCAGGAGGCGGCCTGCTCCCGGGCGGAGCCGTCGCCGGGCTTGTTGGCGAAGAGGACGGAGCCGATCTGGTAGGCCTCGGGGGCCAGGTCCTTCTGGCCCAGCTGTTCCAGGACGGCCTGGACCTCCGGGGCGGGGGCGCCGGCCTGGCGGCCGGTCTCCAGGGCCTGGGTGGCCTGGGCCCGGGGGACGTAATCGGGGTCCCGGCGGGACAGGGCGAAGGAGGCCAGCTTCAGGGGGTTGGAGCGGTAGGAAGAGGTCTCCCCGGAGGGGATGAGCTCGTCGGTGGTGGTGACGGGGTCCCGGAGGACGGAGGCCACCTGCATGAGCATGTTGTCCGCCAGGGCGGGGATGGGGGGCCACTCGGCGATGTTGGGGCCGAACTTCAGTTCTGCCTCCGGCTGGGGGTGGCCGAAGCCGAAGTACACCCGGCGGTCGTAGACCTTCTGGTCAAAGGTCCGCTTGCCCTGCTTGGGCTGGACATAACTCACCTCGGTGGCGGGGGTGAGGACGCCGTGGTTCCGGGCGGTAGCGGCGATGGACCGGGCGTCCATCAGGACCACCCCGGACAGCTGCCCGTCGCCGGGCTTGGACCCCTCCCGGTTGGGGAAGTTCCGGGTGGTGTGGCGGATGGACAGGCCGTTGTTGGCGGGCACGTCCCCGGCGCCGAAGCAGGGGCCGCAGAAGCAGGGCTTGAAGAGGGCCCCGGCCTCCAGCAGGGACTGCTGCACCCCGTTGTGGATGAGCTCCAGGTTCACCGGCACAGAGGGGGGATAGATGGACAGGGAGAAGTACCCGCTGCCCACGTCGTGGCCGTCCAGGATGGCGGCGGCCTCGGCGATGTTGTCGTACATGCCCCCGGCGCAGCCGGCGATGATGCCCTGGTCCACCACGATCTTCCCGTCCACCAGCTTGTCGGTGAGGGAGAGGGTGACCTTGCCGCCGAACTGCTCGGCGGTGCGCTTCTCCACCTCCCGGAAGATGTCCCCGGGGTTGGCCATGAGCTCCCGAATGGGGTAGGCCTCGGCGGGGTGGAAGGGGAGGGCGGCCATGGGCTCCACCTTAGACAGGTCGATGGTGATCAGGCTGTCATAGTACGCCCCCTCCTGGGGATGGAGGGCCTCATAGGCCTCCGGCCGGCCGTGGATGGCCAGGTACTCCTCCACCGCCCCGTCGGTCTCCCAGATGGAGGAGAGGCAGGCGGTCTCAGTGGTCATCACGTCGATGCCGATGCGGTAGTCCATGGGCAGGTTCTTGATGCCGGGGCCCACGAATTCCAGGACCTTATTCTTCACAAAGCCGTTCTTGTAAACCTCACCGCACAGGGCGATGGCCACGTCGTGGGGGCCCACGCCCTGGGCGGGCTCCCCGGTGAGGTAGACCATCACCACTTCCGGGGCGGCGATGTCATAGGTGTTTTTCAGCAGCTGCTTGACGATCTCCGGGCCGCCTTCGCCCACGCCCATGGTGCCGATGGCGCCGTAGCGGGTGTGGCTGTCCGACCCCAGGATCATCCGGCCGCAGCCGGACATCATCTCTCGGGCGTACTGGTGGATGACCGCCTGGTTGGCGGGGACAAAGTTGCCCCCGTACTTGATGGCGGCGGACAGGCCGAAGACGTGGTCGTCCTCGTTGATGGTGCCGCCCACGGCGCACAGGCTGTTGTGGCAGTTGGTCATCACATAGGGGACGGGGAACTCGGTCAGGCCGCTGGCCTTGGCGGTCTGGATGATGCCCACATAGGTGATGTCGTGGGAGATGAGGCTGTCAAACTTCAGGTGAAGCTGGCCGGCCTCCTCCTTCTGGTTGTGGCGGCGGAAGATCTGGTAGGCCATGGTCTTCTCCCGGTCGGCGGGAGAGGCCACGGGGGCGGGGACGGGGGCCCCATTCTGCCAGCGGACGCCGGCGGACTGTAAGGTAATCATAGAACGAATCGACACCCTTTCCTGGGAAAAAATTTCAGCAGCCCATAGGGAAAAAGCTGTATTTATATAAAATATGGGTACCTAAAGTATAGCACAATCGGCCCGGGAAGCAAAGAAAAATGCGGGAACTTTTGAACTTCTTGCAGGGTGACCTAAAATGCAGGGAAAGGTTCGTAATATCCGACAAAACTTCCAAAGCCGGCGAAAGAAGGGGAAATTTTTCTTGCAGGATGGCCGGAAGTAGAGTATACTTAGTTAAAATCGACAGAAATCCCTGCCCCAATTTTGGCGGGAGCCGGGAAATCACCGAAACACCAAACGAAAGGGGAACCAACTCCATGCAAACAAAAGAGACCGGGCTCCTGGAACAATATACAGGTTCCCTGAGCCAGCGCGTGGAACGGGAGTACTACATCAGCGAGAAGTACTACCGGGAAGACGTGAAGCGGGGCCTGCGCAACAGCGACGGCACCGGCGTGCCCGTTGGCGTGACCCGGGTGGGTTCCGTGCTGGGCTACATGATTGAGGACGGCGTCCGTGTCCCGGTACCCGGACAGCTGTACTACCGCGGCATCGAACTCAACGAGATCGTGGAGGCCCACCGGAAGGCGGGCACCTTTGGCTTTGAGGAGGTGGCCTTCCTGCTGCTCATGGGCTTCCTCCCCTCCCAGTGGGAGCTGGACCGCTTCAACGAGATCATGAACCGGGCCCGGAAGCTGCCCCCCGGATTCACCGAGGACATGATCATGAAGAACCCCAGCCGGAACATCATGAACAAGCTGGCCCGCAGCGTCCTGTCCCTCTACTCCTACGATGACAACCCCGACGACATCTCCCTGGACAACATCCTCCTCCAGTCGGTGCGGCTGGTGGGGGCCTTCCCCAGCATCGTGGCCAACGCCTACTCGGTGAAGCGGCACTACTTCGGCGGGGGCTCCCTCCACATCCACTTCCCGGTGGAGGGGCTGTCCACCGCAGAGAACTTCCTGCGGATGATCCGCCCCAACACCAAGTACACCGAGGAGGAGGCCCACCTGCTGGACATGATGCTCATGGTCCACGCCGAGCACGGCGGCGGCAACAACTCCACCTTCGTCTGCCGGGCCCTCTCCTCCAGCGGGACGGATACTTACAGCGCCATCGCCGGGGCGGTGGGCTCCCTGAAAGGCCCCCTCCACGGCGGCGCCAACGCCAAGGTCATGGAGCAGTTCCGCACGGTGAAGGCCAACGTGAACCCCAAGGACGACGCCTCCATCAAGGACTTCCTCTACAAGATCCTCAACAAGGAGGCGGGGGACAAGTCCGGGAAGATCTACGGCCTGGGCCACGCGGTGTACACCATCTCCGACCCCCGGGCGGTGCTGCTGAAGAAGTACGCCCGGCACATGGCGGAGATCAAGGGCTATGACGAGGACTTCCAGCTGCTGGAGAAGATCGAGGAGCTGGGCATCCCCATGATCCAGAACAAGACGGGGTCGGACATGCCCATGTGCGCCAACGTGGACATGTATTCCGGCCTGGTGTATACCATGCTGGGCATCCCGGAGGATGTGTTCACCCCCCTCTTTGCCTCGGCTCGTATCGCCGGCTGGTGCGCCAACCGGATCGAGGAGGTTCTCACCTGCCACCGGATCATGCGGCCGGCCTACCGGGCCATGGTCAAGCGGGTGCACTACGAGCCCATGTCCGCCCGGCCGGAGCACTATGCCCACACCAATCCGTAAGCCCCTACCCTCCCACCACCAACCACGCGCGCAGGCGTTGCCCTGCGCGCGTTTTGTCGTTTTTGGGGAGGATTTTTGGATTGGAAACTATAAAACATAAAGAAACTTTAGAAAGGTGTCACAAAACCCTGTGCTGAAACGTCTATATAAGTGAAAGGATGTTTTTGAGGGCGGGTGGAGCATAATAAATTCTTAATGAATTTTTAAGACCCTCTCCATAGACCCGGGGGAGGGGATGGGATATACTGAACCTATAAAAGACCGTCCGTGTGTTTGGAACCGTCTTGTGAAAACCCACAAAGAAAGGGGGCTTTTTCCGTGAACGACCAATTTGTCGCAACCGTTTTGCTCTACCTGGTGCCCTTGTTCGCGTTACTGGTGACTTGGAAAAAGCCCCTGTCGAAGGCCCTGGGGTGGATCGCGGCCAGCGAGATCCTGGGGCTGCTGCTGTTTCTCCCCCTGTATGCTCTGGTGGGCCTGCTGGGGTGGGAATGGTACAGCTGGGGGGGCGTCAGTTTGCAGGAGATCCTGGCCTATTGGCAGGAGAGCGGCTTGACCGCCCTGGCGTGGATCCTGCCCGGCTTGGGGGAGACGGCGCTGCTCTTCCTCCTGCGCTGGGGGCTGGATACCCTGCGCCAAACCATGGCCTTGCCCCAAAAGGAGAACGCGCCGTGAAGCAGGACTACATCGAAGCCCCCCGTCCACGGCGGGGGAAGGGGGACCGCTGGCCCCTGCGCCTGGCGGGGATGGCGGCAGCGGCGCTGCTGCTGGTGGCCCTGGCCTGGTTCCTTCTTCCGGCGCCTTTGGTGAACAACGCCGCCCAGACGGAGCTCCTCTCCATCCAGGTGGTGGGGGCGGGGCGCAAGACCCAGTGCTGGAAACCCCAGTCCATGGTGGACCGCCAGACGGCCCGGGCCATTGTAGACCGCATGGCCCACCTGCACAAACAGTACACCCTCCAAACCGCCAGCCAGGCGGTCCAGGGCCAGCCGGCCCTCACCCTCTTTTTCCGGACGGAGGAGCATTACCAGATGGTGGCCCTCTACCGGCAGGGGGGGCAATGGCAGGGCATCGCCTGTACCCAGGACAAGCCCAATCCCCTGACGGCCCAGGTCTCCCAACCGGGGGAGCTGCTGCGCTATGTGACGGATTTGCTCCCAAACCAGTTAGACGGAATGGGGGAGACTGGATGATTCCTGTGCAAAACGATGAAAAATCGGGGAAAAAGGGAAGATCCGTTGACGAAATGTGGAAAACATGCTATCCTTACAAGAAATCCAACCCAAAGGAGGAACCAACCCATGCATCGGAAAAAGATCCTGGCCCTGTCCCTGGTTCTGGCCTTGTCCCTGGCCCTGTGTGCCTGTGGCGAAAGCGGCGGCAATGACACTGCCGACCAGGCCGGCCCCCTGTCCGGCGGCACCTGGACGGAGCAGCCAGACGGATCCACAGACCCCATGGAATATATGACCACCATTCTCCAGGACGACATCCCGGAGGACTGGACCCTGCCGGAGGACGTCTCCATCGGCAGCCAGACCCGGGTGGAGATCCAGGGGGATAAAATCCTCTACGGCGAGACCATCGACGGGGGCCTGATCCAGGACCTCACGGTGGCCCAGTATGCCGACGGCTCCCTCACCACCCTGTACCACTTTGACGGCGGCGTGGTGCGCAGCTGGCAGCAGTTCTTCAGCCCCGACGGCAGCAAGATCGTCCTGGCCTGGGCCCCCAGCGCCGAGGAGACCGACCAGTGGAACCTGTCCGTGGTGGACCTCTCCACCGGGGAGGCCTCCATGGTGGACCTGCCGGAGATGACCTTCCCGGTGACCATCACCAACGAGGAGACCGGCGAGACCAGCGAGGAGACCAAGAACGCCGAGCTGCTCCTGGTCAAGTGGCAGGACGACAGCAACCTGGTGGTGCTGGGCAGCCTGCAGAACTACAGCACCACCCAGGCGCCCTACATCTGGCTGTACACCCTGCCCTGAGGGTGCTGCCCCTGGACAATATAAGAACGATGGGAAAACAAGCCCCCGGACCGAGGAACTCTCGGGCCGGGGGTTTTTGGCGGTTGGGGGGCGTGTCAGCCTTGGGCGGCGTCTTTGGGGGCGTCTTGGGTGGCGCCTTGGGCATCCCAGGCGGCCAGGAGGGAGGCCAGCTGGGGGTGGGGGTGTTTGGGGTCCAGCAGGGTCAGGGGCAGGAGGAGGGAGAGGTCAAACTCCGTGAGCAGGGTTTTCTTCACCAGGCGGTGGCTGGCCCCGGCCCCGTTGGCGGTGTCCAGGGTGTCCAGGGCGAACCGGTAGCCCAGGTAGAAGCCATAGCGGAGGAAGTTCCACAGCTGGTCCTCCCAGGCGTCGCAGCACTGGGTGAGGGCGGGGCGCAGATCCTCGGGCAGGCACTGGGTCAGGGCATCGGCCTGGGCCTGGTCGTCCTCCAGGCGGGCGCGGAAGAGGGTCTTCCGTTTGGGGCTGGTGTATTGCAGCAGGGTGCCGTGGAGGAAGTCTTGGTAGGGGGTGTCTGAGGTGTCCCGCTGGAAGTACTGCTGGAACCCGGTGTACAGGCCGTTTTGGAAGGCCACGACGGCGGCGTACTCCCCGGTCTCCTGGCACTGGCGGCGGAGCTGGTCCAGGCGGTCCTTCTGGTCTGGGGTCAGCTGGGGGTCCAGCTGGGCCTGGGCGCGGCGCCAGATGGCGTCCTTCCAGGTGAGCCCCCGCTCCCGCCGCCGCTGGGTGGAGGCCTCCCCCATGGCCTGGTACAGTTCGGGGGAGAAGAGACGGCCCTTCATGGCGGTGAGTTCGGCTTTGAAGTTCATAGGGTACCTCCTGCATCGTGATAGGCATAAATGTCACAATCCAGCAGTTCGCCGGGGCGGATCTCCAAGGCATCGGCCAGATTGTACAGCACTTCCACAGAAAAGGCGCGGATGATGTTGGGGGCCTCAATAGCGCTGAGGTGGGAGCGGCTGATCCCCGCTTTGGCGGCCAGGGCGTCCTGAGACAGCCCCTTCATTTTTCGCAGGGAGGCGATGGCAAGCCCGAGTTCCAGGAAGCGGTCCCGGTTTTTGTATGACACATCTTTGCTCATGCCTATCCCCCCCATGTTCCAGTATTTCCTTTATTATACTGGTTTTTTCTACGGGTTTCAGCTTACAGCAGAAAGCAAATGCTTCATATTTTGAGCAAGGGGGGCAGCGGCCTGGGGCACCTGGGGCATATCCCACCCCGCCCCTGCATAGGGTAAGACCACCGACATTCACCAGGAGGTCCTGCCCATGAAGAAACTCTGCGCAACCCTGCTCTGCCTGGCCCTGTGTATGGGGGTCCTGCCCGTCCGGGCGGCGGGGCCGGAGGTCAACGCCCGGGCGGCCCTGCTCATGGAGAAGTCCACGGGGCAGGTTTTGTACGAGGCCAACGCCCACGCGCCCCTGGAGCTGGCCAGCGTCACCAAGGTGATGACCATGCTCCTCATCATGGAGGCCCTGGACGCGGGGACCATCACCAAAGAGACCATGGTGCCCGTCTCCGCCACGGCGGCGGGGATGGGGGGCTCCCAGGTCTACATGGAGGAGGGGGAGGAGTTCTCCGTCCACGACATGCTCAAGGCCATCGCCGTGGCCTCGGGAAACGACGCCTGCGTGGCCATGGCGGAGTACCTGGCCGGCAGCGAGAGCGCCTTTGTGGAGAAGATGAACGCCCGGGCGGCGGAGCTGGGGATGGAGGACACCGTGTTCTGCAACTGCACCGGCCTGCCTGCTGAGGGGCACCATTCCTCCGCCTATGACATCGCCCTGATGTCCCGGGAGCTGATCCTCCGCCACCCGGACATCCGCACCTACACCACCATCTGGATGGACACCCTTCGGGACGGGGACTTCCAGCTGGCCAACACCAACAAGCTGGTGCGGTACTACGAGGGGGCCACGGGGCTGAAAACCGGGTCCACCGACGCCGCCCTCTACTGCCTGTCCGCCACGGCGGAGAAGGAGGGGATGGAGCTCATCGCCGTCATCCTGGGGGCCCCCACCTCCAACGACCGGTTTGAGGGGGCCAAGGCTTTGCTCAACTACGGCTTTGCCGCCTATGCCCTGGTGCCGGTGGCCCCGTCGGAGCCCCTGACCCCGGTGCCGGTGACCCTGGGCACGGCGGCCAGCGTCCAGCCGGGGCTGGCCCAGGAGCGCCAGCTCCTGCTGCCCAAGGGGGAGGCGGGGAAGGTCACCACCACCGTAGACCTGCCCTCTGCCCTCTCCGCCCCGGTGGAGGCAGGGCAGGAGCTGGGCCACCTCACCGTCCTGGTGGACGGCCAGGCGGTGGAGGAGATCCCCCTGGTGGCCCAGGAGGCCGTGGGGAAACGCTCCCTGTGGCAGGTGTACGGCGGGCTGCTGGCCGCCCTGTTCTGCGGGGCCGGCGAAGCCGGTTTTTAATGGACGGGGTCGGTAGGCGGCTTTCTCTACCGGGGGTAGGGGACTCTGTCGCTGTATACTGGTTTCGTAGGCAAAACAGGGCCCCCGTCCAAAAGGACGGGGGCCCTGGCTGTAGAGGTTCGCTTGTAGGGGGGTTACGTCGTTGTGCCGTAAAAACTCTGGAGCCATTCCTGGGAGAAGAAGTCCTGTTCTGAGGAGGGCGGAAGGATGTGGTGGTTCAGCTCGTTGGGTTGTAGTTCTAACTGCAGAACTTCTCCGGTGAGCATGGTAATGTCTGCAAAGTAGTAGAATCCCCCAGCGGGTTCGGGGTTGTACTGGGACGTATAGGTGAAGGCGTTGACCCGCTCCAGGAACCGGGCGATCTCTGCTGGGTCGGTGAGGGTCACCACTTCGCCCGTTCCGGCCCGGAGTTGGATTTGGGTGACGCCCTCTGCCGCGAACCGATACAGGGGGGCGGGGTTCCCCTCTACCAGGCAGTCATACTGCCGCAGCAGCTGGGTCATCTCCCCTCTGAGGATGGATGCCTGGGGTTGCAGGAGCCTTTCCCCGTTTTCGTTGGTTTCTCCCGTCAGGAAGAGGTCTCCCACTGCCCAGGTCATGGCTGGCAGGGCATAGGGGGCCACGGCCTGGTGGTCGGTGAAGTCCGCTATGGTGGTGATGTTGTTCTCTCCCACCTGCTCCGGCACGCCGTGGCGGTCTACACAGAGGCGGTAGAGAAGGGTGGCAAACTCTTGCCGGGAAATGGGGTCGTTGGGGCAAAACGTCTCCGCTGTTTTGCCGTTGGTCAGACCGGTTTCCACGGCCCAGGTTACGGCGTCGGCATAGTAGGCCTCTGCCGGAACGTCTGAGAAGGGCTGAGAGGAATTTGCCTGGGGAGTACCTGCATAGCGGTGAAGCACCGTCACTGCCATGGCCCGGGTGGCCTCCCCATCGGGGGTCAGCTGGTCCGGGCCGGTCCCCAGCAGGATTCCTTCCTCCTGGGCCCAGGCCAGGGAGAGGGCAATCCCGTGATCCTGGGCATCCTCCTGAGACGGGGCCGCAGATACCGGGAGGCAAAGGGAACAGGCCAACGCTGCACAAAGCAGCCAGCGCCATCTTCGATGTGCCATGGGAATCCTCCTTCCGTTGTTACGCACGGATAGAAATACGTTTTCAATGCGTCCTCTTTCCTTGTTGATTGGTAGTAGGCTTCGGCTTATTTAACATTTTCAAGGGAAAGTATCTTCATGTTGATGGTAGCAAAAAGCAATAAAATTGTCAAGAAAAATGAGTGATATTTGTGGAATTGGCGCTTATAGACACGCTGAGATAGGTTCCCATGCAACCAAGGAACGCAGAATGTCCCGGCATCTTTTAAACGAGTGAGCAGCGAGCGGAACTCAAACCCGGCCAACCATGCCAGGGGCAGCACGGTGCTGTGTGCCCTATGGGCGGGCGGCTCCGGAGCCACCTTGGGGCGCAGCGCCCCGGGGGCCCCGCCGATGACCGCGGGGGAGCCCGACTTTCTTTGGAGAAAGTCGGAGGAAAGAACACCAGGGAGGAAGAGGTTCTTCCTCCCTGGACCCA
>URCB01000035.1 GCA_900546255.1 uncultured Eubacteriales bacterium
GACGTGAAGTTTGAGACCTTCGGCTGCGGCAGCGCCATCGCCTCCAGCTCCATGGCCACGGAGATGATCAAGGGCAAACCCCTCACCGAGGTGATGGGCCTCACCAACCGGGCAGTGGCCCAGGCCCTGGACGGTCTGCCCGCCCACAAGCTCCACTGCTCCGTTCTGGCAGAGGAGGCGGTGAAAGCCGCCCTGAAGGACTACTATGACCGCAACCACCTTCCCTATGACCCCCAGCAGTTCCCTGAAATCTCCTGCGAAGGGTGTCATTGACGATGCTAGACCCGTGTCTGATTCCTCCTAGCCCCCAGCCCGGCGCGGTGTTCCGCGCCGGGCTGGGGCAGTTTTTTGGGGGAAGGGATGGAAAAGGATGCGCTGACGTGGTAGGATGGGAGGAAACATTATGTTGTGGTCTTACAGCCCTCCCGCCCCGGCTGGGGCGCAGGAGCGCGGGACCGTGAAAGGAGTACAGACCCTATGGAAATCCGCCGCACCACCGTAGAGGACCTGCCCCGGCTGCTGGCCCTGTATGCCCAGGCCCGGCAGTTTATGGCCGACCACGGCAACCCCAACCAGTGGGGGCCCACCCACTGGCCCCCGGAGGCCCTGCTCCGCCAGGACATCGCCCAGGGGAAGAGCTATGTCTGCCTGGAAGCCGGGCGGGTGGTGGGAACCTTCTTCTTCACCCAGGGGAAGGACGTGGAGCCCACCTACCGCCGCATCGAGGCAGGGGCCTGGCGGGACGACAGCCCCTATGGGGTGGTCCACCGGCTGGCTTCGGACGGGTCGGTGCCGGGGACCGGGCGGTTCTGCCTTCGGTGGGCCTATGCCCAGTGCGGCCATCTGCGGATTGACACCCACGGGGACAACCGGGTCATGCAGACCCTGTTGGAGAAAGAGGGCTTTCTCCCCTGCGGCACCATTTACGTGGAGGAGGACCCCTACCCCAGGATCGCCTATGAAAAGAGCCAGCCGCAGCCCGCCCGGGAGCCGGGGGCGTAAGGCCATGCCCAGATCAAAAAACACCAGCGTGGACCCTTAGGGCCCACGCTGGTGTTGGTTTGTGTAAGGGGGAAAGGGCTTAGGCCGTCTTTCCGCCGGCATTCACTTCGTCGAACTCTCTCTGAATCTCCTCCGAGGGAGGGGGCGTCAGGAGGGAGACCACCACGATGCAGAGCACCGAGAACAGGAAGGCAGGCAGCAGTTCGTAGACATCCCACAGGCCGCCCAGGGGGCGCACCAGCAGCTTCCAGACGAACACCATCCCGGCGCCGCCCAGCATCCCGGCGATGGCCCCGGCCCGGGTGGTCCGCTTCCAGAAGAGGCTGAAGAGCATCAGCGGGCCAAAGGTGGCGCCAAACCCCGCCCAGGCGAAGCTGACGATGGTAAAGATGACGCTGTTCTCGTCCAGGGCGATGACAATGGCCACCACCGCGATGAGGAGAAGGGTGAGCCGGGAGACGCGCAGGACCTCTTTGTCCGAGGCCTTCTTGCGGAACAGCCCCTGGTAGATGTTCTTGGAAAAGGCAGAGGCGGCGATGAGAAGGTAGGAGTCCGAGGAACTGATGGTCGCCGCCAAGATCCCGGCCATCACAAACCCGGCCAGAAGGGGCGGGAGCAGGCTGGTGGCCAGAAGGATGAACACGTTTTCTGCCTCCGAGGAGGTGAGCAGTGCCGAGGGGTACAGCGAACGGCCCACCACGCCGATGAACACCGCGATGGTCAGGGAGATCACCACCCAAACGGTGGCAATTCTCCGAGACATGGTCAGCTCACGCTCGCTGCGAATGGCCATGAACCGGAGCAGAACCTGGGGCACGCCAAAGTATCCCAAGCCCCACGCCAGGGCGGACACCACGGAGAGGGCCCCGTAGGAGGTCCCTTCCCCGAAGAGGGGCGTGCCTGCTGCCACCTGCTGCACGCCATCCACGGTTTCCGGCGTGGCGATGCCGAAGAACTCCAGGAAGCTCGGGATGCTGCGGACGTTGTCGATGACCGCGTCCAGCCCCCCGGCTGCGGTGGTGCCCACAAACACAATGACCCCCAGGGCGATGATCATCACCAGCGCCTGCATGAAGTCAGAGGCGCTCTCGGCCAGGAAGCCGCCGATCAGGGTGTAGACCAGGACAAAGACGGCCCCCACAATCATCATGGGAATGTAGGGCATGTCAAATAGGGTGGAAAACAGCTTGCCGCAGGTGACCAGACAGCTGGCTGCGTACACCGTGAAGAAGATCAGGATGAACAGCGCGGCAATGGTCATAATGACTTTGCTCTTTTCGTGAAAGCGGTTGGAAAAGTATTCTGGGAGGGTGATGGCGTTGCCCGCCCGCATGCTGTACCGGCGCAGCCGCTTGGACACGATCAACCAGTTGATGTAGGTGCCGACGGCCAGGCCGATGGCGGTCCAGGCGGCATCGGCGATGCCGCACCAATAGGCCAGGCCGGGCAGCCCCATCAGCAGCCAGCCGGACATGTCCGAGGCCTCGGCGCTCATGGCGGTCACCCAGGGGCCCAGGCTGCGCCCGCCCAGGAAGTAGGCGTCTGAACTGGCGTTGGCCCGTTTCGCGAAGGTGATGCCCAGAACGATGACCACGCCCATGTAAATGACCATGGCGGTCAAAATCTGTAGTGTATCCTCCATGTTTTGGTTCCTTTCTCTCTGATTCTCTGTGGAGGCGCGGGTATGACGCCCACACGTGAGCCATATTATACACAAAAAGGAATATTCTGACAACTCTTTTTTTGCGTGGGAGAGGAAGAATTTGGGAGGGGGTTATAGGTATGGCGCTGGGAGTTGGTTGGAAGGATGCAGCCCCCATCTCGCCCCACCCCTTGCAGACAGAACAACGCCCCCCAATCGGAGTCCGATTGGGGGGCGTGACCATAGCGATGATGTCGCCGGACGGTGGGGGGAAGGTGCCCTGGGAAAGATGGCTGCCCGGGCTTTACCGGACCACCAACTGATCCCCCTGGCAGTCCACCACCAGGGTGGTGTCCGGCAGGACCTCGTCGGCGATGAGCTTCCGGCTGATCAAGGTCTCCACGGTGTGCTGGAGGAAGCGGCGCAGGGGCCGGGCGCCGTAGAGGGGGTCGTACCCGTTGTCGATGACGTAGGCCTTGGCGGCGGGGGTGAGCTCCACCTTCAGCTGCTTGTCGGCCAGGCGGTGGTTCAGGCTGTCCAGGAGAAGGTCCACGATGGCGGTGACGTTCTCCTTGGTGAGGGGCTTGTAGTAGACGATCTCGTCCAGCCGGTTGAGGAACTCCGGCCGGAAGGAGCGCTTGAGCAGCTGGTCCACCTGGTCCCGGGCCTCCTGGGAGATCTCCCCGTCGGCGTTGATGCCCTCCAGCAGATACTGGGAGCCCAGGTTGGAGGTGAGGATGAGGATGGTGTTCTTAAAATCCACCGTCCGGCCCTGGCTGTCGGTGATGCGGCCGTCGTCCAGGACCTGGAGCAGGATGTTGAACACGTCGGGATGGGCCTTTTCCACCTCGTCAAAGAGGACCACGGAGTAGGGGTGGCGGCGGACGGCTTCCGTCAGCTGGCCGCCCTCCTCATAGCCCACATAGCCGGGAGGGGCGCCGATGAGCCGGGAGACGGAGAACTTTTCCATGTACTCCGACATGTCGATGCGCACCAGGTTCTTCTCACTGTCAAAGAGGGCCTCGGCCAGGGTCTTGGCCAGCTCCGTCTTGCCCACGCCTGTGGGGCCTAAGAAGAGGAAGGAGCCGATGGGCTTATCCGGGTCGGCGATGCCCGCCCGGCTGCGGAGGATGGCCTCGGACACCAGGCGCACCGCCTCGTCCTGGCCCACCACCCGCTGGTGGAGGATGTCCTCCAGGTGGAGGAGCTTCTCCCGCTCCCCTTCCATGAGTTTGGCCACGGGGATGCCGGTCCAGCGCTCGATGATCCGGGCGATCTCCTCCTCGGTGACCTTGTCCCGGAGGAGGGACCGGGCCTTGCTGTCGGCGGCGATCTGCTCCTCCGCCTCCAGGGCCTTCCGCAGGGCGGGGATCTTGCCGTACTGGAGCTCGGCGGCCTTGTTCAGGTCGTACTCCCGCTGGGCCTTTTCCAGTTCCGCGTTGGCGCTCTCCAGGTCGGCCCGGATCTGCTGGACCTTGCCGATGGCGTCCTTCTCGTTGTCCCACTGGGCCTTCTTGGCCTTGAACTCCTCCCGCATGTCGGAGAGTTCCTTCTGGATCTCCGCCAGGTGTTCCTGGGAGAGGTGGTCGGTCTCCTTTTTCAGGGCGGCCTCCTCAATCTCGTGCTGGATGATCTTCCGCTGGATCACGTCCAGCTCGGTGGGCATGGAGTCGATCTCCGTGCGGATGAGGGCGCAGGCCTCGTCGATGAGGTCGATGGCCTTGTCGGGGAGGAACCGGTCGGTGATGTAGCGGTTGCTCAGGGTGGCCGCGGCGATGATGGCACTGTCCTGAATCTTCACGCCGTGGAAAACCTCATAGCGCTCCTTCAGGCCGCGGAGGATGGCGATGGTGTCCTCCACCGAGGGCTCGTTCACCATAACGGGCTGGAAGCGGCGCTCCAGGGCGGCGTCCTTTTCAATGTATTGCCGGTACTCGTTGAGGGTGGTGGCGCCGATGCAGTGGAGCTCTCCTCGGGCCAGCATGGGCTTTAAGAGGTTGCCGGCGTCCATGGCCCCCTCGGTCTTGCCGGCCCCTACAATGGTGTGGAGCTCGTCGATGAAGAGGAGGATCTTGCCCTCGGACTTCTTCACCTCGTTGAGGACGGCCTTCAGCCGCTCCTCAAACTCCCCCCGGTACTTGGCGCCGGCCACCAGGGCCCCCATGTCCAGGGCGAAGATGGTCTTGTCTTTCAGGGAGGTGGGCACGTCCCCCTTGACGATCCGCTGGGCCAGGCCCTCGGCGATGGCGGTTTTGCCCACGCCGGGCTCGCCGATGAGGACGGGGTTGTTCTTGCTCTTGCGGCTGAGGATGCGGATGACGTTGCGGATCTCATCGTCCCGGCCGATGACGGGGTCCAGCTTGTTCTGCCGGGCCCGCTCCACCAGGTCGGTGCCGTACTTCTTCAGGGCGCCGTAGGTCTCCTCGGGGTTGTCCGAGGTCACCCGCTGGTTGCCCCGCACGGAGGTGAGGGCCTGGAGGGCCTTTTCCTTGGTGATCTGGTAGTCGGAGAACACCCGGCCCAGGTCCCGGCCGGCGGTGTCCAGCAGGCCCAGGAAGAGGTGCTCCACGGAGGTGTACTCGTCCTTCATCTCTCCGGCGATCTTTTCCGCCCGGTTCAGGGCCTTTTCGGTGTCGGCGGAGATGTAAATCCGGCCGGGCTCATGGCCGGAGGAGGACACCCGGGGCTGCCGCTCCACCAGGTCCTTCACCGCTGCCTGGAAGGAGGGGACGGTGATCCCCATCCCTGCCAGCAGCTGGGGGATGAGGCCTTCGGCATCCTGGAGGAGGGCCCACAGCAGGTGGGCCTGCTCAATCTGCGGGTTGCCGTACTCCTGGGCGATGGTCTGGGCCGCGCGAATGGCCTCGGCGGATTTTTGGGTCAATTTTTCTGCATTCATCAAAAATCACTCCTTTCCGGGGTGGGTCGATGGAAAATGGGTTTTCAGAAATGGGGCCAAGGCCCCGGATGGTGCGGCCCCCTTCACGGCAAAGGGGCGCCGGCGACTGCACCGGCGCCCTTGTGCCATGGGGGGTTACAAAGACTTGAGAGAGAAGAGAGAGGAGGATATGGTCATTAGAGGATGGCGATCTGCCGGCTTTCCGGCACCACCGGTGCCTGCTTGGGCAGGGTGACCTCTAAGATCCCGTTGTTGTAGGCGGCGGTGATGCCGCTCTCGTTGATGCCGGAGACATCAAAGGTCCGGGCGAAGGAGCCGTACCGGCGCTCCCGGCGGATATACTCACCCTTGTCGTTCTTCTGGTCCTGGCTGTCCTTGTGCTCGGCCTTGATGGTGAGGATGCCCTCCTTCAGGTCCAGGGAGATGTCCTCTTTATTAAAGCCGGGCAGCTCAGCCTCCAGCAGGAACTTGTCGCCCTGGTCCCGGATGTCGGTCCGGAAGGCGGGCAGGGAGGCGTTGGTGTTGTTGAAGAACTGCTTTTCGAAGTTGTCAAAGAGATCGAAGATGTTGTTGTCACTGCGGTCAAAGGGAATCATGCCGAACATAGTGTTACGCTCCTTTTTACATCATTTATTGTGGGCCGTGCCCGGCGGGAGCCGGGCCGGCAGGGTTTATAAAATTTGCAATCTCGAGGCGGGAGTGCTGGCTGTTTCCCCGGATGTTTCCGGGAACCTCCTGTCTACGGTGGATATCCTACTGCGATTTTATGAATAATCTTAGTGAATTTTATGTCTAAATTGTAAACGTTAGCACTCTTGCGATTTGAGTGCTAAAAAACGGGCGAGGCACCTCTCACCGGTCCAGGGAAAACCCACCCATTGTTCCCGCCGGGGATCTGTGGTATACTGGGCCCGAAAAAATACTGCCCCAAAGACAGGAGGTTCGAACCCATATGACCCAATTATCCCAACGCATGGTGGAGCTTGGCACCGCCAAGTCAGAGATCCGGGAGGCCTTTGCCTTTGCCCAGGCCCGGGCAGCGGAGATCGGCCCGGAGAACGTGGACGACTTCTCCATCGGCAACCCCAGCGTCCCCGCGCCGGACACCGTGGCCCAGATGGTCCACCAGCTGGTGGACACCGTGGACCCCATCCAGCTCCACGGCTACACCCCCGCCCAGGGGGATGGCGCCGTCCGCCAGGCCCTGGCCGACGATTTAAACCGCCGCTACGGCACAGCCTATGACCCCGACTGCTTCTACCTCACCGCCGGGGCGGCGGGGGCTTTGTGCTGCGTCCTGTCCGCCCTGGGCTGCCCGGGGGATGTGTTCCTGACCTTTGCCCCCTACTTCCCGGAGTATAAGGTGTTCGTGGAGAGTGCCGGCGGCACCCTCACCGCCGTGCCCGCCAACCTGGAGGACTTCCAGATCGACTTTGCCGCCCTGGAGGCCGCCCTCTCCCCCCAGGTGAAGGGGATTATCATCAACAGCCCCAACAACCCCACCGGAGTGGTTTACTCGGAGGCGACCATCCGGAAACTGGCCCAGATGCTCACCGCCAAGTCCCAGGAATACGGCCACCCCATCTGGCTGATCTCCGACGAGCCCTACCGGGAGATCGTCTACCAGGCGGAGCCCCTGCCCTGGGTCCCCTCCTATTATACCAATACCTTGGTGTGTTATTCCTACAGCAAGTCCCTCTCCCTGCCCGGGCAGCGGATCGGCTATGTGCTGGTGCCCCGGACGGCAGAGGACTTTGACCTGGTCTACGCCGCCGTGTGCGGGGCAGGCCGGGCCCTGGGCTATGTGTGCGCCCCCAGCCTCTTCCAGCTGGTGGTGGCCAACTGCACCGGGCAGACGGCGGACATCGCCGTGTACCGGAAAAACCGGGATCTCCTCCTCACCGCCCTGCGGGAGATGGGGTACACCTGCGCCCAGCCGGAGGGGGCCTTCTACCTCTTCCCCCGGTCGTTGGAGCCCGACGCCAAGGCCTTCTGCCGGCGGGCCCAGAAGTACGACCTGGTGCTGGTCCCCGGGGACAGCTTCGGCTGCCCGGGCCACGTGCGGATCTCCTACTGCGTGCCCACGGAGCAGATCCAGCGGGCGCTGCCCAAGTTCCGGAAGCTGGCGGAGGAGTACCGGCGATAACCGTTGGAACCCGTTGCCCTGTGCGCCCACACACAGCACAGCCGTTGGGTGCACAGACGGCTAAAATCAATGCTTCACCCAACAGGGCCTCTGTGTTTTGCAGAGGCCCTGCGCTGCCCTTAAGAAAATCTTAAACCTTCCCCACCTTGTTTCTTAATCCCCGGTTCGCTATGATACCCATAGGAGGTGACGGGTATGTACAATATCTTAGTGTGTGACGATGAGAAAGACATCGTCTCTGCCCTGACCATTTACCTCACCACGGGTGGGTACCAGGTCTTTCCCGCCTATGACGGGACGGAGGCCTTGGCCATCCTGGCCAAGGAGGACATCCACCTGGTGCTGCTGGACATTATGATGCCCAAGCTGGACGGCATCGCCACCATGACCAAGATTCGGGAGGTGTCCAACGTGCCGGTGATCCTCCTCACCGCCAAGTCTGAGGACACGGACAAGATCCTGGGCCTCAACGTGGGGGCGGACGACTACGTCACCAAGCCCTTCAACCCCGTGGAGGTGCTGGCCCGGGTGAAGTCCCAGCTGCGGCGGTACCTCCAGCTGGGGGGCGGCGTGGTGAAGCCCACCCTCCTCCAGGCCGGGGGCATCGCCCTGGACGACCGCACCAAGTCCGTCACCCTGGATGGGGAACCCGTGGCCCTCACCCCCCGGGAGTATGAGATCCTGCGGCTGCTCCTGCAGCACCCGGGCACCGTCTTTTCCCCCAAGCGGATCTACCGCACCGTGTGGGGGGAGGAGCCCTACGGGGTGGAGAATGCCGTGGCCGTCCACATCCGCCACCTCCGGGAAAAGTTGGAGATCAACCCCTCGGACCCCCGCTACATCAAGGTGGTCTGGGGCCAGGGGTACAAACTGGAAGGAGGGAAACCATGAAACGCCTTTCTGCCCTTTCGGAAAAACCCAAAGTCCGGGCTCTGGCCTGGGTGGTGTGCGTGGTGGGGCTGGCCTTCTGCGTGGTCTGCGGGCAGCAGGTGAAGTGGCTCAGCGACCAGGGCGGGTACCAAGCCAATGCGGAAGAAAATGTGTTGAACGCCACAGCGGGTGAGCTCCTTCGAGATTACACGAACATAGTGGCGGAAGAGTATGTGACGGCCCGGGAAGTGGGCAGATCCACATCCGATGTCAGAGACGCGGTGGAGGACGAAGGGTTCGTCTTCACCATCACGGACGAACAGGGGACGACGTTACTCACCACCTATGACGACGCAATGGGGAAGGCCCAGTATGACTACACCCTGCACACGCAGTTTTTTCCTATAGAGGAAGAGGAGACCTTTTATCGAACCTACAACACCATAGAGGAGCGGGAAGAGGCGCTGCAAACCCTGATGGACACCTATGGGGATGTTTCCTACACCTACGAGGATCATGTCTACGAGGGGGACGGCAACGATAGTTATATCCTCTCGGCCACATACCGCTCCGATGGGGAAGCGGTCCCAATCACGGTCACCGGATATGCCATGGCCACCTCTGGTGCGTTGTCCTCGCTGCATTCGTGGGCCTTTAGCATGAGCTATCGCGCCGACGCATTGGCACTGATCACGCTGGTAAGTGGGGTGCTGGGCGTCCTCGCCCTGGCCTTGCTGCTCCGTGGGGCTGGCTACCGCCGGGAGGAGAATGGCGACATCGCGCTCTCTTGGATGGATCGGAGGGTTCCCACAGATATCCTGGTGCTGGGGATGGTGGTCCTCTTTGTCCTCTGGATGGCGATGGGAGGCACTGCGGTCACGATGCATAGCCGTAGCGTCGGCTCGGTTCTTCCCCTGTATCCTTTGATCCTGACAGGGGTGGCGGTGGCGTTGCTGGTAGCAGGCGCTGTCTCCCTGGTCCGGCGGCACCGGGCGGGGGTCCTGCGAGAAAACCTCATCTTCTACCGCTACCGAGGAAAGCTCCCCCGGCCCCGGGACCTGTGGCACCGATTGCTGGACTTCCTCCTGCGGTTCTGGGCGGCGGGGCTGTGCTTCCTGGGGCTGTGCCTGCTGGAGTTCCTGTGCGCCTTTGATGCCGTCGCCTACAGCGGCGGCGGAATCCTCATCTGGTTCCTGCTGAAGGTGCTTCAGGGCGCCCTGGTGGTCTACGTCATCCTGGCTATGAAGGAGCTCCGGGCCGGCGGGGATCAACTGGCCGCCGGCAACCTGGACTACAAGGTGCCCACCAACCGCCTCTACGGCGAGTTCCGGAGACACGGCGAAAACCTCAACAACCTCCGCCAGGGCATCCAGCACGCCGTGGAGGAGCAGATGAAGTCCGAGCGGATGAAGACCGAGCTCATCACCAACGTCTCCCACGACATCAAGACCCCCCTGACCTCCATCGTCAGCTACGTGGACTTGCTGAAAAAGGAGCCCATGCCCAACGACCAGGCCAGGGAGTACCTGGACGTGCTAGACCGCCAGGCCGCCCGGCTGAAAAAGCTCATCGAGGACCTGGTGGAGGCCTCCAAGGCCTCCACGGGGAGCCTGACGGTGAACTTCCAGCCCACGGACGTCAACGTCCTGCTGTCCCAGAGCGCCGGGGAGTACCAGGAGAAGCTGGCCGCCCGGGACCTCTCCCTGGTCCTCACCCCGGCGGAGGAGGCCCCCATGATCTCCGCCGACGGGCAGCTGCTGTGGCGGGTGTTTGAAAACCTCTTGAGCAACGCCCTGAAGTACGCCATGCCCGGCACCCGGGTCTACCTCTCCTGCGAGACCACGGACCAGGCGGTGGTCATCGCCTTCCGGAACATCTCAGCCTCCCCCCTGAACATCTCCGCCGAGGAGCTTATGGACCGGTTCGTCCGGGGGGATGCCTCCCGGAACACCGAGGGCAGCGGCTTGGGCCTGGCCATTGCCCGGGATCTCACCCAGCTCCAGCGGGGCACCTTTGCCCTCACCATCGACGGGGACCTGTTCAAGGCCACCCTCACCTTCCCCCGCTGCCAAAAGAGCCAGGACCCAGCGGGAAAATAAGGTGGAAAATCCCTTCCCCCTATGGTATGATGATGCCGTGATTCCAGCCATGGAATCACGGCATCCTTGCCTTACGCCGCGGAAATCCCCGCGGTTTTTCCCAAAGGAGGAATGAACCTATGAAAAAAGTCGTCGGCGTGGCCTTGCTATTGGTGGTGGCGGTGTTCCTGCTGCCCTTCCTCATCCACCGGGGCATGGAGCAGGAACAGGCGGCGGACTCCGCCGCCCAGGAGGAGATCGCCCTGCCCGACAGCGGCTACACCCTGCGCATCCTGGGCAGCGACGGCCAGGTCACCGAGATGGACATGAACCAGTACCTCTGGGGGGTGGTGGCAGCGGAGATGCCCGCCTCCTTTGAGGAGGAGGCCCTGAAGGCCCAGGCGGTGGCCGCCCGCACCTATGCCCTGAACAAGGGCCCCACCGCCAACCACCCCGACGCGGACCTGTGCACCGACTACAACTGCTGCCAGGCCTGGATCGCCCGGGCGGACGCCCAGAGCAACTGGGGGGACCGTGCCGTGACCTACACCAACAAGATCACCGCCGCCGTGGCGGAGACAGGCAACCAGGTCATCCTCTACGAGGGCCAGCTCATTGACGCGGTCTTCCACTCCTCCTCCGCCTCGGCCACCCAGGACGCGGTGGAGGTGTGGGGCAACAGCGTGCCCTACCTGCAGAGCGTGGACTCCCCCGAGGGGGAGAATGTGCCCAACTACCAGAGCCAGGCTACCATCTCCTCCCAGGAGTTCCAGGACCTCTTCCTGGAGGCCCGGCCGGAGGCGGACCTGTCCGGGGACCCCTCCACCTGGGTGGGGGACACCCAGTACAACGACGGGGGGAGCGTCCACACCATCACCATCGGCGGGGTCACCGTCACCGGGGCCCAGGCCCGGCAGATCTTCAACCTGCGCTCGGCGGCTTTTTCTGTGTCCTACGCCGACGGCACCTTCACCTTCGACGTCACCGGCTTCGGCCACGGGGTGGGGATGAGCCAGTACGGCGCCGACGCCATGGCCGTGGCCGGCAGCACCTACACCGAGATTCTCCAGCACTACTACACCGGGGTCACCGTGGAGGAGTGCCCGGAGGAATTCCTGCCCCAGTGAGGGGGAGTACCATACCAGGGCCGGGGGAAGCCATGGCGGCTGCCCGCCGGCCCTGCCTTAGGAGGAGATGATTGCCATGCCAGCTCCCATTTTGATTGTGGAGGATGACACCGATATCAACAACATGATGGCCGAGGCCCTCACCAAGGCGGGCTATGCCTGCACCCAGGCCTTTTCCGGGACGGAGGGGCTGCTGTACCTGGACCAGGGCCCCTATGCCCTGGTGATCCTGGACCTGATGCTCCCCGGGCTGGAGGGGGAGGCGCTGCTGCCCCAGATCAAGGCCAAGACGGGGACGCCGGTGCTGGTGGTCTCTGCCAAGGACAGCCTGGACAGCAAGGTGGGCCTGCTCACCGCCGGGGCGGAGGACTACCTCACCAAACCCTTTGCCATCCAGGAACTGGTGGCCCGGGCGGGGGTGCAGATCCGCCGGTTTGCCCAGACGGCAGGGGCGCCGCCGGCTGCCCTCCACTACAAAGACCTGACCCTCACCCCGGAGACCTTTTCCGTCACCTGCCAGGGCCAGCCGGTGGAGCTGACCCGGCAGGAGTTTCGGATCTTGGAGCTCCTCCTCTCCCACCCGGGGCGGGTGTTCTCCAAGCAGGCCATCTACGACTACGCCTGGGAGGAGATGTACCTGGGGGAGGATAAGACCATCAACGTCCACATCAGCAACATCCGCAAAAAGCTCCGAGGGGTCTCCGACCGGGAGTACATTGAGACGGTGTGGGGCATCGGGTTCCGCCTGGCCCCGTGAATCTTTACCCTTTCTTTAACTTTGCTTTGCGATGGATTATCCTTTCTGCCCTATCCTGTCCTAGGAAAGCAAAGGAGGAACCCCTATGGAATATCTGCTCACCACCCACCATCTGACCAAGACCTACGGCCGCCACAAGGCGGTGGACGGGGTCAGTCTCCACCTCCGGCAGGGGGACATCTACGGCCTCATCGGCCGCAACGGCGCCGGAAAGACCACCCTGTTAAAACTCCTCAGCGGCCTGGCTGCCCCCACCGCCGGGGACTTCACCCTCTTCGGGGCCACCGGCCGCCACGCCCGGGCCTACCTCTCCCGGGTGGGCACGCTGATTGAGGCTCCGGGGATCTATCCCAACCTCTCCGCGGCGGAAAACCTGAAGCTCAAGTGCCTGGCCCTGGGAGTGCGCCGGCGGAACGCCGCGTCCGACCTGCTGGACACCGTGGGCCTGGCCCGCACCGGGCGCAAGCCGGTGCGCCACTTCTCCCTGGGGATGAAGCAGCGCCTGGGCATCGCCCTGGCCCTGGTGGGGGACCCGGACCTGCTGATCCTGGACGAGCCCATCAACGGCCTGGACCCCCAGGGCATCGCCGAGGTGCGGGAGACCCTCTACCACTTGAACCGGGACCGGAACATCACCCTCATCCTGGCCAGCCATATCTTGGAGGAGCTGGCCAAGATTGCCACCCACTACGGCATCCTCCACGACGGGGCCCTGCTCCAGGAGCTCACCCGGCAGGAGCTGCTGGAAAAGTGCGGCGAGCGCATCGAGCTCCAGACCAGCGACACCCGCCGGGCCTGCACCGTGCTGGAGGGTTTGGGCATTACCCAGTACAAAGTGGTGGACCGGGACACCATCTGCATCTATGAGCGCCTCCACGACGGCGGGGCCATCACCATGGCCCTGGCCCAGGCGGGGGTGCAGACCACCGGCATCACCGTGCAGAATGAAGCACTGGAGGACTACTACCTGAACCTGACGGGAGGTGGCCGCCATGCTTAACCTGCTGCGTATGGATCTGCACCGGATGGGCCGGTCGGCCTCCACCTGGGTCATTCTGGCCTGCACGGTGCTGGTGGCCCTCTTCTGCGTGGCCATGACCGATGGGGACATCCAGGACATGGCCGACGACCCCCAGTACCTGGCCCAGGTTCAGGGGGAGGGGGCCGGCACCCAAAACCGCTCCGTGGGCATCTACGTGGAGGCCGACGCCAACTGGGTGGACGGCCCCATCGAGGCCGGGGACATCGTCAGCGCCGAGTTCCACAGCGGGATGCTGGCCCTGCTGTGCGTCATTTTTACCGCCATGTTCGTCTATGCCGAGCAGAAGAACGGCTATGTGAAGAACCTGGCCGGCCAGTTCCCCCACCGGGGGCTGCTGGTGCTGTCCAAACTCCTGGCGGTGGCCCTGCAGGTGCTGGTGATGGCGGCGGTGTTTGCCCTGGTCACCCTTCTGGCCGGCCGGGGGTTCTGGGGGGACCGGTTCTACCTGGACTCCCTCCCTGCCCTGGGGAAGCTGCTGGGGGTGCAGTACCTGCTCCACCTGGGGCTGTGCGCCCTGGTGCTGCTGCTTACGGTGGTGCTCCGGGGCTCGGCCCTGCCCATGGTGGTGGGGATCCTGGCCTGCTGCGGGGTGCTGATGCCGGTGTACGGCCTGGTAAACCAGTGGGCCGCCGCCCTCCGCCCCGGCACGGATTTTGACATCAGCCGGTACATGCTGGACGGGAACCTCACCGCCGTCACCGTGGGCACGGCCCCGGCAGACCTGCTCCGAGCGGGGGTGGTGGGTGCCGTCTTTGTGGTGGTGTGTACCGCCCTGGCCATGGTGGTCATGGAAAAACGGGACATTCGATGAGACAAAGGAGGGCTCTGCCATGGTGCTCTGGGCTGTGGCGGCCACGGTGGTGGCCGCCTGTTCCCTGCTGATCCTGATCCTCTACCGGCGACAGGTCAAAAAGACCTGTCGCCAGTTGGCCTTTCTCCGGGAACACACCACCAACCTCCGCCTCACCGGCGGCCTGCCCTTTTCCGAGTGGGAGGAACTGGTGGACGGGGTCAACGCCATCCTCGACCAGGCCCGGGAGGGGCGGCGGACCGCCCAGCGGGAGGAGGCCGCCCTCAAGGAGGCCATCACCCACCTCTCCCATGACATTCGGACCCCTCTCACCTCCCTGGACGGGTACTTCCAGCTGCTGCTCCAGAGCCCGTCGGCGGAGGAACAGCAGCGGTACAGCGCCGTGATCCAGAGCCGGATCGCCAGCCTCCGGGACATGTTGGAGGAGCTCTTCACCTACGCCCGGCTCCAGGACAAGGAGGCCCCCCTGGCCCTGGAACCGGTGGACTTTGCCGCCTGCGTGTACGACACGGTGTTTGCCTTCTACGAGGACTTCCAGGCCAAGGGCCTCACCCCCCAGGCCGACTTCTGCGACGGCCACTTGTGGGTGCAGGGCAACGGGGAGGCCCTGCGCCGCACCGTTCAAAACCTGGTGAAAAACGCCCTGGAACACGGGGGGCGGGAGATTGCCTTCGCCCTCTTCCAAAGGGACGGCGCTGCCGGCTTCCGGTGTACCAACCAGGTGGACCGCCCGGAGGAGATCGACGTGCACCAGGTGTTCCGCCGGTTTTACAAGGCCGACGCCGCCCGGACCCACACCTCCACCGGCCTGGGGCTGGCCATCGCCCAGGGCCTTACGGAGCGGATGGGGGGCACCATCGGGGCGGCGCTGGAGGGGAACACCTTTTCCGTCACCGTGGCCTTTCCCCTGGCAGGCCCGCCGGAGGGGGAGGAGGAGTAAGGCGCCCGGCGGCCCGGGGAGAAAGCGGGCGGCGTTTCCAGGGGAAGGTTTTGTCGAAAGAGGGTTGCATCCTCCGGTGGGAGGGTGTACCATGGCAGGGTATCTCCCGCCGGGACATCGGCGGCTGAACTTGGGAGGCACTGCTATGATTCGCGTCTTACTCTGGGACATTGACAACACCTTGCTGGATTTTCCCGCCGCGGAGCGCCTGGCGCTGCAGGCGGCGTTCCGGGACTTTGCCCTGGGCCCCTGCCCCGAGGATCGGGTGGCCCGGTACGCCGCCTTAAACGCGGGGTACTGGCGGCAGCTGGAGCGGGGAGAGATCACCAAGGCGGAACTGCTCACCCAGCGGTTCCAGGTGTTTTTCCAGCAGGAGGGCCTCCCCTGCCCAGAACCGGCGGCCTTTAACCGCACCTATCAGGACTATTTGGGGGAGACGGTGGTCTTTCTGGACCACAGTGACCAGCTGCTGCGGGATCTGCACTCCCAGGTGAAGCAGTATGCCGTCACCAACGGCTCCCAGCGGGTACAGGAAAAGAAACTGGCCCGGTCCGGCCTGGGGGCGTGGCTGGACGGGGTGTTCATCTCGGAGACCCTGGGGGCGGAAAAGCCCAGCCTGGACTTTTTCCAGCCGGTGCTCCAGGCCATTGGCCCCTGGGCGCGGGAGGAGATCCTCCTCATTGGGGACTCCCTCACCAGCGACATGGCCGGGGGCAACCGGGCCGGCATCCCCTGCTGCTGGTACAACCCCCAGGGGCAGCCCCTCCCAGGGGACCTGGATATCCAGTATGACATTCGAAACCTCAACCAGGTGCGGGAGATTGTGGCGGGGAACCGGTAAACTTCCCCTATGTAGACCAACCGGGAAAGCGCGTAGCGCTTTCCCGGTTGTTGTGTTTGAGGTTCTGTTATGGTAAAGGGAAGGTCTGGTCGCCAATCTGCACGGCGGTGACTTGGGCGGGGTCGATGGGGGTGTGGAATGTATAATGAAAACTGGCCCAGGTATCTTCCAAGGTAGAACCGGAGTAAATCTCTCCACTGGGATTATCAACCGGTACAGTCGTTCCATCCTGGAACACCAGAGACAGCGTCAGTGTATCCGTATCCAGATGCAAATGGGAAGTATAAAGGTTCAGGGAGATGGGGGACAGAGAAAGTCCCTTGAGAATTCCCGGCTGTTGCCCTTCCACGATAAGCGTCTGGTTTAGGTCAAAAGTCCTGGTTCGGTTGCTTTTTTGTAAGGGCCATTCTAAAACGATGGTATCCTCAGCCAGTGGGACATGGATTCCGTCTGCGGTGTCATATCCAAAGTCTACAAAAATCAAACGGACGGGGTCATCGGTGATTGGTTCGCTCAGCGTTTCGGAGACGGCTAACCCTACCCAGTGGTGGGGCCCCTGTTCCAGAATTTCATGGTAACCGGAGCCGGCGCTTTGCTCTGGTAGTCGCAACCGTGGCATCACCAACCCACAGGTGAGGTCTGCGTCCGCCGGAATGGTGATTTCCTCAGGGACGGTCACTTCATAGATGGCGTAGATGCAGGAGTTATCCGCAATGGTCTGCTTTACGGTGATGGTGATGCCATCCTTTTGATAGACCGCTTCTGGGGTGTCGATGGCGTCGGCGACCAGGGTTTGGTTGCTCTCGTTCACCTGGAACAGATCGGCCAATGTTTCGTGGAGGCCAAAGTTTACCGCCAGCGCGGTCCCAGACACCGCCAAGCACACCAGCACGGCGGCCAAGGCCAGGGGGAAGCGCCGCAGGCCCCGCCGCTTTGGGCGGGTGCTGCGCCGGTGTTGGAGGTCGGCCCAGCCCGCCTCGGGGTCCAGGGGGGCGGCGCCGGTCTGCCGGTCCAGCTGGTCCAGCAGGGCCTGGAGGCGGGCTTCGTCTGGGTTCTCTTGATCCAGCAGGGTTTCCAGGGCCTGGATCAGGGCCTCCTCACTGCCCGCGGGGGGAATGGGGTGGATCGTTTTCATGGGGATACCCTCCTTCCGGTAAGGTGAGATAGTGTTTGCACCGCTGCCTGGCCCGGTAGAGCCAGGTGCCGCAGGTGGCCGGGGGGACCCCCAGCCGCCGGCCCATCTCCTGGTAGGTGAGCCCCTCCTCATAGGCCATGGTCAAAAGGGCCTTGTCCCGGTCCGACAGCTGCCGGGGGAGGAGGGCCTCCAGGGGGACCGCTGGGTCCGGGGCAGGGAGCCAGTCCAGGGCCTCTGCCCCGGCGTCCCGGCGGGCGCGGACCGCCCGGTGAGACAGGGCGTGGCTGATCTTATGCTGTAGGGTTTTCCGCAGCCAGCCGCCGGGGTTGGGGTGTCCTTTCACCCGGTTGGGGTGGTCCAGCAGGGTGAGAAAGACCTCCTGGGTCAGGTCATAGGCCAGTTCCGGGTCCTGGAGCCGGTACTTTGCCACCCGGTACAGGTCCGGGGCGTGTTGGACATACAGCTGGTGGACCCAGTCCTCGGAATCTCTGGGCATAGGGATCACCTCCTTGTGGGGTTTGTCCGGGTACCCGTTCACCTTCTCTATCCCCTCAGGGCGGGGATTTCTTTCACTGGGCTGGAAAAAAGTTTGGAGGGTGCAAAAAAACCCCCGGCCCGCCGCAGGACAAACGCTGCGGCGGGCCGGGGATTTTTGAGGAACCAAAGAGCCAAGGGAGGCGGGATGGATGTTCTCTGATTTTCTGCTTCTATCTTATATAACGTTTGAGAGGGGCGTTTTGTGACAGGATTTTGAGAAATTTTTTGGTTTTATAGGGGTGCACAAAAACGAGTGCCTTTCTCTGTGAAAAATGCCATCGTGTTTTGCGAAAAAATTGCCCCGGCGGAACGGTTCTTTCCGCCGGGGCAAAAATATCGGCCACGGGAGGGGACTGGCAGAGGCTCAGCACAACTTCGCCCCAGCGGGGATCCCGTCGTCCACCATCATCAGGTGGAGGAATTCCTCCCCGTTCTCCTTGTGCACGGCGGAGAGAAGCATCCCCTGGCTCTCCTGCCCCATCATCTTCCGGGGGGGCAGGTTCACGATGGCCACCAGGGTCTTGCCCACCAGGTCCTCGGGCTTGTAGTACATGGCGATGCCGGAGAGGATCTGCCGGTCGGTGCCGGAGCCGTCGTCCAGGGTGAACTTTAAGAGCTTCTTGGACTTCTTCACCGCCTCGCAGGCCTTCACCTTCACCACCCGGAAGTCAGATTTGCAGAAGGTGTCAAAGTCCACTTCCTCCTCCCAGGGCTCCAGCTCGATGGCGGGCTGGGCGGGGGCGGCGGAGGCGGCGCGGATGGCCTCCAGCTCGGCCAGGGCCTGGTCCATGTCCACCCGGGGGAAGAGGTTGGCTCCCTTGGTCACGGGGGCGGTCTCCGGCCGGCTGCCCCACTGGGCGGCGGTGTCCCAGGTCTGGCAGGTCTCGTCGGCCCCGATCTGGGCGAAGAGCTTGGCGCAGGCGTCGGGGATGAAGGGGGTCAGCAGGATGCCGCAGATCCGGGTGGCCTCCAGGAGGTTGTAGAGCACATGGGCCAGCCGGGGGCCGTTGGCGTCCATGTCCTTGGCCAGGGCCCAGGGCATGGACTCGTCAATGTACTTGTTGGCCCGCTGGATGACCTTAAAGACCTCGTCCAGGGCCTTGTGGGGGGCGCAGGCGTCCATGTCGGCGGCATAGCGGTCCCGCAGGCCGGCGGCCAGGGTGATGAGCTCGGTGTCGTAGGCCTCGGAGGTGTCCCAGGTCTTGCACCCGGCGGGGAGGGTGCCCCCGAAGTACTTCTGCACCATGGCGGTGGTGCGGCTGACCAGGTTGCCCAGGTCGTTGGCCAGGTCCACGTTGATGGTGTTGATGAGCAGCTCGTTGGAGAAGTTCCCGTCGGAGCCGAAGGGGAAGGTGCGCATGAGGAAGAAGCGCAGAGCGTCCACCCCGAACTTCTCTGCCAGGACGTAGGGGTCCACCACGTTGCCCTTGGACTTGGACATCTTGCCCCCGTCCAGCAGCAGCCAGCCGTGGCCGAAGACGTGGTGGGGCAGGGGCAGGCCCAGGCTCATCAGCATGGCGGGCCAGATGATGGAATGGAAGCGGACGATCTCCTTGCCCACAAAGTGGTAGTCTGCGGGCCAGTAGTGGTCGTAGTCGTCGTACTTGTCGTTGTCGTAGCCCAGGGCGGTGATGTAGTTGGACAGGGCGTCCACCCACACATACACCACGTGGCCGGGGTCAAAGTCCACCGGCACCCCCCAGGAGAAGGAGGTGCGGGAGACGCACAGATCCTCCAGGCCGGGTTTGATAAAATTGTTCACCATCTCATGGACCCGGGAGCGGGGCTGGAGGAAGTCGGTGTTTTCCA
The DNA here is from genome assembly GCA_900546255.1 of uncultured Eubacteriales bacterium. Lineage (GTDB taxonomy): Bacteria > Bacillota > Clostridia > Oscillospirales > Oscillospiraceae > Evtepia > Evtepia excrementipullorum. The sequence continues at coordinate 19,637 of URCB01000035.1, forward strand.
ACAGGTCCTGAACCTTGTCGGCGTACTTGGACAGGCGGAAGAAGTAGGCCTCCTCCTCGGCGTCCTGGACGGGCCGGCCGCAGTCGGGGCACTTGCCGTCCACCAGCTGGGACTCCGTCCAGAAGGACTCGCAGGGCTTGCAGTACTTGCCCACGTACTTGCCCTTGTAGATGTCCCCGTTTTCGTACATCTTTTTGAAGATCTTCTGGATGGCGGCCACGTGGTAGTCGTCGGTGGTGCGGATGAACCGGTCGTTGGAGATGTTCATCAGCT
>URCB01000036.1 GCA_900546255.1 uncultured Eubacteriales bacterium
GCTTTCTCTAGAGAAAGCCTGGATCCCCCGCCCGGGACCGGGCGGGGAACCACGTCGCAGGTTTTAACCTGCGATGGTCCTAACAGGACCACCTGCCGCCCCGGCACGGCGTGCGTCCCCAGCGCCCATAGGCCATTGTTACTCCCCGTTGCTTGCCGCAACGGGCCCCCATCGCCTATGCTGGAACCAGAAAAACCAAGGAGGTTCCAACATGTTCTCTGAAAACTTGAAAGCTTACCGCAAGGCCAAAGGGCTCACCCAGGAGGAACTGGCCGTCCGCCTGCATGTGGTGCGGCAGACCGTCTCCAAATGGGAGAAGGGCCTGTCCGTTCCCGACGCGGACCTGCTGGTCCGCCTGGCGGAGGTCCTGGAGGTCTCGGTCAGCCAGCTGCTGGGGGCCGGGGTGCCCCCGGAGGCCCCTGCCGACCAGGTCGCCGAACAGCTGGCCCGGATCAATGAGCAGCTGGCCATCAAAAACCGCCGGGCCAAACGGATCTGGCAGTGCGTGGCCGGGGTGCTGATCGGGCTGGTGGTCCTCACGCTGGTTCTGGTCTTGCTCAATGCCGTGGCCTTCGGCGCCTATGACACAGAGGTCCAGTCCCAAACCCAAACCATGTCCCTCGTGCCGAACCTCACAGAAAGGGAGGGCTCCCTATGACATTTCTGACCTTGCCGCCCCAGGACCGCTCCCCCCAGTGGATCGCCCAGCTGACCGCTGTGTGGGAGGCCTCGGTGCGGGCCACCCACCACTTTTTAGACGAGGCTGCCATCCAGGCCATCGCCCCGGAGGTCCCACAGGCCCTCCGGCAGGTGCCCTACCTCACCGTGGCCGTGACGGAGGCAGGGGCCCCCGCCGGCTTTCTGGGTGTGGCCGGCCACACCCTGGAGATGCTCTTCCTGGCCCCGGAGCACTTGGGCACCGGGCTGGGGGCCCAGCTCTTCCACCGGGGGATGGCGGACTGCTACATCGCCCAGATCACCGTCAACGAGCAGAACCAGCGGGCCCTGGACTTCTACCTCCGCCGGAGCTATAAGGTCCACCACCGCACCTCCACCGACCAGCAGGGGCGGCCCTACCCCCTGCTGTACCTCACCCTGTCCTGCTACTGACCCCTGGACAGGGGGCCGCGGCTGTCCACCGCTGGCGGAAAACAAAAAACCCGTCTCCCAGTCAAGAACAGACTGGGAGACGGGTTTTTTCGTGGGTTTCTTCGTCCTGGGTCAGGGGCGGCCGTCCCGCAGGCGGGCATAGAGCTTCATATCCAGCACTTCCCCGTCCTTCACCGCGTTCTGTCGGAGAGTGCCCTCCAGCTGGAACCCAGCCTTCTCCAGCACCCGGCAGGAGGGAAGGTTTCGGGCAAAGGGCGCGGCATAGATCCGCAGCAGATCCGTGTGGGCAAAGGCCCACTGGCAGGCTGCCTCCACCGCCCAGGTCATGATCCCCCGGCCCCAATAGGCCCGGCCCAGGTAGTAGCCCAGTTCCGCCGCGCAGCGGTGGATGTTCCCCTGGCGGAAGAGGCTCAAACTCCCGATGGCCACATCCTCCCAGGCGATGGCAAAGGGGAAGGCCTCCTCTGGGTCCGCCGCCAGCATGGCCGTGAGGAAGGCCCGGGCGTCCTCCTCGGTATAGGGAAGGGGCAGGCCGTCCCGCAGGTTCCGCTGCACCGCCGGGTCCCCGATGAGGCCAGGCAGCACGGCGGCATCGGACAGCCGCCAGGGCCGCAGGGTCAGATGGGCGTGGTTCATGCCTCCCCCTCCTCATAGACCGCCAGGGCCCGGAGGAAGGCCGGGCCGTACTTCTCCGCCTTGACCTCCCCCACCCCGGAGACTTCCAGGAACTCCTCCAAGGTCCTGGGCCGGCGGCGGGCCATGTCTGCCAGGGTGGCGTTGGAAAAGACCAGGTAGAGGGGCAGCCCCGCCTCCTTGGCCACCCGCACCCGGACCTTTTTCAGGCGGTCCAGCAGGGCCTCGTCTGCCTGGGGCGCTTTGGCGGGCTTGGGCGCCTTGCCCTTGGCGGGAAGGGGTTCTGTCTTCCGATGGGTCATGGTGACGGTGGCCCCTTGGAAGAGGACCTCCCCCGTCCGCTCCGTGAAGCGGAGGGTGCTGTGCTCCGTCTCGGTGTGGAGATACCCCGCCCCCTCCAAGGCCTCCAGGTACTGGCGGATCTGATCCGCCGATTCCCCCTTCAGCAGGCCATAGGTGGACAGGCTGTCCAGCCCCAGGGAGAGCACCCGCCGGTCCCGGCTGCCTCGAAGGACCTTGGTGAGCAAGCTCACCCCCACGTGATACCCCAGCTTCCGGTGGATCCGCTGGATGCAGGAGAGGACGATCTGGGCCTGGCGGGTGATGTCCTCGGTGACAAACTCCCCCCGGCAGTTGCCGCAGTGGCCGCAGGCGGCGGGATGGGCCTGGCCAAAGTAGTCCAGCAGCTTTCCCCGGAGGCAGGCCTTGGTCTTGCAGTAGGCCACCATGTCCTCCAGCCGCAGCTGATCCCGGTACTGGACCTGGGCCGCCTGCTCTGGGGTGAGGGCCTCGTGATTCTCCCCCGCCTGCTGGAGGAAGAACTGGGCCGTGGTCACATCCCCCTGGCCATAGAGGAGGATGCACTCCGCCGGCTCCCCATCCCGGCCGGCCCGGCCGGCCTCTTGGTAGTAGGCCTCCAGGCTCTTGGGCATGTTGTAGTGGATGACAAAACCCACGTTGGACTTGTCGATGCCCATGCCGAAGGCGTTGGTGGCCACCATCACCGTCTTGCGGTCGTACTGAAAGTCGTCCTGGTTCTGCCGCCGCTCCGCCTCTGACAGGCCCGCGTGGTACCGGGTGGCGGGGATGCCCTGCTGGCAGAGGAGGTCACAGACCTTCTCCACCCCGGCCCGGGTGGCGCAGTAGACGATGCCGCTCTTCTCCCGCCGGGCTTCCACCAGGGAGAGGAGGAGGGGCTGCTTCTTCTCTGGCCGGCGGACGTCGAAGAAGAGGTTGGGCCGGTCAAACCCTGTGACCACCTTCACAGGATCCTGGAGGCCCAGCTGGGTGAGGATGTCCTCCTGGACCTCCGCCGTGGCGGTGGCGGTGAAGGCGGAGACCACCGGCCGCTGGGGCAGGCCGGCCAGGAAGTCCCGGATCTTCAAATAGCTGGGACGGAAGTCCTGCCCCCACTGGGAGATGCAGTGGGCCTCATCCACCGCCACCTGGGCGATGGGCTGCTCCCCCATCATGGCGGCAAAACCCTCGCTGAGCAGCCGCTCCGGGGCCACGTAGAGGAGTTTATACGCCCCCCGGTGGATCTCCCGGCACACCCGCCGGAAGGCCTCCCCATCCAGGGAGCTGTTGAGGAAGGCCGCCGGGATGCCCGCCTCCTCCAAAGCGGCCACCTGGTCCTTCATCAGGGAGATCAGGGGGGAGACCACCAGGGTGAGCCCCGGCAGCAGCAGGGCGGGGATCTGATAGCACAAAGACTTCCCCCCGCCGGTGGGCATCACCCCCAGGGCATCCCGCCCGGCCAGGATGCCCTGGATGAGTTCCTCCTGCCCCGGCCGGAAGGCGGTGTGGCCGTAGTACTGTTTGAGAACCCGCTGGATGGTTTCCTCTGCCATGGTGCTTCCCCCTTGTTGTTTCGATTCTACCGCTATCCTATCACACACCACGGAAAAACACAATGCGGCGCCCCATCGGGGCGCCGCAGCATGCATCCGCCGCTCTGCCAGGGAACCGCTGGGGCGGTTCCTCCGGCGGGGCCGGCAGGGTTGGATGGCCTGTCCTCCAGCGGTCACTGGAGCCAAGGCCGCTTGGTTTTCTGTTCCTGCTTCCACTGCTCCACCTGTTGGCGGGTCAGGCGGAGGAACACGTTGGTCAGCTGAGAGCGCTCGGCCTCCCGAGGACAGAGGAGGCTGACGGTTCTGGCCAGCTTTTCCTTCAGGGGAATCACTTTCACCGCCCGGTTGGGGATCAGGTCCAGCAGGGCCAGCCCAGGCAGGACGGTGATGCCCATCCCCTTCTCCACCAGGCCGATGGCCATTTGGTTTTCCTGGGGCTGGAAGTCCAGGTGGCTGGACTGGGCAAACTGCTGGTAGATCTCGTGTATGGCGCTGCCGGTGTCGGTGCTCTCGTTGGTGGGGATAAACTGGTACTTGTCCACCATATCCCAGATGGAGGCCTCCTGGAGGTTGGCCAACTCACTGTCAGCCCCCACCACCAGGTAGTAGAGGTCCTCATAGAGGGGCAGGGCCTCCAGCCCCGAGGGGCACCGGCCTGCAAAGAAGCAGCAGTCCAGCTTGTGCTCCTTGACCCCCAGTTCCCCGGTGAGGTAGTAGGGCTCGTTCTCCAGTTTCACCACCACCTCGGGATAGACTTGGTAGAAGGTTTCCAGGATCTCCGGCATCCACTGGGCTGCCACGCTGGAGAGGATCCCCACCCGCAGCAGTTCCTGCTTGCTGACCCGGGCGGTCTCTTGGAGGCGGTTCTCCATGGCTTCGATCTGCCGCATAATATCCAGCAGGCCGACCCCCACCTCCGTGGGCGTCACGCCGCGCTGGTCTCGGTAGAAGATTTTGACGCCCAATTCGTTTTCGATGTTGTTGATGATGTACCCCAGGCTTGGCTGGGTGTAACCCATGGTTTGGGCTGCCCGGGTCATGCTGCCGCATTCGGCGGCCTTCAGAACCGGTGCATATTTACCCATTCGCTCATCCCTCCTTGATGGTTGCTGTGGTCTTATGGAATAAGCAGCACTGGCCCATATAAACGGCCAGGGCCGACGAGAGTATATCACACTTTCTACAAAAAGTCTACATGATTTTTTCTATGTCGACATAAAGCCTCTCAATTTTACAAATGGTAGCCCCCCGAGTATACTAATCGGCGGCCCCAAAGCAGGGGGCCGCGGCGCAAAACGCCATACCGGTTTTGGCTGGGTAGCCTGTTCGCCCTTCTTCTTCCAAGCAGGCCAAAGGGCGTCTTTTCTGGGCGGGAAGGATGCCATTTTCTGGATTTCCCGACCGAAACCAACTTTCCCTGTGTCATTTTAGATAGCAAGAAGCAGCCGAACCTCGGCTGCTTTTTGCATTTTTCCGACAGTACCCATTTTGTCCTAAAATTTTTTTAGCGCGCCATAAGCTTTCTCAAGTTTACATTCTTATTGACAGTTTTTATAATTAGAACTCGGTTTATGTCGCTTTTTTTAATTCTTTTTCCACAATTGTTCCCTTTGGGTGAAAGGAGGGGCGCTGCGCGAGGGAACCCCGCCCGCCAAAAATTCGACGGGCTTCTCCAATCCCGCGCTCCGTAGGGGAGCGCACAAGACAGAAAAGAGGTACTTGTATGAGTAATCAACCCGAAAAGAAAGGCGTCAGTGCAATTGACTTCTTTTGCATTGGCTTCGGCGCCATCGTCGGCGTCGGCTGGGCCGTCTCCATCAACAGCTGGATGACCAGCTGCGGCGGCCCCATCCCCGCAGGCATCGGTTACATCCTGGCTCTGGTCATGATGGTCCCCATTGCCCTGTGCTACTGCGAGCTGGTTCCCATGCTCCCCGTGGCCGGCGGCGGTATGGCCTTCGCCTACCGCGCCTTTAACGAGACCGTGTCCTTCATCTCCGGCTGGGCTGCCTTTGGCGCTTTCGTGTCCATCATCCCCTGGGAGGCCATCCAGATCACCGACGTGCTGGGCTATCTGATCCCCAACATCAAGGCCGGTGACCCCCTCTACCAGATCGCCGGAACCGACGTGTACCTGGTCACCATCATCATCGGCACCATCTGCTCCCTGCTGCTGTTCGCCCTGAACATGCGCGGCCTGGCAGCTGCCGCCACCCTGCAGAAGGTGCTCTGCTTCGTCCTGGTGGGCGCCGGCATCGTGGGCGCCATCGCCTCCCTGGTAGGGGGCAACGCCAGCAACTGGCAGCCCATCTATGAGGTCACCGACCCCTCCATCTACGGCCCCGCTTCCGAGGGCCTCAAGGAGGTCTCCCACAGCAGCATGTTCGGCGGCATGATGGCCATCCTGGCCTCCGCCCCCTTCTTCCTGGCTGGGTTTGAGACCATCCCCCAGGGCGTGGAGGACGCCGGCGGCGACATCACCAACGTGGGTAAGACCGTGGTTATGTCCGTCGTCCTGGCCTGCATCTTCTATGCCATCCTGCTGATCTGCTTCGGCTATGCCTGGCCCTGGAAGGAGTTCGCCCACATGGAGAACCCCAGCGCCGCCACCGTGTTCACCTTCCTCTATCCCGGCGTTGCCGGCGAGGTTCTCTACTGGCTGATCACCATCGGCGCCATCGCCGGCCTGTTCACCACCTGGAACGGCTTCTTCATGGCCTCCGCCAGCCTGCTCATGGGCATGGGCCGCGGCTATCTGGTGCCCCACATCTTCGCCAAGCAGAACAAGAACGGCATCCCCGTTCCCGGCCTGCTGGTGTGCCTGATCCTGTCCCTCATCGGCCCCTTCCTGGGCGCCGGCCTCATTGGCGACATCACCTCCTTCTCCGCGGCGGCCTTCGTGCTGTCCTGGACCATCACGTCCTACTCCCTCATCCGCCTGCGGAAGACCGAGCCCGACCTGCCCCGGCCCTATAAGATCCCCGGCGGCATCGCCATGGGCGGCTTCTCCGCCATCGTGACCACCGTGGTGTTCATCCTGCTCTTCGTGCCCAACAACCCCGTGTACATGGGCAAGACCGCCAGCCTCATGTTCGTGGGCTGGATGGTCATCGGCGTCATCCTCTACCTGGTCTCCGCCGTGCAGCGGAACAAGACCACCAAGGAGGAGCGCAGAGCGGCCATGTTCAGCCACGCCAACGCCAACACCGAGGCGTAATTCCCGTCCCTTTCCCCATCCACATCGCCCCATTTTCTCCGCGCACGCGCCCGGCCGGGAGGTTTCCCGCCAGGCGCGTGCGTTTTTGCACGGGATTTTGGTTTCCTGTTTTTTACATTTTGTATATTTTTCTTGCAATTTCTTGCCGTTTCCTGTAAAATAGTTTTACATGTCCCCATCGCAAGTAAAATTTTGAAAAAGAGAGAGTGATTCCCATGAACCAAGTGCTTGACGGCATTGACAAGGTTGTCACTGCCATCAGCGGGGTCCTGTACATGCCCTGGGTCCCCTTCCTGCTCCTGGCCGCCGGCCTGTTCTTCACCTTCCGCAGCAAGTTCATGCAGGTCCGCCTGCTGGGCGAGTCCTTCCGGGTGGTGTCGGAAAAGCCCAAGACCAAGGGGGGCATCTCCTCCTTCGGCGCACTGATGGTCTCCACCGCTTCCCGGGTGGGTACCGGCAACATCGTCGGCGTCTCCACCGCCATCTGCATGGGCGGCTACGGCGCCGTGTTCTGGATGTGGATGACCGCCATCCTGGGCGGGGCCACCTCCTTCATCGAGTCCACGCTGGCCCAGGTGTATAAGCGGAAGAATCCCGACGGCACCTACTTCGGCGGCCCCTCCTACTACATGGAGACGGCTCTGAAAAAGCGTTGGCTGGGGGTCATCTTCGCGGTGATCATCATCCTCACCTACGCCGTGGGCTACAACATGCTGGCCTCCTACAACCTCCAGTCCTCCTTCTCCGCCTTCTCCTTCTACCATGAGGGCAGCACCCCCCTGGTGATCGGCATCATCCTGGCCCTTCTCTTCGCCGTGTGCGTCATGGGCGGGGCCAAGCGGCTGACCAAGATCACCGGCGCCCTGGTGCCCATCATGGGCATCTTCTACGTGGCCGTGGCCGTGGTGGTGGTGGTGGGCAACGCCTCCATCGTCCCCGAGGTGTTCCGGAACATCTTCGCCAGCGCCTTCGACTTCCCCGCCATCTTCGGCGGCTTCACCGGCTCCTGCATGATGGAAGGCATCAAGCGGGGCCTGTACTCCAACGAGGCCGGTATGGGTTCTGCCCCCAATGCCGCTGCCACCGCTGACGTCTCCCACCCCGCCAAGCAGGGCCTGGTGCAGATGCTGGCCGTGTTCATCGACACCCTGCTCATCTGCTCCGCCACCGCGCTGATGTGCCTGTGCTCCGGCGTGGTGCCCACCACGGAGGCCGCCGGCGCCCCCTATGTCCAGGCCGCCCTGCAGACCGCCCTGGGGGACTTCGGCCCCGTCTTCATCGCTGTGTCCATGGCACTGTTCGCCTTCACCACCCTCATCGGCAACTACTATTACTGCGAGGGCTGCCTGCGCTTCATCTTTAAGCGCATCCCCAGCCACAACTTTATGACCGGCTTCCGCATTGTAGCTGCCATTGTGGTCATGCTGGGCGCCATCATCACCATGCAGCTGGCATGGGACACCGCTGACCTCTTCCAGGCCCTGATGGTCATCATCAACGTCCCGGTGATCCTCATCCTCAGCCGCACCGCTGTTAAAGTCCTCAAGGACTATACCACACAGCGCAAGGCCGGAAAGAACCCCGAGTTCAAATCCGCCAACGTCGGCTTGGAAGGGAAAACCGAAGCCTGGGAGTAAGCGCAACGTTTTCACACGCAACGCAACGGACGCGGCAGCTGCCGCGTCCGTTCCTGTTTTCCCAGGTTTCCCCGGGGGCAGAAGCCCTTTTGTAAACTTTTTCTCCTTTTGCAAATCTTTTGTGCCCTCTCTTTCTAACTTTTTCCCCGCAGATCTTGCCTTTTCGAAGTTTTCCAGGTATAATTGAATATAAACTCAGTTTCCTGAGGGGGATTTGTATGTATCAAGTTATCATCGTAGAGGACGATCCCATGGTCGCCGAGATCGACAAACAATATGTAGAGCACAACAGCAAGATGGCCATCGCCGGGATTTTCCAAAACGGCCAGGACGCCTTGGACTTTGTGCGCACCCATCCTGTCGACTTGATCATGTTAGACTACTACATGCCCGTCATGGACGGGCGCACCTTTCTCGTCAAACTCCGGGCCGAGGGCATCCTGGCCGATGTGATCATGGTCACCGCCGCCAGCGAGGCCCGGCACGTCAGCGAGCTGTACTCCTACGGCGTGTCGGACTACCTCATCAAGCCCTTTGACTACAACCGCTTCCAAACCGCCCTGCAGAAGTTCGTGGCCCGGAAGGAGGCCTTCTCCGGCGACAAAGCCTTTAACCAGGAGGAGCTGGACAAGGTCATCGCCCCGGAGGGCCAGCGCAGCGGCCAGTTTGTGGACAAGGGCATCCACCCGGTCACCTTGGAGATCATCTGCTCCTTCCTGCGGGAGCACAAGAGCGAAAAGCTCTCCATCGAAGACATCGCCAAAAACGTCTCCCTTTCCCGGGTGACCCTGCGGCGGTACATGAACTACCTCATCGACAAAAACAGCGTCATCGGCGGCGTGGACTACTCCACCGGTGGCCGGCCTTCGGCAGTGTACACCTACATCGGCAAGTAAGGCCACTTCCCAGAACTCCCGTGGGCAGTCCACGGGAGTTTCCTTTTTATACCATATTATAATAAGGAGAACCGACATGGCAGAATTCTATACCCGCTTCCTCCGGGAGACTATGGACCAGGCCGGCCAGGTCACCCAATGGTCCTACCAGTACGAAGAGGACTTCAACTACGGTTACGACGTCATCGACCCCCTGGGGGACCTGGACCCCCACCGCCTGGCCATGCTCTGGCGGAACCACCGGGGGGAGGAAAAGCGCCTGACCTTCGGCGACCTGAAAACCCTCAGCAACCAGGCGGCCAACCTCCTGCGCAGCCACGGCCTGCAGAACGGGGACGTGGTGATGACCGCCCTGCGCACCCATTGGAGCTACTGGATCGTGGCCCTGGCGGCCCACAAGCTGGGCCTGCTCCTGGCCCCGGTGTACTACCGCCTCACCGCGGAGGACTTCCGCTACCGGATGGAGAAGGCGAAGGTCCGCTGCGTCGTCACCTGCCGGGAGGGGCCTGCGGCGGAGAACATCTGGGCCGCCGCAGAGCAGGCCCAGGTCCCCCTCCGGTTCGCCCTGGGCCCTGGGGAAGACGGTTTCCTGGATCTTCTGGCCGCCCTGCCCCAGCAGCCGGGCACCTTGGACCGGGTGCCCACCCTGGCCACCGACCCCCTCCTGCTCTACTTCACCTCGGGCACCACGGGGCTGCCCAAGGGGGTCCTCCATGACCACGCCTTCCCCCTGGCCAACTACTGGGGGGCCCGGTACATGCAGGACGTCCACAAGGGCTCCCGCCACTTCGCCACCGGGGACACCGGGTGGGAGGTGGTCTCCGGCACCAAGTTCTACGGCCAGTGGCTCCTCCAGGGGACTCTGCTGGTGTACGACTACGACCGCTTCCCCCCGGAGCAGGTGCTGGCCTTCCTGGCCGAGGCCAAGGCCACCAGCATCATGGCCCAGCCGTCGGTCTACCGCCTGCTTACCCAAGTGGGGATGGACCGGTATGACCTCTCCTCCATCACCAACTACGCCGTGGGCGGGGAAAAGCTCCTCCCCGACCTGGCCCAGACCGTCACCCAGCAGACCGGCCACGTCCTCTACGAGGGCTATGCCCAGTCCGAGGCCGGCCTCATCGCCTCGGCCTCCCAGGTGATGGGACGGAAGGAGGGCTCCGTGGGGAAAATCCTGCCCAAGTACCACGTGGAGATCCTCCGAGAGGACGGCACCTTCGCCCCCCCGGGGGAGCAGGGGGAGATCATCCTGGTGGCCGACGGCGGCCGGCATCCCCAGGGCCTCATGATGGGCTACCTGGACGACGAGGAGGCCAACCGCCGCCTCTGGGACGGGGACTACTTCCACACCGGCGACCTGGCCACCCGGGACGCCGACGGCTTCCTCTACTACCTGGGCCGATCCGACGGCATCATCAAAACCAAAGGCTACCGGGTGAGCCCTGTGGAGATCGAGGAGGCCCTCTCCCGCCACCCGGCGGTGGCCGAATGTCTGGCCACCGGGGAACCCGACCCCGACCTGGGCCAGAAGGTGAAGGTCTATGTGACCCTGGCCCCGGGATACGCCCCCTCCCCCGCCCTTCGGGAGGCGCTGATGGCCTTCCACAACGAGGCCTGCGCCGGGTTTAAAAAGATCCGGGACCTGGCCTTCGTCCCCGCCCTGGCCCACAACGCCAACGGAAAGCTGATCCGGGGGCAGTTCCGAGACCCCAAAGCCTAACCCTTCCGAGAAAAAGCAGCCCCAGCGGGCTGCTTTTTTTCGTTTCCGCGCCGCGGCAGAGGGGTGCCCTTCCCTTTTTTCAAAAATTTCTGAAAATCCTGTCAGGAAATGGCCCTCTCAACCGTTCTATCTATAGAGGAGTGAACTCCATATGCTGCCGCTGCTCTTGTCCGCCCTGGAGCGTCCCGAAGAAAAACGCATCTTCACCCTGTTCTTTCAGACCCACGAGCAGGGCTTGCTTCGCTATGCCCGTTCCCTCACCGGCAGCCCTGTCCTGGGGGAGGAGGTCTGCCAGGAGGCCTGGATGAAATGCCTCCAACACGCAGAGACCTTCTTCGCCATCCCCCCAGACCGGCGGCTGGGCTGGATGGTCGTCATTGTGAAGCACACCGCCTACTCCCTCCTGGAAAAGGAGGGGCGGCACCTGCCCCTGGACCCGGACTGGGATGCCCCCGCCCCAGAGGCCGGGGACGTCCAGGGGCTCGTGGACCTGATCCGGGCCCTGCCGGAGCAGTACCGCACCATTCTGGAACTGAAGTTCCTCTGGGAGTGGACCGACCGGGCCATCGCCCAGGCCGTGGGCCTGTCCGTGGACGCCGTCAGCGCCCGGGTGAGCCGGGGCCGGAAACTCCTCCAACAAAACTTACGAGAGGCGGGATACCATGACTGAATCCGCTGAAGAACTCCAGCGCATCCGTCGGGCCCTTTTGGACGCCGCGGCAGCGGATTACCACCAGGCCCTAGCCGCGGCGCCTGCCGACGTTCCCCCCTCCCGGGTCTACCGCCGGTGGCGGCGCAGGCTGCTGCGGAACCCCCAAGGGCTCCTCCGGCAGCAGGCCAGGCCCCCTTGGGCCCGGGCCCTGCGGGGCGTGGCCTGCGCGGTGCTGGCCCTGTCTTTGACCTTCGGGGCGGTGATGATGGTCAGCCCGGAGGCCCGGGCGGCGGTGAGCCGGTGGTTTTTCCGGGAGGAGGACACCTACACCGCTTACCAATTCCATGGGGACATCTCCCAGGATTCCTTGCCGCGCTGGGTTCCTACGAACTTGCCGGAGGGTTATACCCTACTCCACTGGGAGGACTTCGGTACCTGGGTGGAGATGGTCTATGCTGACGAACACACCGGGCAAACCCTTCAGTTCCGTTACCAGCGCCTATCCACTGGGGGCGGGTGGTCCTTGACCAACCGAAACACCACCCGAACCGAGGTCAGTGTACGCGGCCTTCCCGGCCATCTATACACCGCCCAAGAAGGTTCCTCGCACACGCTGGTGTGGTTTGATCAAGAGAGCGGGTACTCTTTCCTCCTGTCTGCCCAACTGCCTGTGGAGGAACTGTTGGCCGTGGGGGAGGGGGTCACCCAAAAAGAATAACCCCTCCGCTGCTTTTTAGAAAGGAGACTTCCCTATGAAACATCCCCGTCGATCCATTCCCCTGCTTTGCCTTGCCATTCTCCTAGGTTCTGTCGCCCTGGGGGCTGCTGCCCACGCACCAGCATCTGTTCCCTCCTCCCGTCCTTCCCAGGCGGCAGACGCCGTCCATACCCTGCATCAACTCCTTGGAAGTGCCCAGGTAGATGCCATTCTATCCGGCCAGCAGCCCACCGCCTTGGAAGACCTGGACACTTCCCAGTTGGAAGCCCTGTTCAATGCTCTGGGTGACGAGGAGAGCTACTCCCTGGAAGAGTCCGAGCAAGCCGGGGCCATCCAGGCCAAAATCGCCGCGATCCTCAACCTGCGCACCCAAGATTTGCCGCCAGAAACCACACCGGTCACCCTGGAACGGCTGCTTCGCACCACGGAGGACCGGATCGCCACCTGTCGGGTGCTCCTATCCCTTCCCCCTATGGACCCCGCTGAACTGGACCAGGATGCCGCCATTCAGACCCAGGAGGAGGCCAACCAGAAGATCCAGGCCCAGCTGGACCGTCTGCTCTCTTTCCAGGACCGCATCCAACAGGAAGCCACCGAAGAAAACGCCTACGACCTCTGGTGCGTCCTGTGGGATGACATTCTCCAGGAACCACAACCCACCCTTGCAGCGCCGGAGGCCTAACCACTCTCCCCGCCCTTGTTTGACAGTATTTTCCAGCATAATATCGTATAATCGCCGTGTACCCACCTGGGTACACGGCGTTTTTTCGTCTTGACCACCCACCAAAGAAAGGGGTTTTTTCCATGGCTGTCGCCTATACCACCCACAACCGCATCCTCACCGTCACCCTGTCGGGGGAGATTGACCACCACCGGGTCAAGGGGGTCCTCCAGGACCTGGACCAGGCCATCGACGAGGTGCTCCCCCGCCAGCTCATTGTGGACTGCGCCGGCATCACCTTTATGGACAGTTCCGGCATCGCCGTCCTTCTCCGTCTGTGGCAGCGGATGGGGGAGCTGGACGGAACCATCCAGGTCACCGGCCTGCCGGAGCAGCCCGCCCGGGTTCTGCGGGCTGCCGGGCTCCAACGGCTGATCCCCCTCACCTGAAAGGAGAGTACATACCATGCGTACCATCAAATACACCAACCAGGTCTCCCTGGTGTTCCCCTCCCGGTCGGCCAACGAGTCCTTTGCCCGGTCGGCGGCTGCCGCCTTCGCCGCCCAGCTGGACCCCACCCTGGACGAGCTGGGGGACGTGAAAACCGCCGTCAGCGAGGCGGTGACCAACGCCATCGTCCACGCCTACCCGGACACCTTGGGAAAGGTGGAGCTGAAGCTCCGCCTCTACCCCGGCAACGAGTTGGAGCTCATCGTCCGGGACTGGGGGGTGGGCATCCCGGACATCGAACAGGCCCGCACCCCCCTCTTCACCACCGGCAATGAGGAGCGCTCGGGCATGGGTTTTACCATCATGGAGAGTTTCATGGACGCCGTGAAGGTCCGCTCCACCCCCGGCAAGGGGACCACGGTGACCATGCGCAAGCGCTTCGCCCTCCGGGCTGGGGGGAAGGCGTGATCCCCACCGAAACCGCCACCCTCCTCCAGGCCGCCCAGGCCGGGGACCAAGGGGCCTGCAGCCGTCTGGTGGAGGAGAACCAGGGGCTCATCTGGAGCGTGGTGAAACGCTACGCCCGGAAGGGGCAGGACAGCGAGGACCTCTACCAACTGGGCTGCCTGGGGTTTCTGAAAGCCGTCCACGGGTTTGACCTGGCCTTCGGCACCCAGTTTTCCACCTACGCCGTGCCCAAGATCGCCGGGGAGATCCGCCGCTTCCTCCGGGACGACGGGCCGGTGAAGGTGAGCCGGGGCCAGAAGGAGCAGGCCCTGGCCATCCACCGGGCCCGGAACCAGCTCACCGCCCAGCTGGGGCGGGAGCCCACTTTGTCGGAACTGGCCCAGGCCACCGGCCTCACCCCGGAGGACATTGCCGCTGCCGACCTGGCCACGGCGGCGGTGGCCTCCCTCCAGGCGGAGTCCGGCGAGACCGGCCTGGCCTTGGAGGGGATGGTGGCCTCCCCCGAGGAGGACCTGGTGGAGCGGGTGGCCCTGCGCACCGCCATCGACCGCCTGCCCCAGCAGCAGCGGATGCTCATCCTGCTGCGGTACTACAAGGGGCTCACCCAGGACAAGACGGCAAAGATTCTAGGGGTGAGCCAGGTGCAGGTCTCCCGGCTGGAGAAAAAGGCCATCCAGTTCCTCCGGCAGGAGCTCCAGGAGGACTAGAGGGCCTGCCAGGCCGCCTCGTCCACCACCTTGTCCTGGGCGCCCACCTTGGTCCAGGCGAAGTCCCCGATGAGTTCCCGGGGCTGCACCGGCTCTGGCCGGGGCTGGAGCCCTGCCAGCCAGGCCAGCAGCCCTGTGACCTTTTCCGGGGTGGAGTGGGTCTGGAGGTAGCCCACGTCCAGGTCCCGGTCCCGCTTGGACAGCCGCCGGCCGTCCGGGGCCAGGAGGAGGGGGACGTGGCAGTAGGCGGGCACTGGGTAGCCCAGCTGTTCCAGCAGCCAGATCTGCCGAGGGGTGGAGGAGAGGAGGTCCCACCCCCGCACCACCCGGGTGATCCCCATGGCCCCGTCGTCTGCCGCCACCGCCAGCTGATAGGCATAGACCCCGTCGGACCGGCGGAGGATGAAGTCCCCGCAGTCCCGGTCCAGCCGCTGGGCCTGGGGACCGTAATTGCCGTCTACAAAGGAAACCGTCTCCGCCGGCACCTGGACCCGCCAGGCCGGGGACCGGCCGCTGTCCCAGAGGGCCGCCTTCTCCTGGGGGGACAGGCGGCGGCACCGGCCATCATACACCCGGGCCCCGTCAGAGGCGTGGGGGGCAGAGGCCGCCAGCAGCTCCTTCCGGGTACAGAAGCAGGGGTAGACCAGGCCCTGCTCCTCCAGCCGGTGAAAGGCGGTCTGGTACACGGCGGTGCGGTGGCTCTGGGTGTACGCTGTGTCCCCCGGCTGCCAGCCGGTGTCCCAGTCCAGGCCCAGCCAGAGAAGGTCCTGGGCCAGCTGGGGCAGGTAGGCGGGCTTGCACCGCTGGGGGTCCAGGTCCTCCATCCGCAGGACCATCTCGCCCCCTAGGCTGCGGACGTCCAGCCAGGCCAGCAGGGCGGCAAAGAGGTTCCCCAGGTGCATCCGCCCGCTGGGGCTGGGGGCAAAGCGCCCCCGGATGGGCTGTTTCTGATCCATGATCGCTCCCTCCTTGTCTTGGAGGCTATTGTAGCACAAAGGGGATAGGGGCGCAAATGACGGGGGTCTCTTGCTCACAACAGGGGCATCAGAGATTAATCGACGCTTTTTCTCACGGATGGAGAAAACCTGCATGGCCAATAGCGCCAAGCGAGGAAAGGTTGGATATGGCGCAAGGGAAAGCCCCGCCTTTGTCATTCCGGCAGGGTCATTGGGGCAGTTTCCATAAGAGAGGTTCCATGTGCCCGGAGAAATCGTCTTCCACGCTCCCATTCCCCGGCGTTTCCTCCTTGCCAGATCACCTTGCTTATAGTAGAATAGGAACCAAATCCCATGCATTCCAGATAGAAAGAAGGCACTTTCCCATGTCCATTGCAGCTGTTCGTGACTATCTGACCCCCTTCGGCCTGGCGGATAAGATCCTGGAGTTCTCCACCTCCAGCGCCACCGTGGAGCTGGCCGCCCAGGCAGCCGGGGTCATCCCCGCCCGCATCGCCAAGTCCCTCTCCTTTAAGGTGGAGGACCGGGCCGTCCTCATCATCGCCGCCGGCGATGCCAAGGTGGATAACCCCAAGTTCAAAGCCGCCTTCCACACCAAGGCCAAAATGCTCACCCCGGAGGAGGTCACGGACCTGGTGGGCCACGCCATCGGCGGGGTGTGCCCCTTCGCCATCAAGGACACCGCCGATGTGTACCTGGACATCTCCCTGCAGCGGTTTGACACCGTCTTCCCCGCAGCGGGCTCGGCCAACAGCGCCGTGGAACTCACCTGCGACCAGCTGGCCCAGTGCGCCCAGAACTTCCGGGGCTGGGGGGACTTCTGCAAAGGCTGGCAGGAGAATCCTTAAATTTTCCCTTCTAGGCCGGCACGGCAAACCCGTGCCGGCCCTTTTTTACCCCCATGTCAAAGCCTTTTGGCAGACAAATCCCCCCTCCCGTGGTACCCTGGAGGGGAAAAGGAGGCGATCCCATGGAGATTGGCAAAAAACTCAGGCAGGCCCGGACCCAAGCCGGCCTCACCCAGGAGCAGGCAGCGGAGAGGATCCTGGTCTCCCGCCAGACCGTGTCCAACTGGGAGACCGGAGTTTCTCAAAGTTAAAGATACCACATCAATCCCACGCTGACTTTTGCTCAACCGATACAGCCGGAGGGCTGGATAACAAGAAAAGGCGGTATGCGCCCCGTGGAGGGGTAGCGTACCGCCTTTTCTTGTGGGGGTTTCCAAAGGGGGCAACGCCCCCATTTGGCACACGACTTTGCGAAGCAAAGTGTAGTGTGTTATACGCTCTGTCGGCGTTGCCGTGAAAATGCCGTTGCCGCCGGGGAGGGCAAGGGCATTTGAAGCGGCAGGAAAACAGGGCTGTGCTTGCGTGGCGTGGAGCCGCAAGCGCAGGTCTGGTTTCATCAGCAGACAGGGCGTATATGAAAGCCCCCGTCCCTCGTCCTACGCTCCGACTTGTGGACAAAGTGTCCCGAAGTTGTGGCTACACTCCCGGAAAAGTAACAGGACAGCGGGCAACCGTCAAGGCTGAAATGAACGGGCTTACACCCGGCCTTGACCGCCACCCGCCGTCCCGCTGAATGGGTGAACAAGGCGACCAATCCCTCAAAGTGCTTGGCCGCTCTCTTTCTGATTTTGGAGTGTTTCTTTTCTCATAATTGAAATGGGCGGGAAGCCATTTTAGGGCTTTCCCGCCTTGATTGCCCATCAGCAAAGACGGGCGGGACTGTCAACGGCGGCGCATTTATGCGCCGTTCATCTTGACCGTTGACTGGCTTTGCTATTTCTCTGATAAATGAAATTTCGATTTTTAGAAATCGTTTAAGATAGCAATGCGGCTCCACTTGAAATTTTTTCTTTTACTGCAAAAACAGCCTCTTGGATAGAATAGGTTGTCGTTTCTATAACATTCGATTCATATATCCCCAAATTACAAAATTGCTCCCACATTGTTTCTACTAATTCAACATTTGTTTTTCTGTCTAATTTTGAACGTTCCACAGCTCGTTTCATAGTTTCTTCTTTACTGGCTCTTAAAACAATATAGTGTACTTCATAATCTTCTCGAACAAGGGCTCTCCATGGTTCTAAAAACCACGGCCCGACAATTCCATCTACAATTACATCATATCCGCCGCGGGCATAGCGCTTTGCAGCTTCTAAAAAGGCTTCAATGACAACTAAATTTTGTTCGTTGGACTCTGGTAAATGCGGCGGTATTGCTCCTTTGCTTAAATAATGAAAAAAGTCGTCTGTGTGCATATGCACAGATTTATCCATGTTCGATTCTTTTGCGACAATCGACGCAGTTGTTGTCTTTCCTGTTCCCGGCGAACCTGTAATCACAATAATTCTTCCTTGATTCATCTACATTCTCCCTCGCAATTCAGATTTACCGCTCTCTTTCTGATTTTGGAGCGTTTCTTCTCTCAAGATTGAAATGGGCGGGAAGCCATTTTAGGGCTTTCCCGCCTTGATTGCCCATCAGCAAAGACGGGCGGGACTGTCAACGGCGGCGCATTTATGCGCCGTTCATCTTGACCGTTGACTGGCTCGGCTGGCTTTGCTATCAATCCCAAAGGCTAAGAAATTATGATATTATTATCACTTCAAAGGATATAACTTAATCTTATTGATTTTCGCTTTGAACTTATGCAAATCACTACTTTTAAATCGTTTTCCGTGTGCCGGGTAAATATACTCTACATTTTCGCTCAATAATACTTGCCATGAATTTTCAAACTCTTTTTTATTTTCTATCCATATCGTTATCCTGTGTAGACTTGGCACACCGTTCATAGCGGCATCTCCACAGAATATCAAGTTTTTCACCCTTAAAGAAATAGAGTCTGTCGTATGGCCTGGCGTAAATAATATTTTGCCAGACAATATACTTTCTATTTCAGTGATATTATCTTTTGTTATACTAATCAGTCTATTTGCGTAGGTTTTATTTATTGCAGGAAAAAGATGCTTTCCATTACCCAATATTTTCATAATGCAACAGAAGAACAAAGCTAATCTGCTACTGCACCCCCCATTGAAAGAATTTTGCCCTTTGGCTAAAACTGGAAATGCCTTATCGCTTATAATACAAGTAATATTTAAATGTTTATCCAATACTTCTTTCAAAAAGCCTGCGTGGTCATCATGAGCGTGTGTTAGAAAAATATATTTGACATCATCCCATGAAATTCCTTGTCGTTTCATAGATGAAGTGCACTTTTGATAACTATTTTCATATCCAGTATCAATCATTACATACCCATCTTTAATCCGATAAAGATATGTATTCATAACTCTGTTCCCTACATTATATATTTTCATATATGTTCTCCGACAAATTCATGCTTATCGCATTTTACTTCCGTCCACGTTGCGGCTTTGGATTTTTCAGCAAATTCGACTTCTGCACAATCCGTTTCAGCCATTTCTTTTCTTCCTCGGACAGCTTCTTGTAATTCAGTTTGAGCCGCTTGCAGATAAACGCCATCGCCGCCTGTTCCGGGTCGCTGTCCGGGCTGGCGGTTTCCTCGGCTGCCTGCAAAAAATCTTCCAGAGGATTGTCCTCCGGGACGCTGAAAAAATCGTCCTTGTGGGCTTCCCGCAGGTCGAGGGCTATCTTGTTTATGTCCTGCTGTATCACATAGCGGCAAAAGCTGTCGTCGTCAATGTGGGCGGCGATAAGCTGTCGCAGCTGCGGGTCAGTCAAGCCGGGATTGTGTTGTTTCATAATCGTTGCACTCACAGCGTCCACAATGGCGTTTGCGCTCTGCACCTGCTTTCCCGCTACGCCGTTCACATAGATTTCAAGGTCGGCCATGAGCCGGGGAAAATCCGGGTGGGTCGCCAGTTCACACAAGAGGGAATTGTCCACCCGCCCGCTTTTCAATAGTTCAATCATATCGTCGCTCAAACGCAGGTCTGCAAGATCGGCGTTTGGGTGATTTTTTGTTTGGGAACGGCCCAGCAGATAATCAACAGTCACTTCGTAAAACTTTGCTAACTCAATAAGGGCATAGTGGCTGATGTCCTTATACTCGTCCGCTTCATAGCTGCCAAGCGCAGATTTGGAGAGGTGCGTCTGTTCCGCAAGCTGTTCCAGCGTCAAGCCACGCTCCACACGCAGGTCTTTTAGTCGTT
>URCB01000037.1 GCA_900546255.1 uncultured Eubacteriales bacterium
AGCTGTTATCGCTTGTCCAGTCCTCAGTGCCTTGAATCGGATCTCCGTTCCCATCAAGGAAGACATACTTCACAGTGTAGGCGGCCGTGTTCACGGTGCTCTTGGAGTAGAACTTGATGACAGTTCCACTTGCGGGCTTCACATCACTGACAGAAACCGCTCCGCCTGCCTGGTACTGAATACCGGTGCAATTCGCATCCAGATACCAACCATCGACGCTATAGTTAGCCTTGATGGGCGGGTTAGGCAAGGTGATTTGAGTCTTCTGCGGGAATGTTACAACATACTTAGTTTCAGGCTGACCGCCGGTTGCATCGGTATAGCCTACATGTTTGCAGTTATCTTTATCTGCACAGCTGCAATCCACATGATAATAAGTATCACCATTCGGATTCTGGGCCGTACCCGTGGTAGGAGTCAACTCGGTAGTCCCGGCCACATATTGGGTGGTGTCATTATAAGGGCTATCCGTCAGAGAAGTTCCGTCTAAGTAATATGCTACGGTGTAAAGTGTCCGCACATACACAGTAACGGTAGAGCCACCCTGGACGTTGTCGGCCATGTAGTCGCCATAGCCTTTAACCGTATCCTCGTTAACACCTTCTGGCGGATTGCTTGTGTCATAAATCCCATGGCACCCGCTCTGGCCATAAACCAAATCGGCGTCAATGGCCTCGATCACATAACCACCCTTCGCCGCAAAGCCGATGTCCTTGCAGTCGTAGTAGGTGATATCATAGGTGACCTTGCCCTCGTTGTAGCGACCAGGGTTCCAATTCTCATCGCCAGACTCGCTGGCGTTCTGGTAGGGATTTACACCAATGTAGGTGTCTACATTTCCGTCGCTAATCGGACTACTAGTATTCCCGTCCAGCACGACCTCAATTGTAATGTCGTGCGCTGTCGGTGTCATATTGTTTTTCCACTGAGCGGTGTATGTCACATCACCAGAGACGCGAGGAAGTTCTTGACCCGCTTCGTATGTGTTTTTTCCATCGCTCCAGCCAACAAAGGTATAGCCCTCACGCTTAGGAGTTCCATCGAATGCCGGGGTTGCACTTCCCGGTCTCAGGTTATAGGTTATCTGATCAAAAAACACCTCTTCAGCTACGCCATCTGTATAAGTCACACTATACAGATCTACGGTAGGATCTCCAATCGCTCCCTCGTTAAAAGTAACCTTTGTTCCGGTCTTAGTGCTGTCAAAGGACAGAGTGACATCGCTATTTGTATGCACTGCTCCGGTAGCAGTATTGCCCTCTTTCGGCTTGATGGTAAAAGAAACCGTTTCTTTAGTCCCAGTGATATCGCCGATATTCCAGGTCAAAGTGCCATTCTTATGGTCAAGACCTTCGACAGGATCAACCAATTCAAAAGACTCGGTGTTGATTACATCGGTCATCACTGCGTTCTTGCCAGCGTTAATCAACGACGGAATGGTCTCTTTAATCTGTTCTAAAATATCACTTAACGCATTTCCGCTATCACCATCAGAAGAGGCCTCGTAAAAATATTTATTCCCTTCCTTATCTTCAGAAGAAATATTTTTTAGGGCCTGAGCAGCATTACCGTACTCACTACCAATATCGATACCTACTGTAAAGATGGTAACACCATCTTGCTTCAAATCGGCTGCTTCCCTTCCTCCGTTCTCTCCGTCACTAGGCTCCCCATCCGATAAGAAAACCACAAACTTCTGACGATCATTAGAGCTTTCCGCCAGAATATTTGATGCTCCGCGAAGACCTAAGCCATAGTCAGTACCATTTCCCCAACTAGGCATATAAAGGTCTTCAATTGCAGCGATCAATGTTTGCTGACCATCTGTCAAAGCAACGTTCGTACGGTTAGAGCCAGAAAAATCATACAGGCCAATCCGGACATCGTTGCTAGAATCTAACAAACCATTGACAAAAGTCTTTGCAGCATCTTTTGCTACGTCCAATCTGTTAATGGAGATGCGATTCGTACAGCTATCTGGTTGATAGTTGTTGTAGGCTGTATCGCATTCCTTACAGACATACATCGTGCCAAACCAGACGGTTTCCTCCGTAAACTCTGTGCATCCACACACTTTCCAGCCCACTTCATCAGCCATACTGGTAGAGGTATCCACCACTAGAACAATATCCGCAGGCAGGTCTTGGGTAGTGCTAGAGTCCTGTGTATACCCTTCTACAGATAAAGTGACGGTATACGTTCCATCCTCATTTGGTCTTACCGTTTTGTTGGCCGTCACGCCAGTGGCTTCTTGCGCGGATTCCTTATCGTTGTATGTATTTTCCGCATATCCATTGGTTCCGATCGCCAACGCCGTCACCGGCAGCAAGCTCATGCACAGTGCAAGCACGCATACCCAACTTAACAGGCGTCTTGCCTTGCCTTTCATAGACTTTCCTCCTTTTTCTGTCTTGTTGCGGTGCGGGCACCGCTCCCCGTGGGGATGGGGTACCGCACCTGGTTTCGCCGGCTCACCTTCCCGGCACACACCGGGCAGCCGCAGTGTTTGGCGCCGGTGCGGGCATAGACCACGGCTTTCCACACGTGGTTCTCGCTGCACCGCCACCACACTTTCTTGTGGCTGCCCGCCGTCACCATCTGGGGGGTGAGGCCGCCGTTGAGGGTGGGGTCCCACTCCGCGGCCACCGTTGGGTCTTTGGTGGCCAGGTCGTTGAACCCCGCTAGGACCTTGCGGCCCGCGCAGTAGGGGCAATCGCTTCCCCCGGCCCGGGCGCTGACAGCTGCCTGCCAGCGGTGGCCCAGGGCGCAGACCCACCAGGCCTTCCGGTTGCTGTAGGGGGAGACGGTTTCCGGGGTCATGGCCCCGTTGCGCGCCCGGTCCCACTGCTGGGCCAGGTGGGGGAAGAGGGTGGCCAGGTCATTCTCCCCTGCCGCCACCTGCTTGCCGGCGCACACCGGGCAGCCCGCCCCATCCACCGCCCGGGAGGCGATGGCAGCCTGCCACACATGGCCCTTGGCGCACTGCCACCAGACCTTCCGCCGGCTGCCGGGCACCACGTCACGGGGGGTGAGGCGCCCGTTCTTCTCCGGGTGCCACTCCTGGGCCAGGTGGGGGAAGCGGGCGGCCAAGTCGTTGAACCCGGCGCTGACTTGCCGGCTGGCGCAGTAGGGGCAGCCGGCCCCTTCCGTCCGGGACTTGACGATGGCGCTCCACTGGTGGCCCTGGGGGCACTGCCACCACACCCGGCGGTTGCTGCCGCACAGGACTTGGTCCGGGGTGAGGTCCCCGTTTCGGGTGGGGTGCCACTGGGCGGCCAGGTCGGGGTACTGGGAAGCCAAGTCGTTGAACCCCGGCCAGGGGCGCTTGCCGGCGCAGTAGGGGCAGCCGCTCTCCCCGCCGGTGCGGGTGTACACCGCCGCCTGCCACCGGTGGCCGTGGTCACACTGCCACCAGACTTTCCGCCGGCTGCCGTAGGAGACGGTGGCCGGGGTCAGCGGGGCGTTGCCCGGCCCGTCCCACTGGGACAGCAGGTCCTGCCGCTGAAAGCGGATGCAATAGTCCGCCAAGCTTTCTCGCATTGATTCCCCCCTTCCTCACACAGGCTGTGCCGCGGTTGGGGTTACCACAGAATCAGAATTCTGTGGTCAGAGGACCAGGCCCAATCGCTCCACCTGGCGCGTGTGTTCCGCGCCGCTCTCCATGATATAGATCCGTGTTGTCTCCACGCTGGCGTGGCCCAAGAGGTCCGCCAGCTTTGCAATGTCCTTCTCCAGGGCATAAAACGCCCGGGCGAAGAGGTGGCGGAAGTTGTGAGGAAAGACCCGCTTGGCCTCCACCCCCGCCTGGGCGCAGAGGGCCCGCATCTCCCGCCAGATGTTGGACCGGTCCAGCGGCCGGCCGCTCCGGGTGACAAACACCGGGCCGGAGACAATGCCCCGCTTCCGGCAGTACTTCCCCAACGTCCGGCACAGTTTGGCGGTGAGGAGGACCAGGCGGCCCTTTCCCTTCCCCTCCACCCAGGCCCGGCCGGTGTGCAGGGCCTGGACGGTGACGTATTGCAGTTCCGACACCCGTACCCCTGTAGAGGCCAAGGTCTCCATGAGATAGTACAGGCGCCAATTTCCCGTTTTCCTTGCTGCGTCAAGCAGATGCAAGTAGTCCCCCTTGTCAAGTTCCCGCCCCGGATCCCGGAAGAGTTCCCGCTGGCGGCGGAGGGGTTTCACCCGGCACTCCCCCCAGCCCAGGAAGCTGAAAAAGGTGTTCAGGGCCGCCAGCTTGCCGTTGACGGTGCTGGGGGCGCAGCGCTGGGCCAGGGCCTCCTTCCAAGCCAAGACCGCCTCCTTGGTGACCAACTGTCCCGGGCGCAGGCTTCCGGCAAAGGCCTGGATCTCCCGCAGGTATTTTGCCACGGTGGCCGGGCGGCGCTCCGCCTCTTGCAGATGCCGCTGGAAAGCGGCCAGGGTTTCCCCGGTGATGATGCGTGGTTTCATAGGGCATTTCCTCCTTATTCCTTTCCTCCCAGTGTACCTGCCAATGCAAGGGCTCGGTAGGAGGGCGCCCTTCCTTTTCCCAAAAGAACGGCCGGACCCTTTGACAGGGTCCGGCCGTTCTTTCCTTGCGTGGAGGTTAGGGGTGGGCCGTTTCCCGGCCTTGCCCGGGAAGCGTCCAAGTCTGGCTGGCGGTCTGCTGGCGGACCATGCGGGCAAACTTTCCGCCCTGGTGGAGCAGGTCTTGGGGGCTGCCCGCCTCGGCCACCACACCGCCGTCTAGGACCACGATCTTGTCCGCCCCGGCCACGGTGCGCATCCGGTGGGCGATGACCAGCACCGTCCGGTCCTGGATCAGCCGGGAGAGGGCAGTCTGGATCAGGGTCTCGTTGTCCACGTCCAGAGAGGCGGTGGCCTCATCCAAAAGGAGGATGGGGGCGTTCTTCAAAAAGGCCCTGGCAATGGACACCCGCTGCCGCTCCCCGCCGGAGAGCTGGCTGCCGTTCTCCCCAATCCGGGTGTGCCAGCCCTCGGGGAGCTTCTCGGCAAACTCGTCGCAGTTGGCCAGTCGGGCTGCCGCCAGGACCTCTTCGTCGGTGGCATCCTTCCGGCCGATGCGGATGTTTTCCAAAATGGTGTTGTCGAAGAGGGTCACGTCCTGAAAGACGATGGCATACAGGGACAGGAGGGTCTCCGGGTCCACTTGGGCAATGTCCATCCCCCCCACGGTGATCCTCCCCTGGTCCAAATCCCAGAACCGGGCGGCCAACCGGGAGACGGTGGTCTTTCCCCCGCCAGAGGGCCCCACCAAAGCGGTGACCTCCCCCTGCTTGGCCGTGAAGGAGACGTCCCGGAGGACCTGCTCCCCCGTGTGGTAGGCAAAGCCCACGTGATCGAAGACGATGTCGCACCCTCGGTTGGTGAGGGTGGTGGTCCCCTGCTGGATGGGATGGTCCAGGATCTCCCTCATCCGGGCGATGTTGGTGCGGGTGCTGATGACGGCCGCCAGGTTCTGCAGCGCCGCCTGGAGGGGATCATACAGCCGGGAGGCCACCAAGAGGAACAGGAAGAAGGTGAGCACATCCAGGCTCCCCTGGACCAGCAGCACCGACCCCACCAACGCCACTGTGGCGATGCCCAGCTTCAGAATCAGGGACGCGCTCACCACAAAGGCCGCCAGGGAGAACTCGTTGATGATGGACCGCCGCTCCACAGCGCGGATCTTCTCCGTGAGCCCGGCCAGGTAGCGCCTCTCGGCGTTGCTGGCCTTCAGGTCCCGGAGGGTCTCCATGCACTCTTGGATCCCATCGGCGGCAGCCATCTTGGTATCCATGGCTTTCTGGTTCATCCGCTCCTGGACTTTGGCCGATCCCCCCACAATGGCGAAGGACACCGGCAGCACCCATAGCGCCGCTAAGGCCATCCGCCAGTCCACGAAGAGCAGGCCCACCGCCACCAGCACCGTGGAGCAGATGGAGCCCACCAGCTCCGGGATGAAGTGGGAGAAGCTTTGCTCCAGGAAGGTGCAGTCGGCCATGATGGTACTGGTGAGGTCGGACAGGTCCTTCTTCCCAAAGAAGGACAGGGGGATCTGCCGCAGCCGCTCGGCCAGGGTCACCCGGCGCACCCCGCTCTCCACATACGTGGCAAAGTAGGTGGCGTTGTATTGGAACCAGGTGGTCAGGAAGATCAGGACCAGGCACACCAGGCAGCCCGCCAGGTAAAAGGCCACCCTGCCCCCGCCGGTGACACCGCCGGCCATCAGGTCCCGAACAAAGAGGAACAGCAGCCCCACCGGCACCATGAAGGACAGGTTTTGGAGCAGGCAGGCAAAACACCCCTTGACCAAGTCTTTCGCGCCCTGTTGAGACAGGGCATACTTCTTCTGCAACCATGCGATCATGCCTGTACCTCCTCTCTGGCCACCTTCCACTGGGCCGCGGTCTGGTAGTTGTCCCACATCTGCCGGAACAGGCCGTTCTGGGCCATCAGGTCCTGATAGGTCCCCTGTTCGGCCACAGTGCCGTCCCGGATCACATAGATCCGGTCCACATTCCGCACGGTGGACAGGCGGTGGGCAATCATCACCACCGTCTTCCCCTGGGCCAGGTTGGCAAAGGCCGCTTGGACCTTGCTCTCGTTGTCGGGGTCCGCGAAGGCCGTGGCCTCGTCCATCAGAACGATGGGCGCGTCCTGCAGAATCACCCGGGCGATGGCGATGCGCTGCTGCTCCCCGCCGGAGAGGTAGGTTCCCCCGGCACCGATCACCGTGTCCATTCCTTGGGGGAGCTTGTCCAGGATGTCCCGGCACTGGGCCAGGTCCAGGGCACGGAGGACCTCCTCCCGGGTGGCCGAGGGCCGGCCTAGGCGGACGTTCTCCAGGATGGAGGCCTTCAGCAGGCGGCTGTTCTGGAAGACGAAGGAAACGGTGTTCATCCGCGTCTCCTTGTCCATCTGCCGGGCGTCTACCCCACCGATGCGCACCACTCCCTTTTGGGGGTCAAAGTACCGGGCCATAAGATAGGCCAGGGTGCTCTTCCCGCCCCCGGAGGGGCCCACCAAGGCCACCGTTCGCCCGGCGGGGATGGTGAGGGAGAGGTCCCGAATCACCTCGTGTTCCCCGTCGTAAGCGAAATGCACCCGTTCCAGGGCCAGGGAACCGTCCACCGGAGCTTTGGGCCGAGCAGGCTCTGGGAGCGGGGCCAGGTGCAACACGCTGTCGATCCGCTGAAGGGCGTCATCCACAATCATGGCGTTCTCGCTCTGGAACATGATTCGGGTGAGGGTGAGGGCAATCACCGGCGTGATGATGATGTAGAAGAGCAGGTCCAGCAGGAAAGCCTGGTCTCCCCCGCCCTGGCTCAAGGCCAGGCCGCCGGCGATAAGGAAGGCAAACACCCCGTTGATGGCAGTGGTGTACCACAGCATGGGGGCCCGGAGCTCCTTGGTGTAGGCGATGACCCACACCCGGTACCGGTCGATGGAATCCTTGAACTGCCGGAAGGAGTGGATGGTTTGGCCGAAGGTCTTCACCACCGGGATGCCTCGGACATACTCCACCGCTTGGTTGGCCATGTCGTCCAAGGCGTTTTGGTACTCCTTCATCTTCTCCTTCATCCCTGCACCGGTCATCCGCACCATGATGAGAAAGCCCAGGGCTACCGGCACCAGGCTCAGCAGACCCAGCCGCCAGTCAAAGACGAAGAGGAGCACCAGCAGCCCGCAAGGGGTGGCAATGGCCCCTGCCCGGTCGGGAAGCTGGTGGGCCAGATAGGTCTCTGTGGCTCCGCTGGACTCGTTGACGATTTTCCGCAGCTTTCCGCTGCCGAAGGCCTCTGCCAGGCCCAGGGGAAGGGTGACGATGTGCTCCATGGCCTGGATACGCAGGTTCGTGGCCACCCGGAAGGCCCCCATGTGGGAGCACATCAGCCCCGCAATATACACCAGCACCGCCAGCACTGAGCTGCCCACCGCCAGCCAGCCGTATTCTACCAGGTGCTGGGCTTGGGCAAAGTGTGGGGCCACGGCCAGCACCTCCTCCAGAATCTTCCAGATGTACCAAAAGGGCACCAGGGCCAGCAGGGCACTGCCCGCCGAGAGCACCCAGGAGGCGTAGAGCAGGAAACGGTGCCCCTCTGCATAGCCCAACAGGCGGGAGAGGTTGGATGGTTTCTTCTTCATGGGAAAGAATCTCCTCCTTTTTCTGTGTTTTAGAAAAACGCACTGCGTCGATAGTTAGCTAAAGCTAACTATCGTGGGAAAAAGATGGGGCATTATGTCTGCCCCATCATTTTCATCCACCCTGCGGTGTAAAAGGCCCGCATCTCTTGGAGATACCGTTCCGCTGCCGGCAGCGGCATGGCGTGGATCACCAGTTCGAAAAAGGCCCGGAACATCCCTGTGACCAAGATATGCTCCAGCTGCGGGTCAATCCGCGGGGAGGGCATCCCCAGGCTGCCCAGCACGTCCTGGTAGTTGTGGGTGGCCTGGATCTCCACGGCCACCATCTCATCCACCAGATCGGCGTACCGGGTGCCTTCGGCGCAGCACAGCAGCAGCTGGCAAGCCTCCAGGTGGTCGTAGGCATAGTGGAGGATGTCCTCCATACACCGGCCGGAAACTTGGCTCAACTGGTCCACCTGCCGCTGGGGCGGCAAGGCAGCAAAGGCCTGCTGGGCCTGGAGAAAGCGGCCCAGGATGTAGTCATAGGCCGGGCCCACCAGGGCGGCAAAGAGGTCTGCCTTGCTCCGGTAGTAGCCATAAAAGGCCCCAGTGGTCATCCCCACGGACTGGACAATCTTCCGCAGGGAGGCCCTTTGAAAGCCTTTGGCCAAAAACTCCTGCCGAGCCGCCTGGTGGATGCGCTCCAGGGTGGTCAGCGGTTGGGTTGACACAGCGCGCCTCCTTTGTAACACCGTGATATAACACTGCTATACTACACCCGTTGTCCTCTGTTTGTCCTGCCGGAAAGGCCCATGTC
Source organism: uncultured Eubacteriales bacterium (assembly GCA_900546255.1). Classification (GTDB taxonomy): domain Bacteria; phylum Bacillota; class Clostridia; order Oscillospirales; family Oscillospiraceae; genus Evtepia; species Evtepia excrementipullorum. Next base: position 8,930 of record URCB01000037.1, read on the forward strand.
CTGCCCGCCTGGACAAAAAAATACCCGGCACCCAGGAAATCTCCTGCATGCCGGGTCAGTGGTTGGGAGGTGTGTTGGACTCACTCCGCCGCAGGCATACGGCGAAGGTCTGCCAGGCGCTGTTGTCCGGCCGGGCGCCGCCCGGTGCGGGACAGGAGCAGCTCTTGCCTGGGGCTGTCTGCCTGGCTGGGAATCTGAACCAGGATTTTTTCCAATTCCCGGGCCGCCGGGGCGATCTGCGCCTCCATCCGGTCCCGGAGTTCTTTGGCCTGCACTTTTTCTTTGGCCCGAACGCCGGCGGACATGGGCCGGCCAGGGCCACAAAACACATTGCTCAGGGTGGCCATCCGCCACAGACCGCTGAGGTAAGCCCGTGCCCCCAAGGGGGCCAGCATCCCTGCTGCAGCCAGGGCGGTGCGGTCTTTCCCCTCGGTGCAGACCTTGGGGGAATTGGCCTGGCGCTTCTCCTCCAGCAGGAGGAGGTCCAGGGCGATCTCCAGGCGGAAGTGGGAGGACCCCTCCTCCATCCACTGGTAGATCTGGGGGTGCACGGTGTCGTCCAGCAGCTGGTGCAGGACGTAACCGCCGGCAAAGCTGCGGGCGGTGGCGCTCCCCTTTTGGAGGGCTTTGCTCAGACCGGGGAGGGACTCTGTCCGCCAGTTCTTGTGAAGCCGGTCAGAAATGTGTTTGGTCAGAAGGGAAAAAATCAACGGGTCCGGCCCATACAGGCCCAGGTGAAAGGCCGGCATATCGCCGGAAACGTGGGTACGGAGGTCTGCCGGGAGCTGCTCCAGGACCCGCAGACCGAAGTACGTGTGTGCGTTGTGATCGGCCATAGGCACCGCCTCCTTCTTTCTAAAGATAGGATACACCTTTTGGCCGGAAGATTCTACGATAAAATGTGAACAATTTTTGAACTTCCCCCATTCAGATGATGAATCCCCCATTGGGCGCCAGCACTTGGCCGGTGAAGAAGTCCCCCGCCGGGCTGGCCAAAAACCAGATGGCTTGGGCCACGTCCTCCGGGGTGCCCAGGCGCTCCAAGGGGGTCTCCTCCGCCAGGGCGGCCCGGGTTTCCGGGGAAAGGGCACCGTTCATGGCCGTGTCAATCACCCCGGGGGCCACGCAGTTGACGGTGATCCCCGAGGGGCCCACCTCCTTGGCCAGGGCGCGGGTCAGGCCGATGACCCCCGCCTTGGCCGCCGAGTAGGCCACCTCACAGGAGGCCCCCACCTGTCCCCACATGGAGGAGAGGGTGATGATCTTCCCCGCCTTTCGGGAAATCATGTGGGGCAGGGCCGCCTGGCAGCAGTGGAACACTCCGTCCAAGTTCACCCCCAGCATCTGGCGCCAACTGTCCAGGGAGATGTCGGTGAACAGCTCCTGCCGGGCCAGGCCCGCGTTGCACACCAGCACGTCCAGGTGGCCGAAATCCTGGAGGAACCCCTCCATCACCTGATCCACCTGGGCCCGCTCGGCCACATCCCCGGGGTAGAGGCCCACTGGCCCCCCCAGGGCCCGCAGCTCCTGGGCCAGGGCCTGGGCCCGGGCCAGATCCGTGTGACAGTGGAGGCCAACCCCCCAGCCCTCCTGGGCAAACCGCCGGGCCGCTGCCGCCCCGATCCCCCGGGAGGAGCCGGTGATGAGCACCGTCCGCTTAGACATTGAACCGGAAAAGGACCACGTCGCCGTCCTTCATCACATAGTCCTTGCCTTCCGAGCGCACCAGGCCCTTTTCCTTGGCGGTGGTCATGGAGCCGCCGCAGGCCTCCAGATCAGCGAAGGCGACCACCTCCGCCCGGATGAACCCCCGCTCGAAGTCGGTGTGGATCTTGCCGGCGGCCTGGGGGGCCTTGGTGCCCTGGGGAATGGTCCAGGCCCGGCACTCGTCCTCCCCGCAGGTGAGGTAGGAGATGAGGCCCAGGAGGGAATAGCTGGCCCGGATCAGCCGGTCCAGACCGGACTCGGTCACCCCCAGGTCCTCCAGGAAGAGGGCCCGGTCCTCGGGGTCCATCTGGGCGATGTCGGCCTCAATGTTGGCGCAGATGGGGATGACCTGGGCCCCCTCCTTCTCCGCAGCCTGGACCACCGCCTGGTAATAGGGGTTGTTGTCATGGTCCTTGAACCCCGCCTCGTCCAGGTTGGCGGCAAAGATCACCGGTTTCAGGGTGAGCAGGTCGGAGGTGGCCAGAATGGCCTTCTCCTCCTCGTCACAGGGGTAGCTCCGGGCAGACTTGCCGTCGTTGAGCCAGTCCCGCAGGCCCTTAAAGACCTCGGCGGAGTGGAGGTACTTCTTGTCCCCCTTGCCGGCCTTGGTATCCTTCTCGATGCGGCGCTCCACCATTTCCAGGTCCGCCATCACCAGTTCCAGGTCGATGATGTCGATGTCCCGGGCAGGGTCGCAGCTGCCCTCTACGTGGATGATATTGGTGTCGTCAAAGCAGCGCACCACGTGGACGATGGCGTCGGTCTCCCGGATGTTGGCCAGGAACTTGTTGCCCAGGCCCTCCCCCTTGGAGGCCCCCTTCACCAGGCCCGCGATGTCCACAAACTCAATGACTGCCGGGGTGGTCTTCTTGGGCTGATAGATCTCAGCCAGCTTGTCCAGCCGCTCATCGGGGACGGTGACCATGCCCACGTTGGGGTCGATGGTGCAGAAGGGGTAGTTGGCAGATTCCGCCCCGGCGTTGGTGATGGCGTTAAACAGGGTGCTCTTGCCCACGTTGGGCAGGCCCACGATTCCCAGTTTCATGGTGTTGTCCAGTCCTTTCTCTGTGGGGGCAGCGCCGGCCTGCCGGCCCGCCCCGTATGTCGGCTCTATTATAGAGGAAACCAGAAGAAAACACAAGGGGAAGCCCCATCCAGACTGCATCACCAAAAGGCACCGTCATTTTCCCCAAAAAGAAGGATTTCCTGCATATCAGGGAAATTATTCTTTTGTACGACAAGCTGAATTTCCCTGAACTGTCCCTCTTATTTTGAGGAAACCGCTTAATTTTCAACTTTTTACGGGATTATATTGAATTTTTTCCGGTATTGCAGTAAAATGCAGGCTGTGTTATACCGACAGTTTTTCAGGATCGAGGCGAAGGATATCATGCTGAATATCGTGCTGGTGGAGCCGGAAATCCCCATGAACACCGGCAACATTGCCCGCACCTGTGCCGCTACCCGCAGCCGGCTGCACCTGGTGGGCCCCCTGGGGTTCGACATCAGTGACCGGGCGGTGAAGCGGGCTGGCTTGGACTATTGGCACATGGTAGACCTGCGGGTGTATGATAGCTTAGAGGACCTGTTCCATCAAAACGAGATCACAGACCTCTGGCTGTCCACCACCAAGGCCCCCCGGCCCTATACCCAAGCCCAGTTCCGGGACGGGTGCTGGCTGTTCTTCGGCAAGGAAACCGCCGGCCTGCCGCAACCATTCCGGGAGGCCTTCCCGGACCGGTGCTTGCGCATCCCTATGCGGCCGGATGCCCGAAGCCTCAACCTGGCCAATTCTGTCGCCATTTTGACCTATGAAGCGCTCCGGCAGCTGGACTTTCCCCAGCTGCGCGGAGAGGGAGACTGAAGGGGGCGGCCGTCTCCGCTCTTGCAGATTCCCCGGGAATCTGGAGGCGCCGCCTGACAAAATTGAAAAGAAGGGGCTTGTTCTGATGAACTATGATAAGAAGACCATCCGGGACATCGACGTGTCCGGGAAAAAGATTCTCCTGCGCTGTGACTTCAACGTTCCCCACGACAAAGCCACGGGGATCATCCACGACGACACCCGCATTGTCTCCACCCTGCCCACCATTCGCTATCTGCTGGAGCACAATGCCGCTGTCATCCTCCTCTCCCACATGGGCCGTCCCCACGGAGAGTGGAAGAAGGAACTCTCTCTCTTCTCCGCCCGGGACCACCTGGAAAAGCTGCTGGGCCTGTCCATTCCCCTGACCAAGGATGTCCTAGGCCCGGACACCAAGGCCAAGTGCGCCGCCCTGCAGCCCGGCCAGGCCGTGCTGGTGGAGAATCTCCGGTTCCGCATCGAGGAGGAGCAAAACGACCCGGACTTCGCCCGGGAGCTGGCCTCCCTGGCGGACATCTTCGTCTTTGATGCCTTCGGTGCCGCCCACCGGGCCCACGCCTCCACCGAGGGCGTGTCCCACTACCTGCCCTCGGTGGCAGGGTTCCTGGTGGAGAAGGAGCTCAACTTCATGGGCAAAGCCCTGGAGGAGCCCAAGCGCCCCCTGGTGGCCATCCTGGGCGGGTCCAAGGTCTCTGACAAGATCGGGGTGATCAACAACCTCCTGCAAAAGGCCGACACCATCCTCATCGGCGGCGGCATGGCCTATACCTTCCAGGTGGCCTTGGGCCGGAGCATCGGCACCTCCCTGCTGGATGCCGGCCACGTAAACTACGCCCGGGACATGATCCAGAAGGCCAAGGACATGGGGGTCACCCTCCTGCTGCCCCAGGACAATCTGGCCACCCAGGACTTCTCCGCCGATGCCCAGCCGGTTTTGGTGGAGGTGGACCAGTTCCCCGAGAATCTCATGGGGATGGACATTGGTCCCAAAACCATCGAGGCCTTCACCGCCGCCATCCAGGGAGCCGGCACCGTGGTGTGGAACGGGCCCATGGGGGTCTTTGAGTTCCCCGCCTTTGCCAAAGGCACCAACGCCATCGCCGGCGCCATGGCCCAGCAGAAGGACGCCATCACCATCGTAGGCGGCGGGGACTCCGCCTCCGCCGTGGAGCAGAGCGGCATGGCCGATCAGTTCACCCACATTTCCACCGGCGGCGGCGCTTCCCTGGAATTTTTGGAAGGGCTCACCCTCCCCGGTATCGCTTGTCTGGAAGATAAATAACCGGGGGCGAGGCGCAGATGAACAGAAAATATCGCAAAACCATCGTCGCTGGCAACTGGAAGATGCACAAAACCGCCACGGAGACCAAGCTCTTTGCCGAGCGTCTCAAAGGGGCCCTGCCCCGGGTGAAGCGGTGCAGCATCGTCCTGTGCGTCCCCTATGTGGATATCCCTGCCGCCGTAAAGATCCTCAAGGACAGCCGGGTGGCCGTGGGCGCCCAGAACCTCCACTGGGAAACCAGCGGCCCCTACACGGGGGAAGTCTCCGCCGCCATGCTGGCCGACCTGGATGTCAAATACGTCATCATCGGCCACAGCGAACGCCGGGCCCTGTTTGGGGAGACCGACCTCACCATCAACAAAAAACTCCACGCCGCCCTGGACGCAGGCCTGCGCCCCATCCTGTGCGTGGGGGAGGACCTGGAGCAGCGGGAGCTGGGGGTCACCTTGGAGTTTATCTCCTATCAGCTGAAAGCCGCCCTGGCCGGCGTCACCCCGGAAGAGATGCGCCGGGTGGTCATCGCCTATGAGCCCATCTGGGCCATCGGCACCGGCAACACCGCCACCCCGGAGCAGGCCGGTGAGGTCTGTGCCGCCATCCGCGGGGTGCTGCGGAAGCTCTACGGCGCCCGGATCGCCCGGTCCACCACCATCCAGTATGGGGGCTCCATGAACGCCGCCAACGCCCAGGACCTCCTCAACCAGGAGGACGTGGACGGCGGCCTCATCGGCACGGCCGCCCTGGATGTGGAACAATTTTTGCAGATCATTCAGACCGCCAACCAAGACGGTCCGCAACCCTGACGGGGCAACTGCCCCGGGAACCGAGGAAAGGTGCTATGAAAACTCCCACAACCCTTATCATCCTAGATGGCTTCGCCCTGGGGGAGGACATTCCCGGCAACGCCGTGCAGGCCGCCGCCACCCCCCAGTTGGACTATCTCTTCTCCCAGTACCCCTTCTGCCAGCTGGAGGCCTCCGGCCTAGACGTGGGGCTCCCGGAGGGGCAGATGGGCAACAGCGAGGTGGGCCACACCAACATCGGCGCCGGCCGGGTGGTGTTTCAGGACCTCCCGCGGATCAGCCGGGCCATTGAGGAGGGCACCTTCTTCCAAAACCCCGCCTATCTCGAGGCCATCCAGGCCTGCCGGGAGAATGGCAGTGCCCTCCACCTGATGGGCCTGCTCTCTGACGGCGGGGTCCACAGCCACATTGACCACCTCTTCGCCCTGCTGGACCTGGCCAAGGCGCAGGGATTGGAGCAGGTGTACATCCACGTCTTCCTAGACGGGCGGGACGTCTCCCCCACCTCGGGGCTGGGATATGTCCGCCAGCTTCAGGCCAAGCTCCAAACCCTGGGGGTGGGGCAGATCGCCGACGTCATGGGCCGTTACTACGCCATGGACCGGGACCAGCGGTGGAACCGCCTGCAGCGGGCCTACAACGCCGTGGCCGACGGAGAGGGTCCCTTCTTCTCCGATCCCCTCCAGGCCATCCAGGCCTCCTACGACGCCGGCGTCACCGATGAGTTCATGGAACCGGTGATCTGTACCCGCGGGGGGAACTTGGAAGCGGGAGACAGCGTTATCTTCTTCAACTTCCGCCCTGACCGGGCCAGGGAACTCACCCGCGCCCTGGTGGACCCAGCGTTTGCCGGCCTCAAGCGGCCCCGGGGGTGTTTCCCCCTCCACTTCGTGTGCACCACAGAGTACGATGCCACCATGCCCAACGTGACGGTGGCCTTCCCCCACGAAAAGCTGAAAAACATCTTTGGGGAATACCTCAGCCAGCTGGGCCTCACCCAGCTGCGCATCGCCGAGACGGAAAAATACGCCCACGTCACCTTCTTCTTCAACGGCGGGCAGGAGGCAATCTTCCCCGGGGAGGACCGGTGCCTGATCCCCTCCCCCAAGGTGGCCACCTACGATCTCCAACCGGAGATGAGTGCCCCTGCCATCACCGACGAAGTGATCCGCCGGATGGAGAGCGGCAAGTATGACGTGATCATCCTCAACTTTGCCAACTGCGACATGGTCGGCCACACTGGGGTCTACGATGCCGCAGTGGAGGCGGTGGAGACGGTGGACAACTGCGTGGCCCGGGTGGTCCGGGCGGCCCAGGACATGGGCGGGGTTGTCCTCATCACCGCCGACCACGGCAATGCCGAGCAGATGCTGGACCAGGACGGCCAGCCCTTTACCGCCCACACCACCAACCCCGTTCCCTTCTGCATTGTGGGCGCCGACGTGCGCCTGCGGGACGGCCGCCTGGCCGACATCGCCCCCACCATGCTGGACCTGATGGGTCTGGACCAGCCGGAGGAGATGGACGGGAAAACCCTTATCCTCAACTAACGGCCCGGCCTCCGGGCCCGGCTTTTGGGAATCACAGCAAAAGGAGCAAATGAACATGAAGCAGATGATTGAAATCGTTGACGTTCTGGGCCGGGAAATCCTGGACTCCCGGGGCAACCCCACGGTGGAAGTGGAAATCACCCTGGACGACGGCACCGTGGGTCGGGCCGCTGTGCCCTCCGGCGCCTCCACCGGGGAGTATGAGGCCTGTGAGCTCCGGGATGGCGACCCGGCCCGTTACCTGGGCAAGGGTACCACCCAGGCCGTGGAGTATGTCAACCATGACATCGCCGAGGCCCTCATCGGCCTGAACGTGCTGGATCAGACCTACATCGACAAGCTCCTCATCGAGCTGGACGGCACCCCCAACAAGAGCCGCCTGGGGGCCAACGCCATTCTGGGGGCCTCCCTGGCCTGCGCCAAGGCCGCCAGCGAGAGCCTGGGGCTGCCTCTGTACGCTTACCTGGGCGGCGTCAATGCCAAGACCCTCCCCGTGCCGATGATGAACATCCTCAACGGCGGTGCCCACGCCACCAACAACGTGGACATTCAAGAGTTCATGATCATGCCCGTGGGGGCCAAGAGCTGGAAGGAAGCCCTGCGGATGTGCGCTGAGGTCTTCCACACCCTGAAGACCGTCCTGAAGGAAAACGGCACCCCCGCCGCCGGTGTGGGGGACGAGGGCGGCTATGCCCCCAACCTGAAAAAGGACGAGGACGCCCTGAAAGCCATTGTGGCCGCCATCGAAGCCGCCGGCTACAAGCCCTACGATGACTTTATGATCGCCATCGACGCGGCCACTTCCGAGTGGTACAACCCCGAAACCGGCTGCTATGACCTGCCCAAGGCCAAGAAGACCATGACCCGCCAGCAGCTGGTGAACATGTGGAAGAAGTTTGCCGACAACTATCCCATCCTCTCCCTGGAAGACGGCATGGGAGAGAACGACTGGGAGGGCTGGGCCCTGCTCACCAAGACCCTGGGCCAGCGCCTCCAGCTGGTGGGGGATGACCTGTTCGTCACCAACACCCAGCGCCTGAAGACCGGCATCCAGAAAGGGGTGGCCAACGCCATCCTCATCAAGGTCAACCAGATCGGCACCCTCACCGAGACCCTGGAC
>URCB01000038.1 GCA_900546255.1 uncultured Eubacteriales bacterium
CTTTCCTCCGACTTTCTCCAAAGAAAGTCGGGCTCCCCCGCCGGAGTCGGCGGGGGAAACCACGTTGCAGGTCTGAACCTGCGCCGGTCCAAAAAGGAACTACCTACCGAGACAGTCCCCCCCGCCCCCGGGCCCAAAAACTCCCCCTTGACAAAGAGACAATCTGTGGTAGAATAAGCGCACGATTAGAGACTAAGCGTTTGCTTATGGAGGTGAGACCGTGACCCAGCGGGAACAGCAGATCTTAGAGTGGATCCGCCAGGACCCCATGATCTCCCAGGAGGACCTAGCCCAGCGGGCGGGGATCACCCGCTCCTCGGTGGGGGTGCACATCTCGAACCTGATGAAGAAGGGGTGCATCCTGGGGAAGGGATACCTCCTCCCCGACAGCGGCTATGTGGCCGTGGCCGGGGCGGTGAATGTGGACATCGGCGGCCGCTCCGCCGGCCCCCTGGTGGGGCGAGACTCCAACCCCGGCACCGTCACCGTGAGCATGGGGGGCGTGGGGCGGAACATCGCCCACAACCTCCGGCTGCTGGGGGTGCGGGTGTCCCTCCTCACCGCCTTGGGGGAGGATCCCCACGCCGGCCAGGTGGCAGACTCCTGCGAGCGGCTGGGCATCGATCTGAGCCGGGCCCTCCACGTCCCTGGGGGCACCACCTCCACCTACCTCTTCCTCAGCGACGAGACGGGGGACATGGCCCTGGCCGTGTCCGACATGGGCATCTATGAGGCCCTCACCCCGGCCTACTTTGCCCGCCACCTGGGGTTCCTCAATGGGGCGGCCCTGGTGGTGGCCGACGCCAACCTCCCCCAGGAGGCACTGGATTACCTGGCCCACCACTGCACCGCCCCCCTGTTGGTGGACCCGGTGTCCACCGTAAAGGCGGAGAAGGTGCGGCCCATCCTGGGTAAGCTCCACACCCTCAAGCCCAACCGGCTGGAGGCAGAGCTCCTGTCGGGGGTGGCTATCCGGGACCTCCCCTCCGCCCGACAGGCGGCGGGGAAGCTGCTGGAGACCGGGCTGCAGCGGGTGTTCATCTCCCTGGGCACCCAGGGGGTCTTTGCCGCCGACCACACCCAGGACGTGTGGTACCCCTGCTGCCCGGCCCAGATGCGCAGCGCCACCGGGGCGGGGGATGCCTTCGCCGCCGCCCTGGCCTGGGCCTTCCTGGAGGGGAAGGACCTGGCCTACAGCGCCCGGGCAGCCAACGCCGCCGCGGCCATCGCCGTAGAAGGAGAAAAGACCATCAACCCCGCCCTGTCCGCCGAGGCGGTCCAGGCGCGGATGACAGAACAGGAGGAAGCACTATGAATCCCTATCTTGACGTGAACCCCGCCGTGGCCCAGGCCCTGGCGGAAGGCAAGCCCGTGGTGGCCCTGGAGTCCACCATCATCTCCCACGGCATGCCCTACCCCCAGAATGTGGAGACCGCTTTGAAGGTGGAGGAGATCATCCGTCAGAACGGGGCTGTCCCCGCCACCATCGCCATCCTGGGGGGGCGGCTGAAGGCCGGCCTCTCCCCGGCGGAGATTGAGTACCTGGGCAAGCAGGGGCAGAAGGTCACCAAGGCCTCCCGTCGGGACCTGTCCGTCCTGGTGGCCCAGGGGGCCGACGGGGCCACCACCGTGGCCACCACCATGATGATCGCCCACATGGCGGGGATCAAGCTCTTTGCCACCGGGGGCATCGGCGGGGTCCACCGGGGGGCGGAGAGCACCATGGACATCTCCGCCGACCTGGAGGAGCTGGGCCAGACCGACGTGATGGTGGTCTGCGCCGGGGCCAAGGCCATCCTGGACCTGAAACTCACCCTGGAATACCTGGAGACCAAGGGGGTCCCCGTCCTGGGCTACCAGACCCAGGAGCTCCCCGCCTTCTACACCCGGACCTCCGGCCTGAAGGTGGACTACCAGGTGGACAGCCCCGAGATGCTGGCCAAGATCCTGAAGACCCAGCACGACCTGGGCCTCCACGGGGGCATCCTGGTGACCAACCCCATCCCCGAGCAGTACTCCATGGACGCCGACGCCATCAACGCCGTCATCGACCAGGCCATCGCCGAGGCCCAGGAGAAGGGCATCCACGGCAAGGAGACTACCCCCTTCCTCCTGGCCAAGGTCAAGGAGATCACCGGGGGAGACAGTTTGGAGGCCAACATCCAGCTGGTGTTCAACAACGCCAAGTTGGCCGCCCAGACCGCCGCGGCCTACGCCACTCTGTAAGCCTCACCGTTCCTAGGAAACCGCAAAACGCCCCCGATGGGAAGCATTGGCTTCCCATCGGGGGCGTTCTTTGGATTTGGAACCCTCACTCCGCCGGCGACGCCGGCAGGGAGACCGGGGGCAGGTCCTGGGCCGGGTGACGGGCCTGCTCCACGCAGAAGTCAAAGAACCGGTCCACGTTGGCCAGGGGATGGGGCGGCTTGCGCCGGACGATGTAGAAGTCCCCAGTCTGCACCGGCTGGATGAGGGGGAGGACCTTCACGTCCGGCCGGTGGACCGGCGGGGTGTCCAGCAGGACGGAGATGCCGAAGCCCTGGGCCACCAACTCCAGGATGAAGTTGGCATCCTCCACCTCGTAGGCGATGCGCCACCGGTCCCGCACCGGGGCGAAGAGGGCCTCCACCGGGTCCCGCTGGCCGCTGAGCCAGGAGTAGGTCACATGGGGGTAGGGGAGGGTGTCCTCCAGGGTGACGCTGCTTTGCTGGGCCAGGGGATGGTCCAGGGGCACGGCGGCCACCATGGACCGGCGGAGGATGGGGGCGTACTCCAGCTGGGGGTCGGAGTAAATCTTAGAGCAGAAACCGATGTCCACCTTCCCCTCGGTAAGAGCCTGGCACACCTGGCGGGACATGCCGGTGGAGAAGGTGAAGTCACACCCTGGGTTCTCCCCCATAAACTGCCGGCACAGCCGGGTGACGGTGGGGATCACCAGCAGGGGGATGGTCTGCAGCCGGATGGTCCCCACCCCGTCCTTGAGCATTTGGAAGTTGCGCAGGCAGCTGTCCGCCAGGGCCACGATCTGCTTGGCCTGGGGCAGCAGAGCCTCTCCAAACCGGCCCAGGGCGATGCCTCGTCCGCTTTTTTGGAACAGGGACACTCCCAGCTCCTTCTCCAAGGTGACGATGGCGTGGCTCAGGCCGGACTGCGAGATGTTCAGCCGTTGGGCCGCCCGGCTGTAGTGCATCTCCTGGGAGAGGACGAGAAAGTAACGCAAGTGATCAATGTTCATAGGATCACCTCCCCTCTTTAAAAATCAGTATATCACATTCCATGCAAAAAAGGAATCCACTCCCGCAGAAAAAGGAATGGATTCCCCCGCCGTGCCCCGTTGCGTTGGAGGGGGAGACGGGGGTATCCTAGAACCAACGCAGATGGAAAGGAGGGGGTGGCCATGGCCATGACCTGCCGGGGCATCCTGGCCCTGCCCTATGCCAACCGGCTCCGCCTGGTGGCCGGGGCCAGCGGCGGGGGCAACGAGATCCGCTGGGTCCACATCCTGGAGGAACCCAAGTACACCGCCTGGCTGAAGGGGGGCGAGCTCATCCTCCTGTCCGGGGTGGTCACCGGGGACCGGGAGGGGGCTTTGCTGTCCCTGCTCCAGGACCTCTTTGACCGAGAGGTGGCCGGGGTGGTGCTGAATCTGAGCACCTTCCTGCCTGCCATTCCCCCCAGCGTCCTGGCCCTGGGGGACCGGCTGGGCCTGCCTCTGTTTGAGATGCCTGCCGAGGTGCGGATGGTGGATGTGAGCCAGAGCATCGCCTTTGCCATTTTCCAGCAGCGGCAGAAGACCGGCCAGGTGGAGGGGGCCCTGCGGGACCTGCTCACCGGCAAGCGCCTGTCAGAGAGGCGCCTCCAGCGGCTGGCCGAGGTGGGCCTGGGGGGCGGGCGGACCTTCCGGGCGGTCCTCTTCCGCCCGGGGCTGCCGGGGACGCCCCTGCCGGTGACTCCCTTCTACGAGGAGGAGATGGAGGAGGCTTGGCTGGCCCAGGGGGCGGCCTACCTCCGCCAGGTGCTGGACCGTCTGGGGGACCCGGGATACCTCACAGTGGCCGGGGAGACCATCCTCTGGCTGGCGGAGGATCCTCCGGGCCGGCCGGCAGCTCTGCCCCAGCGCCTGGAGGCGGTGACGGCGGCCCTGCCCCAGTCTGCCTACTTCCCCGCCCTCCAGGTGGGGGTGGGGGCAGCTTTTCGGGACTTCCGGACCTGCCGGGCCAGCGCCGACCAGGCCCGTCAGGCTCTGGCCCACCCCCAGCGCCGGGGCGGGCCCGTGACCTGGTATGATGACCTGGTGGACCGCCGCCTCTTCCAGCGCGGGGGGACCCGGGAGGAGCTGGCCGCCATGGCGGAGCGGCTGCTGGGCCCCCTGCTGCAGCCGGAGCACCAGGCCTTGCTGGACACCCTGATCTGCTACCTAGACCACAACGGCAACGCCAAGGCCACGGCCCAGGCCATGTTCCTCCACCCCAACACCCTCCACTACCGCCTGAGGAAGATCCAGTCCCTCCTGCACCGGGACCTGGGCCAGAGTGAGGACTTCTTCCAGGTGATGCTGGGGCGGAAGCTTTATGATTTTATCACAAAAAACTGAGAAAAGCGTTGTGATCCGATCACAACGCTTTTCTCATTGCAAAAGGGGGAAGTGCCCAAATAGGAAGGGCTTTCTTGGATAAAATTGGGAATCTTGCGCAAAAAACAAGGGGGAGAGGGGGGAGAAACCAGGAAGGCTAATTTTCTCCGCTCCCGTTGCTCCCCCGCCGGGCCATGGCGTATACTCAGGGCAGAAATCAACCACAGGGGCCGGCAGGCCCCGGGCAGGAGGTGCTCCATGCAAAAATACCACACCCAAGGCTCCCGCCGGCTCTACCAGGCCACCCTTCCTTACCTGGTGGACGGGGTAGGCAGTTCCTTCCACGTCCCCAGCTACCGGGACTACCCCATCGCCATGACCCACGGGAAGGGCTCCAAACTCTACGACGTGGACGGCAACAAGTACATCGACTACATCCTGGGCTTCGGCCCCATGCTCCTAGGCCACTGCCCCCCGGCGGTAGACCGGGCAGTGGCGGAACAGCTGAAGAGGGGTACCCACTTTTCCGCGCCTACGCCGGAACTGGGGGCGCTCTCCCGCCGGCTCACCCAGGTGATCCCTGCGGCGGAGAAGGTGGTCTATCAGAACTCCGGCACGGAGGTGGTGATGTACGCCCTCCGCCTGGCCCGGGCCTTTACCGGGCGGTACAAGATCGTCAAGTTCGAGGGCCAGTACCACGGCTGGTCCGATGAGGAGAAGGTGAGCATCGACGCGGACACCGTGGCCGACCTGGGCCCCCGGGAGAACCCCCGAAAAATCCTCCCCACCAAGGGCCAGCGGCTGTCCTCGGCGGATGACCTCATCCTCCTGCCCTGGAACGACCTGGAGGCTCTGGACCGGACCCTCACCCAGCGGCGGGAGGAGATCGCCGCCGTCCTCATGGAGCCCTGCATGTGTGACTCCGGCCCCATCCTCCCCCAGCCCGGCTACCTGGCGGGGGTGCGGGAGCTCACCCGCCGCCACGGGGTGCTGCTGATCTTTGACGAGGTGATCACCGGCTTCCGCCTGGCCCTGGGAGGGGCCCAGGCCTACTACGGGGTGACGCCGGACATCGCCACCTTCGCCAAGGCCATCGCCAGCGGGTACCCCTTCGGGGCGGTGGTGGGCCGGCGGGACGTGATGGACTGCGGGGTGCCTGCCTCGGGGACCTTCAACGGCAACCCCGTGGGAGTGGCCGCCGCCCTGGCCACCCTGGAGGAACTCTCCCAGCCCGGGGTCTATGCCCGGCTGGAGGCCCTGGGCCAGCAGCTGGAGGACGGCTTCCAGGCCCTGGGGGAGAAGTACCGCCGCAAACTCTACCTCCGCCACCTGGGGAGTATTTTCGTCCTGGGCTTTGGCTACACCCAAGACCTGGGGGACTTCCGGGACTGGCTCACCCAGGCCGACCTGGCCGCCTACCAGCGCTTCGTGGCCGGGTGCGAGGATTACGGCGTCCGCTTTACCGACCGCCGGGGGCGGGAGTATCTCTCCACCGCCCACACCCAGGAGGACATCCGCCGCACCCTGGCGGTGGCCGACCAGGTTTTGGGAGAGATGGAACAGGAGGGAATTTAACATGATCGACGCCATGCAATGGTTCCAATTGAATGGAAAGAAGGCCATGGTCACCGGCGGGGCTGCCGGCCTGTGCTACGCCATGGCGGAGGGGCTCCACCTGGCCGGGGCCGAGGTGGTGCTGGTGGACCGGTCCCCCGCCGTGGGGGAGGCGGCCGCCCGGCTGGGGGCCCAAGGGGCCCCGGTCCACGGGGTCCAGGGGGACCTGAGCCACTGGGAGGGCATCCCCGCCCTCTATGACAGGGCCCTGGCGGCCTTAGGGGGCCGGGTGGACATCCTGGTCAACGGCGCGGGGATCCAGTACCGCTGCCCGGCAGAGGACTTCCCCCCGGAGCGGTGGCAGCAGATCTTAAGGATCAACCTGGACGCGGTCTTCCGCCTGGCCCAGCTGGCGGGGCGAACCATGCTGGCCCAGGGGGGCGGGCGGATCATCAACGTGGCCTCCATGACCTCCTTCTTTGGCAGCGAGCAGATTCCCGCCTACGCCGCCAGCAAGGGGGCGGTGGCCCAACTCACCAAGGCCCTGTCCAACGAGTGGGCGGGGCGGGGGGTCAATGTCAACGCCATCGCCCCGGGATACATGGTGACCCGGCTCACCGCAGACATGCAGGGGAAGAACCCCGCCCAGTATGCAGAGATCACCGGCCGCATCCCCATGCACCGGTGGGGCCAGCCGGAGGACCTCCAGGGGGCGGTGGTCTTCCTGGCCAGCCCGGCGGCGGCCTATGTCACCGGCGCCATCCTGCCGGTGGACGGCGGCTATCTGGGAAAATAAGAATCCATCGAAATTTCCGTGCAATTCCGCTGATTCATGCGAAAAAGGAATGGATCCATGGGGTTTTGTGGATTGATTTTTCCCCTCGAATGGGGTTCAATGAACCTATAGCCCTTACCCTGCCCATAGGAAGGAGAACAAGACCATGGGACTAAAACTTCGTGTATTATACCTGGGGAAGATGGAGTTTCCCCGGTTTCGTCTGGTAGAATGTGACAATGAGGCCACCATGGTGGTCTCTCCCGCGGTGGCCCTGCTGATCCAGCACCCTACCCTGGGGAACATCCTCTATGACACCGGCAACAGTGCGGATTTCTTAAAGACCTACACCCCGGAGATGCTCCACAACTACCCCATCACCGAGATGATCACCATCGAGGAGGCCCTGGCCAAGGAGGGCCTGACCCCTGGGGACATTGACCAGCTCATCCTCTCCCACCTCCACTTCGACCACGCCGGAGGCCTGCAGCACTTCGTGGGCACCAAGGCCATCGACCACGTCCTGGTCTCCGAGGCCGACCTGAAGCAGGCCTGGTGGGCGGTGACCACGGGGAACAACGGGGCCTACATCCGCTCCCTCTTCGACGTGGAGGGCATCCGGTTTGAAACGATCCACGACACCACCTGGCTGGCCGACGACCTGGGCCTTTTCATCCAGGCCTCCCACACCCCGGGGGTCATCGGCCTGATTCTGAAGACCGAGCACCACGGCACCATTCTCACCACCAGTGACGCCATCTACACCGCTGACAGCTACCGCCAGGCCCTGCCCCCTGGGGGCACCATCAATGCCACCACCGACGAGTTCTACGACAACCTGGAGCGGATCAAGGCCATGGAAAAGAACTACAACGCCACCCTCCTCTTCGGCCACGACATCGACCAGATCCTGGACTGGGCGGGCCAAGGGGTCATCGACTGACGCCATGGAGGTGCGCATCCTGCCCCTGGGGGGCATGGACTTTCCCAAACACCGGCTGGTCCGGTGCCAGGACCCGGAGGAGATGCTCTTCTCCCCCGCCTGGGCGGTGCTGATCCGCCACCCCACCCTGGGCAACGTCCTCTACGACACCGGCCACAGCCCCGCCTTCCTCCAGGGGGAGATGCAGCGGGTCCTGTACGACTACCCCGTCCGGGGGATTGTCCCCATCCAGAAGGCCCTGGCCCAGGTGGGCCTGACTCCGGGGGACATTGACCAGCTCATCCTCTCCCACCTCCACTTTGATCACGCCGGGGGCCTGGCGGCCTTTGCGGGCACCCAGGCCTTCCGCCACGTCCTGGTGGCCGAGGCCGACCTGAAGCAGGCCTGGTGGAGCGTCACCACCGGGCAGAAAGGGCCCTACATCCGGTCCCTCTTCGACCTGCCGGGAATCCGGTTTGAAACCATCCGGGACACCACCTGGCTGGCTGAGGACCTGGGCCTCTTTGTCCAGCAGGCCCACACCCCCGGGGTTCTGGGGATGATCCTTAAGACCCAACACCACGGCACCCTCCTCACCACCAGCGACACCCTGGCCACGGCGGAGAGTTACCAGCACGACCTGCCCCCGGGCACCGCCGCCCCGGCGGTGGAGGCGGCCTTCCATGCCAACCGCCGCCGGGTGCAGGCCCTGGCGGCGGAGTACCAGGCCACCCTTCTCTTCGGCCACGATGCCGCCCAGGTCCAGGCCTGGGCAGGGAAGGGGACCATCGATTGAAGGAAAGCACATGCCCGGCGGGCCGCAGAGATCTGGCTCGCCGGGCATGTGAGAACTTGTAGGCTTATACGATGTTTAGGGAGAGCCACAGGTCCAGTTTACGGTCCATGGCGCTGTGGACCCCTTCCAGATTTCCCCGGCAGAGCAGTTCTGCGTCCCAGAGATAGGAGGCAGCCGCCTCCCCCTGGCGGCCGGTCTGCAGGGCGTTGGCCAGGAAGTTGTTCCGGGACTGGACAGAGATGTCCAGAATGACCCCCTCAATGGCCTGAAGGACGGGGTTGCCCGAGAGTTGACTGAGGTAGTCGTTGACCTGGTCCAGGGCCTGGGCGCAGGCTTCCAGGGAGGGGTTCTCCCTCTGGAGCAGCTGGGCAAAGCGGGCGGAGCGGGCCTGGAATTCCGCCCGCTGGGCTGGGTCGGCGTTGCGGCAGGCCAGGTAGAAGACCGCATCCCGCAGGGCGATTTTCAGCCGGAGGAAGGGCTGGCTGCCCTGGTGGGTGAAGATGTGGCTGTAGATGGCCGTGTCCACAAAGGGGGGGAACCCGTTGTTTTCCAGGGGGACGAAGGTCCCCGTCGGGCGGCGGATCTCCAGGATCCCGGTGGCCTCCAGGGCCTTGACCCCTTCCCGCACCACGTTGCGGCTGACGGAGAACCGAGCCATCAGGTCCTGCTCAGTGGGGAGTTTGTCCCCGGGACGGAGTTTCCGGTCGGCCAGGTCCTGGATGATCTGCCAGAAGATCTGACGGGAGGCCGCTTGCTTTTCCCCTGCCTGGGGGAGGGGGGACTGGCTGACCGCCGGGCTGCACCCCCGGAAGAGGAAGTGTACCAGGGGGACGATCTGGCCGAAGATGCTCTCCTCCCCCTGGGTGGGGGGATCCAGGGCCCGGGCGTGGTCCAGCCCTTGGAAGGCCCCCTGAAGGTCCTCCTCTGTGGGGGAGAGCCAGAGCAGCCGGAGGAACAGGGGAACCAGCAGGTCGAAGGTGCAGCTGTCCTGGACGTAGGTCCCCGCACCCCGGCGGACGGTCACCAGGCCGAAAGCCTCCAGGATTTTGATGGCCTCCCGCAGGGCGTTCCGCCCCACTCCGAACTGGGCCATGAGTTGAGGCTCTGTGGGAAGGTAGGACCCCAGGGGGATGGATCCCTGGGCGATGGCCTGGGTAACCTGGGCCACAATTTCAAAGGAAACCCGCCCACGGGCGAGGGAAGAGAAAGCGATAGGAGGTGGAGAGGATGGCATAGGACTTCTCCTTCCGATGAAGATAAACGGTTGCTTTTCACAAAAGGCTATCTTCCATCATACGAAAAAACCTCCGCTATGTCAAGGAAAGCCCCGCCACGCGGAGGGGATGAGACGAATTTGTTCGAAAACGACAAAAACATGACGAAAACTCCCAAAGAATGTTGACAGAACTCTATCCTTGTGCTATTAGTAATACGTAGAACGATGAACGTAGGATGAATAGAAGCCCGACAGACTAAGAGAGGAGTTTTCACCATGAGCATTTCTTTGAAGCGACAATTTGAGATCCGCCTGACCGGTGTGACCACCGAGCTGTGCGGCGTTCAGTTCCCCGGCGCCGGCCGGCGGCAGCTGGTGCCCTGCCCGGAGGGGGAGATCATCGGACCGGATTTCCACGGCAGGATTCTCTCCGCCGGCATCGACCACCAGCTGATCCGGGAAGACGGCACCGCGGAGATCAATGCCTCCTACGGCTTCCGGCTGGATGACGGCCGCAGCCTATACATCCACGTGGAGGGCATCCGCACGGTGCCTCCGGAGAAGGCGGAGGATGTGAAGCAGGGCAAACCGGTGGACCCCAAGCTGTTCTACTACGTCACCACGCCAAAGATTGAGGTCTATGACGAATCCTTGGCCTGGATGACCCGGAAGATCTTCGTCTGTGAAGGAACCCGCCTGCCTGACGCGGTGCTGCTGACCTACTACTCTGTGGAGCAGGTCAACGACCACCCCGCCCTGGGCTGAGGGCCCGGGGAGAGGGGAGGGGAAGCCGATGAAACGCTGGCTTCTTCTGTACGCGTCCCAGACGGGCTTTACCCAGCGGTACGCCCAATGGATCGGCCAGGCCCTGGGGGTGGAACCCATCCCCCTGGCGGCCTGCCGCCTGGCGGACGTGGCAGCGGCAGATGGGGTGATCTTCGGAGGCAGCCTCCGAGGCAGCCTCCTCACCGGACAGACCAAGGTGGCACGGCTGTGCCGCCGGGCAGGGAACAAGCCGGTGGTGTGGTTTGCGGTGGGCATCCGCCCGGCCACGGACCGGACCCTGGACCTGGTGCGGCGGAACAACTTCTCCCGGGAGGAGCGGCCCCAGCTCTTCTACTTTCGGGGGGGCATGGCGACGGAAAAGCTCAAGCCGGGGGACAAAACCCTGCTGCTGTGCTACCGGGCCATGATGCGCCGCCGCCGGGATCTCCCGGAAGAGGACGAGGCACTGCTGCCCCTTCTCCGCCAGGATTGCGACTTCACCAGCCGGGACCAGATTGCCCCCCTGCTCCAAACCGTGGCGCGGGAGGACTGGGCCCCCGCCGGGGTTGCTCCGGCAGCCTGGGAGCGGGGAGAAAGGGTCCCATGTCTCATCAAAGAAGGAGGAAAGCTATGAACAAACGGGGTCTCATCAACTGGGCCATCTGGATCGGCGTGGTCTCCGGCATCTACTGTGCCATCTATGCGGTGACCATCGGGGCCTACACTGACAACATCCTGCCCGGGTGGCACATCATCTATGTCACCTTCACCGCCCTGCCCATCTACTTCACGGCGGGGGCCAAGCGGGAGGAGTTTTGGCAATATATCGGCAGCTACCTGGTGGGGGTCCTCTGGGCCATGCTCTACCTGGTGTGCATGGACCGGCTCAACGCCGCAGGCTGGCCTTGGTGGGCCAACGTGGGCCTGGTGGTGGCTGTGATCTGCGTGGTGGAATGTGCCATCCACTTCTGCCTGCCGGCCAAGCTCCCCTTCAACAAGGTGCCCGCCCATTTCGGGGCCATTTCCAACGCCTTCTGGTGCTCCAACTTCACCATTGCCGTGCTGGGCACGGCAGGGGAGAGCGCCGTGGGAGGATTTTATAACTTCAGCGCCTACCCCATCCTGGCCATCACCCTTTGCACTGGCACCCTGCTGGGCCTGCTGTGCAACGAGGGGCTCAACTTCATCGACCCGGACACCGGCAAGTGGAGATGGCCAGTCAAAAAGACGAAAATGCTGGAAACTCAGACAAATGTTTAACCTATAATTGACAAAAATCGAAAAGTGCGGGACAATAGAACCAGTCCCCGACGAAAGGAGCGTCCCTATGTCTACACCCACCGCTGGCGCCGCCTTAGGCAACCAACTCCGTGCCGGCACCGTCGCCAAAGTCGGCAGCACGAAACGCATTCAGGAGCTCAACGGAATGCTCCACGCCAACCGCCCCAATGTGGACATCACCCGGGCCCGGGCCTACACCAAGGTATACCGGGCCACCGAGGGGATGCCCAGCCTCATGCGGCGGTACAAGGCCTCCGCCGAGGTCTACCGTACCCTCACCGACAACGTCTATGACTACGAGCAGCTGGTGGGCTGGCCCACCAAGCGGATCCGGGGGGCCAACTTCGCCATTGAGCTCCACGCCCACTGGCTGGCCGACGACCTGCCCAACCTCCGGGACCGGACCTACGACCCCTTCGAGATCACCGACGAGGACTACAAGGAACTGGAGGAGGACCTCCTGCCCTACTGGAAGGACAAGACCATGGCCGTCCAATGGGGCCACTACGTGAGCAAGGAGGAGTGGAACCGGGGCCAGTTTGGCGGGGTGTCCGACGTGTCCAACTACCTCTGCGCCAACGGCTCCCACTTCATCCCCGCCTGGACCGACGTGATCCAGCACGGCTTTGTGAAGTACTATGAGAAGGCCAAGGCCCTCCTGGCCGCCCTGGACCCCAACGACCCGGCCTCCATCGACAAGAAGATCTTTTACACCGGCATCATCGAGGTCCTGGAAGCCATCCGGGAGTGGGGAGAGCGGATGTCCGCCGCCTGCGCTCGAAAGGCCGCCCAGGAGAAGGACCCCGCCCGCAAGCAGGAGCTGGAGAACATGGCCGCCATGATGCAGCGGGTGCCCTGGGGCCCTGCCACCTCCTTCTACGACGCCTGTGAGACCGCCTGGGCGGTGTGCTTCTTCCTCTTTGTGGAAGGGGCCGGCCCCTCCATCACCTGGGGGCGGTTTGACCAGTACATGTATCCTTACTATAAAGCGGACATCGAAAAGGGGATCCTTACCCCGGAAAAGGCCATGGAGCTCATTGAGGAACTCTACATCCGGGTAACCTCCAACGTGTGGTTCCAGTCCACCCAGATGGCCTACATCTTCGGCGGCTATTACCGCTACCCCCACCTGGACGTGGGCGGCCTGGACGAGAACGGCAAGGACGCCAGCAACGAGCTGTCCTACCTCTGCCTGCGGGCCATGCGGTATGCCAAGACCACCTCTCCCGCGGTGAGCATCCTGCTCCACCAGAAGACCCCGGATTCCCTCCTCTACGAGGCCTGCGAACTGGCCGCCGAGGGCATGGGCCACCCCTCCTTCTTCAACTGCGAGGGGCTGTACGCCATGCTGGAGCACCGGGCCGGCGGGCCGGAGGGGTACTCCAACTACACCCGGAAGGACATTCTGAAGTTCGGCTCCCCCATCGGCTGCGTGGAGCCCGGGGCGGAGGGGCTGCAGTACGGCCACACCGACTCCGGCATCATCAACGTGGCCGGGGCCACCCTCATGGCGGTGACCAACGGCATCATGCCTGAGGGGACGGACAACATGTTCGCCGGCAAGCTCCTCACCTACGAGAGCGGCGCGCCGGAGACCTTCGAGACCTTTGACCAGTTTTACGCCGCTGTGAAGGCCCAGATCAAGTACGCCATCGACGAGGCCCACGCCAACCTCCTGGTGTGCGAGAAGCTTTTGGCCGAGCAGTTTAACCTGCCCACCTTCACCGTCCTCCTGGAAGGCGCCCTGGAGAAGGCCAAGGACGCCACCGCCGGCGGGGCCAAGGTCAACGTGGGCCCCACCATGAACATGAGCGGTTTTGGCACCATGGTGGACTCCGTGGCCGCCATCAAGAAGGTGGTCTACACCGACCACAAGGCCACCCTGGCCCAGGTGCGGGACGCCTGCATGGCCAACTTCCAGGGGTATGAGGACCTGCGCATCCAGCTTCAGGCCGCCCCCAAGTACGGCAACGACGACGACTTCGCCGACGACATTGCCGCCGACCTGTGGGAGTGGTTCGCCCAGTGCACCATGGGTCTGAAGATGTACCGGGGCCACTACTGCGACGCGGCGGTGCAGATGGTCCAGTCCAACGTGGGCTACGGCGCCATGACCGGGGCCACCCCCAACGGCCGCCTGGCGGGGATGCCCCTGTCGGACACCATGTCCGCCACCCAGCAGGCCGACACCCACGGCCCCACCGCTGCCGCCCGGAGCTACGGCAAGCTGGACTTCCCGGTGTACACCAACGGCACCCTGCTGAACATGTGGATCAGCCAGTCCGAACTCATGGAAAAGCAGTGAGCGCTGGCCATTGTCCGACTACCTTAATAACCTATTTAGGAAGGGAACCCATCCCAAGGAAAGGAGAATCCTTATGACCACCATCCGTGACGTGCCCCTCAACTGCCCCGAGGCCACCTATGTGGAGCCGGTGTACAAGGAGGCGGGGATGCGCAACTTCACCAACCTGGTGCGCACCATGCTCAACGACTACGGCGTTTACCACGTGCAGTTCAACACCATCAACAAGGAGACCCTCATCGACGCCAAGGCCCACCCGGAGAACTACCCCACCCTCATGGTGCGGGTGGCCGGCTACAGCGTCTACTGGACCGACATTGCCGAGCGGGTCCAGGATGACATCATCAATCGGACGGAGCACACATTTTAAGAAAGAAGTTTGGGACCCGCTGCGCTGGGCTCCCAAACTTGGGGACTGCGCCCCGACCCGCGCCAGCGGTGCTGGCACTCTCGGGGCGAGGGGAATGAAATGCCCGGCCAAGCCGGGCATTTCATGGATAGAACTTTGTTTTGGCCGCTGCGGCGGCCAAAATTCTCCGAAGGGCCCCGTGAAAGCGGGGGCTGATAGGAAGGAGGGGCGTGCCTATGCAGGCAGAAAAGACGGCGGTTGTGTTTGACATTGGACGGTTTCGCAATGCCGATGGGCCGGGGATTCGGACCATTATTTTCTTCAAGGGGTGCCCTCTGCGCTGTCAGTGGTGCAGCAATCCCTTTGGGCTGGCCTCCCGGCCGCAGTTGGTGGTGAACCCCGCCAAGTGTACCGGGTGTGGGCGGTGTGTGGAGTCATGTCCCCAAGGGGTGAACACCGTGGCCCCTGGGGAGAAGGTGGCGGTGGACTTTTCCGCTTGCACCGCCTGCGGCGCCTGCGTGCCCGCCTGCCCCGGCGGGGCAAGGACCCTCTCCGGTCAGACCTACACTGCCCGTCAGCTGTACCAGGAGGCGGCCAAGGACGCCGCCTTCTACCGCAAGGGCGGAGGTGGGGTCACCCTCTCTGGGGGGGAGGTCCTCCTCCAATACGAGGTGGCGGCGGAGACCCTCCGGCTGTGCCGGACCAACTACCTCAACACCTGCATCGAGACCTCCGCCTACGCCCCCTGGGACCACCTCTGGCAGGTGGCCCAGTACTGCCACACGGTGTTTGTGGATCTCAAGCACATGGACAGTGCCCAGCACCAGGCCATGACTGGAGTGGGCAACGAGGTCATCCTGGACAACCTCACCCGCCTCTGCCGGGAGCTCCCCCGCCGGGGGGGCAAGGTAATCGTCCGGATGCCCCTCATCCCCGGGTACAACGATGACGACGAGGCGGTGGCCGCCGGAGCCCGCTTCGTGGCGGGGCTGGAGAATGCCCCGGAACTGAACCTCCTGCCCTATCACAACCTGGGGGAGAGCAAGTACGAGATGATCGGGGAGGACTACCCCCTCCCCGGCCTGGCCAGCCGGAAGGGGCGGGACCCCCGCCTGCTGGCCATCCAGGCCCTCTGCCAGCGGTTGGCCCCCCACAACCGGGTCAGCTTGGGGGGCGATGCCATCGACTTAACCTAACCCAACCCAAACCTACAAGTCCCTCTATTTTTTCTGTTTTTCTGTGCCAGGATCCCCTGCCGGCGTGCCGGCAGGGGATCCTCTCTTGACAGAAGGGCAGAGGGGACGGTACCATGGAAACAGAAGGACAGCCTGCCGCAGCCGGGGGGCTTGTTCCTGCCAAGCGAGAAGGGAGTATGCGATATGAAGAACATCCACACCGTTCTGGGTCTCCTGCCAGTGGACCAGATGGGCCTTACCCTGGCCCATGAGCATATTTGCTGTGGGGACTGGTCGATGCGGGCCAACTTCGGCCCCCGGTTCTGCCCGGAGGAGGAGCTGCTGGCCCGGGCGGTGGACCAGGTGAACCGGGCCAAGGCCGCCGGGGTGGCCACCATCGTAGACGGTACGGCCATCAACCTGGGGCGGGATATCCACTTGCTGCGCCAGGTCTCCCGCCTTACGGGGGTGAATTTGGTGGCCTCCAGCGGATTTTACGACCAGGACGAGCCGTGGCTGGCTGGACAATCCGAGGCATACCTCTTTGACCTTCTGGACGGGGAGTGCAAGTACGGTATCGCGGGGACGGATTCCCGCCCGGGAATCATGAAGTGCGCTGTGGGCTCCCACGGCCTCACCGCCACCCGGGAGAAGATCCTTCGTCTCACCGCCCGGGTGGCGGTGGAAAACCACCTCCCCCTGTTCTGCCACCATGAGGCAAGCACCCGCCTGGGTCCCCAGATCCTGGATCTGCTCTGCGGCGAGGGAATGGATCCCCGACGGATCATCCTGGGCCACACCGGGGACAGCGAGGACTTGGACTACATCCTCTCCCTCCTGGACCGGGGATGCTGGATCGGCCAGGACCGCTGGCCCTATGACGGACGGTTCAACACCGTGGCCAACCGTCTCCAGGTCATGGTGGAACTGAAGAAGCGAGGGTATCTGGACCAGGTGATCGTCTCCCAGGATCTGTGCGTCTACCTGGGATTCTGGGAACCCATGGCGGACACCTTCGCCCGGGAGGCCCTGTATGAGCAGGCGGACTTCACCTATCTCTTCCAGGTGGTGTTCCCTCTGCTGGAGCAGGCGGGACTCACCCAGGCAGAGCTGCGCAAACTGGTCACCGACAATCCCCAAACCTTCTTTGCCCAGTAAGGCGGGCAGGAGAAAGCGGCGCCGGCCTCCCCCAACAGGGGGAG
>URCB01000039.1 GCA_900546255.1 uncultured Eubacteriales bacterium
GCGTCCGGGCTTTCTCTAGAGAAAGCCTGGATCCCCGCCCGGGACCGGGCGGGAACCCACCTCGCAGGGTCCCCCCTGCGCCGGTCCCAACGGGAACCTGCCGATCAGGGAGCCCCCCTCACTTCTCCTCCGTGACCACCACGTTCACGGTGCCCGTGATCTCATACCCCAGCTTGCACTTGAGCTGGTAGGTCCCAAAGCTCTTAATGGGCTCGTCCTGGACGATCTTGCTCTTGGCGATGTTCAGACCGAACTGGGCCTGGAGGGCCTCGGAGATCTCCTTGCTGGTGACGGCGCCGAAGAGGCGGCCGCCGGCGCCGGCCTTGGCGGGGATCTTCACCATCAGCTCCTTCAGCTTCTCGGCGGTGGCCTGGGCCTCGGCCTTCTCGGCCTCCATCTGGGCCTTCTTGGCCTTGTCCTGCATGATCATCTTGTTCATATTGTCCGCGTTGGCGGGGACGGCCAGCTTCTTGGGCAGCAGGAAGTTGCGGGCATAGCCGTCGGATACGTTCACCAGCTGGCCCCGCTTACCCTGGCCCTTCACGTCTTGCTGTAAAATCACTTTCATGGGGATACCTCCAATTATAATATCGTTCTTTTGGCAGCAGCGCGGATGCGCTCTGCGGTGTTATGCGTCGCTTCCATCGTCGAAGTAGGCGTCGATGGCGCCCTTCAGCAGGGGAAGCACCTCCTCCGGGGTCTTGCCGGGGAACTGGGCCCCGGCGGTGGCGGCGTTGCCCCCGCCTCCCAGGGTCTCACAGATCACCTGGACGTTGACATTGCCGCTGGACCGGGCGGAGAGGTAGGCCTGCCCCGCCTCCGGGAAGAGGACGAAGGAGGCCTCAATGCCGGCGATGTTCAGCATCTCATCGGCCGCCTGGCCGGCAATGGCCCGGCCCACCAGCCGGTCGGTGAGGGTGATGGCCATGGTTCCATGATAGGGCTGGGCCCCCTGAATGATCTGGAACTTGGTCACCGTATCCCGCAGATTGTGCTGGAAGCACTTGTTGACCTGGGAGATGTCCGCCCCGGCCTTGCGCAGGAAGGCGGCGGTCTCAAAGGTGCGGCTGCCGGTGCGCATGGTAAAGCCCTTGGTATCCAGCACGATGCCCGCCAGGATGGACTCCGCCTCCACCCGTTTCAGGTCGCCGGAATCCAGGATGTACTGGACCAGCTCCGCCACCAGCTCGCTGGCAGAGGAGGCGTAGGGATCGTGGAAACTGAGGGCCGGTTTCTCGATGTAGGAGGCCGCCCGCCGGTGGTGGTCGATGACCACGATCCGCGCCCCGGAGGTCAGCAGGTCGGGGGCCTGGGTCTGCTCCGGGCGGTTGGTGTCCACCACCACCACCACCGTGTTGGGCCCTGCCAACCGGAGGGCCTCCTCCGCGGGGACAAACAGCCCCCGGTACTCCGGCAGAGCCATCAGCTGGCGGACCTGCTCCTCCGCCGGGTAGGGGGAGGGGGCCCGGACGGCCCGGATGGGCACGCCCTTCTTCCGGGCGATGGCACACACCCCGGCCACCGCCCCCACCACGTCCAGGTCGGGGTAGGCGTGGCCCATGACGATGACCTGGTCGGTGCTGGCCAGCAGCTCGGACAGGGCGGAGGCCACCACCCGGCTCTTCACCTTGGTGCGGCGCTCCACCTCTTTGGACCGGCCACCGAAGAAGAAGAATTCCGGCCCGTCCTTCACCACGGCCTGGTCTCCCCCCCGGCTGAGGGCCATGTCCAGGGCCAGAGAGGCAAAGGAGTGCAGCTCCCGCGGGGTCTGCCCCTGGCAGCCAAAGCCCATGGAGAGGGTGGCCGCCACGCCGTTGGGGCTCTGCACCTGGCGGATCTCATCCAGGATGGGGAACTTTTTCCGGTAGGAGTCCCGGAAGGGGCCAGTCTCCCAAATCAGGAGGTAATGGTCCCGCTCATACCGCAGCAGGATGGCCCCGGAGGGCTCCAGCCACTGCACCAGGCGGTGGTTGATCTCCGTGCGGATGGCCGAGCGCTCCCCCTCTTCCAGGCCCCGGATCAGGTCCTCGTAGTTGTCCACCTGCAAAATGCCCACCACCGGGCGGGTGGTGTGGAACCGGTCGGCGATGCCGGCATACTCCGTCACATCCACCCAGTAGGTGGTGGCCAGGAACGCATCCTCGTCCCCAGTGCACACCAGGTTGCCGTAGACCAGATACTGTTTCTCCCCCACCGGAATGGGCTCGGGGGCCAGATGGTCCCCATCCAGCAGCCACTGGGACTGGAAGGAGGGCACCAGGGCGGAGAGTTTGGTCTCAAAGAGATGGTCTGGGTCCCCGGTCAGGTGGAGGAAGCGCTCGTTGCTCCAGATGATGTCGTCGGTGTCCGGGCGGAAAATCACAATGGGCAGGGGGGAGGTGATCATGGTCCGCCGGGAGGCGGCATCCACCCCGCTGGTCATGTGGTCCAGGTAGACCATGACCTCCTTCTTCCGCCGGGTGATGCCCGTCTGGAAGTAGAGGTAGAGGATCAGCACCAGCACCAATTCTGCCAGGCACAGCCAGCGGTTGTAGCAGGCCGTGAGCCCGGCAAACAGCAGGCTGGCCACAAAGAAAAGGCGGAAGCCTGTCTCTGTCATTTTGGAGAGCGCTTTTTGAAACGACTGCTGACGCATAGCAACACCACCTGTACCCGCTGCCCCAAGTGCAACGAGGGCAAGAATACCATAGTAATGATACATTATACCATAGCCCATCCAAAAAATCCAGAGGAGAAACCCCTTACGCCCCCAAATCGAGCACCGACTTGGGGGCGTTTTTTCCGGAATGGGGCTGTTATTTTTTTCGCCGCCGGTACCACACACTGGTAAACACAATCCCCAAAAACAGGATCTGCCCGCACAGGTACAGCCACAGCAGCAGAATGATCAGAGACACCAACGACCCATACACCAGCGACAGCCGGGTGGACAGGCCAATGAACCAGGAGAACACCGCCGAAGACACCACCAGCGCCAGGGCAGAGACCAAGCTGCTCACCAGCATGGGCAGCCGAGGGGTGCCGAAGGGGGCCGCCAAGTTCAGCACCCCCATCAAGAACAGAAAGAAGATGCAGAACAGCAGCACATACCGGGTCCAGGACCACAGGTCCGCCGCCGGGGACAGGAAGGGCAGGCGCTGGGCCACCGCCGCCAGGGTTCGCTGGCCGGTGACCACCACCATCACCGACAGGTTCACCGTCACCAGCAGCGCCAGGGGAAAGAGGATGCTGGACACCAGCCCCCGCAGCATGGACTGGGAGACCTCGTCGTACATATCCACAATCACCTGGGTCACCGTGCGGAAGGCCGCCGCGGCAGAGAACCACCCCGCCGCCAGCCCCGCAAAGAACAGACCAATGGACTGGTGGGAGGAGATGTAGACCAGGTAACTCTCCACCACATCCAAGGCCGCCTCCGGGAACACCGTCTGGAGCTGGTCGATGAGG
This sequence comes from uncultured Eubacteriales bacterium, assembly GCA_900546255.1. GTDB lineage: Bacteria > Bacillota > Clostridia > Oscillospirales > Oscillospiraceae > Evtepia > Evtepia excrementipullorum. The sequence continues at coordinate 3,448 of URCB01000039.1, forward strand.
CTCACCACATCGATGTTCACCAGGCCTAACAGATAGGAGACGCAGATGAGCACCGGGAACACCGTCAGCAGCACGAAGTAGGCCAAACTGGCCGCCGCCTGGGGCACCCGGCGGCTGAAGTAGAGGAGCAAAGCCTCCCGCAGGAAGAGCACCGGCGAGGAAGACCAGAGCTTTTTCATGGGGGCGCCTCCTTTCCGTAGGTTCTGAATCCGCCCTTGGGCGCATAGGGTAAGGGCATACGGGAGTGTGATGCCAATGAAAACACGAAAGGCCAGGGGACAGGTCCGCCGCTTTTTCCGGCGGGGCATCGCCTGCCTGCTGGCCCTGACCGGGGTCGCCATGGCAGCGGTCAACGCCGGGGTCCCTCTGGACTGGCTGGGAAACCTGGCCGCCATCCCCACCGCCTCGGCGGCCCAGGAAACCCCAAGTCCGGACGAGCCCGTCCCCCTCCTCCAGCGGCTGCTGTTGGGGGACTCCGCCCTGCTGGCCCAGTGGGCCTCAGGGGCCGGGGACACCGCCCCCCAGGCCCATCCTGAGGAAGGGGAGGCCGAAGCCGAACTCCAGCAGGTCTCCCCCGACCAGATCCAGGAGAAAACCATCTCCGGCGGCGGCACGGGGTATGTGAACGCCCAGGGGATTTCCCTCTTCAACCGGACCAGCAAAACCGTGGACCTGGAGGCGGTGGCCCAGAGCGGGTCCTCCCTCACCTTCCAGCCCGCCGAGGCAGGGCCCCAGGTGCTCATCGTCCACACCCACGCCACCGAGGCCTACGCCCAAGACAGCCAGAACCCCTACGCCGAGACGGGGGTGGCCCGCACCACAGACACCAACTATAATATCATACGGGTGGGGGATGAGATCGCTCGAATTTTCCAGGAGATGGGCATTGCCGTCATCCACGACAAAACCCTCCACGACTCCCCCTCCTACAACGACGCCTACGACAACGCCCGGACGGGGATCGAGGGCTACCTGGAACAGTACCCCACCATCCAAATGGTCCTGGACATCCACCGGGACGCCCTGGTGGACAGCGACGGCACCGTCTACAAACCCGTCCTGCAAATCGACGGGGTGAAAACCGCCCAGGTCATGCTCCTGGTGGGCACCGACGATGCCGGGGCCACCTTCCCAGACTGGACGGAGCACCTGGCCCTGGCCATGGAGATCCAGCAGGAGATGAACTCCCTCTGGCCCGGCCTGGCCCGGCCCATCACCCTGCGCACCGCCCGGTTCAACCAGCAGCTCACCAAGGGCTCCCTGCTGGTGGAGGTGGGCAGCCATGGCAACACCTTGGAGGAGGCCCTGGCCGGGGCCCGGCTCTTCGCCCGGTCAGCGGCCAAAGTGCTGCTGGCCCGGGTGGGGGCATAACCCCTTCCGGCGGACGGCCCCGGTGCCGCCGCCCCCTCTGCGCTCCCAAGGCAAACGCCTTGGGAGCGTTTCGCTTTCCCCGCCCGCCAGCAAGCAGCGGGCCGATAACAAAACCCCCTCCCCTGGTTTGGAAACCCAGAGAAGGGGGCTCGGGGGAAGGGATCTTCCTCCGTCATGTTCTTTCCCGCATACCGCCCTCCGTAAGGGCGGTGCTGCCTGGCAGGGCGGATGTCTCCGCGTCCCAAGGCCGTTGGTCACTCCCAACGGGCGCCGGCCCTGGGGATGGTCACCCCTCCTCGGGGGCGGCCGGTTCTCCCTCCCCTTCAGGGGGCGTGCCTTCGTCTGCCGGGTTGTCTGCGGGCTCCTCCGGCTGGGCAGGTTCCTCCGGTAGGGCAGGCGTCTCCGGGGTCTCTGGGGTGGCGGGGACCTCAGGTTCCGCAGGCTCCTCCGCCGGCGTCTCTTCCTCCGGTTCCTCCTCGTCTACCGGGGTGCGGGCGGGGGCATTGTTCTCCCCCGGGAGGTAGAAGAGGGGATCGATGGGCTCGTTCTCATAGCGGACCTCGAAGTGGCAATGGGGGCCGGTGGACCGCCCGGTGGACCCCACCGCGGCCACAGGGGTCCCCTGGGTCACCTCGTCCCCCACCTCCACCAAGATCTTGGAGCAGTGGGCGTAGTAGGTCACAAAGCCGTTTTCGTGGGTGATGACCACCAGGTTGCCATAGGTCCCCCGCTCTCCGGCGAAGGTGACGGTGCCGTCGGCGGCGGCGTTGATGGCGGTTCCCTCCGGGGCGGCGATGTCCAGCCCCCGGTGGAAGTTGGTCTCCCCAAAAATGTAGCGGTAGCCGAACTCCGAGGTGATGGTCCCCTGGACCGGCCAGAGGAAGAGGCAGCCGTCCGGCAGTTCCGGCATGGCCTTGGTGCCCGTGCCCACGATGAGGGGGGTGGCCTCGGTGACGGTGACGGCGTTGAGGTCGTTGCTGGCCACAGGGATGCCGCACCGTTTCACCACCCGGGACAGGACGTTGGCCTGCCCGGCCTGGCCCTCCTGGATCACCCGCTGCTGGCCCAGGAACATGGTGTCATCGTCCTGGGTCTCCAAGGCGGGGGCAATCTCCCGGGTCACGGTGGCCTCCTCCACGGTGGAGACCACCAGCAGCGGGCAGTTCTGTTCAATGGTGATGGTGGCGCCCGCCTCCAGGGGCGTGCGCACCTGGTCCCCCAGCAGGTCTGCCAAATCGATGGTGGCGTTTTCCGCCTCCTCCGCCGTTTTGGCTGCCTGATTGGCGGCCTCTCCCTCTGCCGGGTCCTCGGCAGCGGGGGCCTGGGCCTCCTCCTCGGATTCCTCCTCCAGGGGGCTGGAGGCCAAGGTGACCTCCGTGGTCAAGGTGAGGTCGGGGTTCAGGGCCCGGAACCGCTCCTCGGTCATGGAGAAGAGGGCGGTCACCGATTCCAAGGTGTCCCCCTCCTGGACGGTGTAGTCAAAGGTCCGGGGGGCGGCGGCCAGCATGGTCTGGGCCATCTCCTCGGCGGTGGACTCCTCCTGCCCGGCGGGGAGGTACTCGTAACGGATGTCCACCTGGCTCTCAATGTACAAAGACCGGGTCTCGTCGGTGGTGTAGTGCTCCTTCACCAGGTTCAGGGCCTGGGTGATGACGTCGGCATCCCCGTTGACCCCCACGGTGGTGCCGTCCACCGTCAGGGTGTAAACGTGGTCCAGCTGGGGGATGCTCTCCAGGATGGAACCGGTGACGCCGGACAGGCTCTCAATCTGGTCCTTGGGGGCCAGGGCCGTGGTCAAGGTGAGGTCCTGGTTCAGGGAGACCGGCGCCTCTAAAATCTGGGAGGCCCGGTTCTCCGCCTGGGCCACCGCCTGGTCATAGGTGCCCGGGTCCTGGAAGAAGGCCAGGGTCTGGCCCTGGGCCTCCACCTGGTAACACAGGGTGCAGGAGGCCGCTGTAATGGCGCCGGCCAGCACCACGCCGCTCAGGCACAGGAAGGGCAGGGAGGTGCGCAGGGGGTGGGCCGCATGGGCGGCCTCCCGCTGTTCCCGGCGCCGCTGGGCCTTCCGCCGCCGGCGGTACCTGGTTTGTTCGGAAAAGAATCGCTTGTGCACGGGGATCTCGACTCCTTTGACAACGAAAACTGACAGCTTACAACAACGTACGAACGGGAACCCTCCCCACCCCGGCCATTAGCCCTCCAAGGCGATCATGGCGGCGTGGTTGCCCCGCTGGTCCCCCATCTTCCGGTGGGACCAGTAGAGCTCCGGGTGGCAGGCGGTACACAGGGGCAGGGTGTCGATGTGTTCCTCGGCCAGCCCCGCCTGGCGCAGTTCCCAGGCGATGATGCCCTTGAGGTCCACGGTGAACTTGCCCGCCGCCTGTTCCAGGGGGTGGCAGAAGGGCCGGACCGCCGGCCCCAGCCGGTCCTCCAACGCGGTGGGGACATCGTCATGGGTCTCAAAGCAGCAGGGGCCAATCCCTGGGCCGATGGCGGCCAGAACGTCCTCCGGGCGGGTGCCGTAGAGGGCGGTCATCTTCGCCACTGCCTTGGGGGCAATGCCCAAGCTGGTCCCCCGCCAGCCGGAGTGAACGGCGGCGATGGCCTTCCCCACCGGGTCGTAGAGGAGAACGGGGATGCAGTCGGCGTAGTAGATGGTGAGGGCCAGGCCAGGCGTATTGGTGACCAGCCCATCCACCCGGTAGTCGATGGGGTCCAGCAGGTCGGGGAGGACGTCGGCGGCAGTGGCCACCCGGATCCCGTCCTCGTGGACCTGGTGGGTCATCACCAGGCGGGTTTCGTCCACGCCGATGGCGGCGCAGAAGCGGTGGTAGTTCTCCCGGACCGCCGCCCGCTCGTCCGGGCGGGTGATGCCCAGGTTCAGCTGGGCATAAGGGCCGGTACTCACGCCCCCCAGCCGGGTGGCGAAACCGTGGGCCACCCCGCCGGCGGCGGTGAAGGCGTCTGCCGTGTGGAAGGTGACGCCGTGGTGGGTCTGCTGGGTAAATGACATAGGGGCAAACCTTTCTCCCCCACAAGGGGGCGTCAAAGACCCCAGGGCCTTACTGGGCGGCCTTGTCCTTCAGGTAGCAGCACTTCTTGTATTTCTTGCCGCTGCCGCAGGGGCAGGGGTCGTTGGGGCCGATCTTAATGGTCTTGCGGACGGGGGCCTTCTTCTGGGGCTCCTCGCTGCCGCCGGACTCGCCGGTGACCTTGGCCACCCGCTCCCGGCGGACCTCGTTGGTCTGGACCCGGGCCACCACGATGCGGCGGATGGTCTCCTCCTGGATGGCCTGGACCATGGCCTCGAACATCTCGAAGCCTTCCTTCTTATAGGCGTCCACGGGGTTGGTCTGGGCGTAGGCCCGCAGCTGGATGCCCTTCTTCAACTCCTCCATGGCGTCGATGTGGTCCATCCAGTATTCGTCCACCACCCGGAGCATCATCACCCGCTCCAGCTCCCGCATGAGCTCCTCGCCCAGGGACGCCTCCTTGGCGTTATAGACGGCCAGGGCAGTGTCGCTCAGCTCGGTGATCAGGGCATCGGTGCTCTTGGCGGCCAGCTCCTCATCGGTGTACTGGAACTGCTCCGGGGGGAAGAAGAGACCCCGGAAGGGCTCGGTGGCCAGCTGCCAGCTCTCGGCGGTGAGGTGCTTGTGCTCTCCCTGGTGGCCTCGGACGGACTCCTCGATCCACCGGTGGAGCATGTTGCGGATGTGGGAACCCATGTTCTCCCCATCCAGCACCTGGCGGCGCTGCTTGTAGATGATTTCCCGCTGGACGTTCATCACGTCGTCGTACTCCAGGGTGTTCTTCCGGGCCTGGAAGTTCTTGGACTCCACCTTCTTCTGGGCGTTCTCAATGGCCCCGGAGAGGACCTTGGCGTCGATGGGGGTGTCGTCGTCGATCTTCAGGGTCTCCATCATTTTCTGCATCCGCTCGGTGCCGAACAGGCGCATGATGTCGTCCTCCAGGCAGAGGAAGAAGCGGCTCTCGCCGGGGTCGCCCTGACGGCCGGCACGGCCGCGGAGCTGGTTGTCGATGCGGCGGGACTCGTGGCGCTCGGTGCCCAGGATGAACAGGCCGCCGGCCTGGCGGACCTTCTCCGCCTCAGGGGCCAGGGCCTCCTTATGCTTGGCCTCGGCCTCGGAGAACATCTTCCGGGCGGCCAGGATCTCCTCGTTGTCGGTCTCGGCAAAGCCGGTGGCCTCGGCGATCATCTCGTCGGACAGACCGGCCTTCCGCAGGTCGTTCTTGGCCAAAAACTCCGCGTTGCCCCCCAGCATAATGTCGGTGCCACGGCCGGCCATGTTGGTGGCCACGGTGACGGCGCCGAACTTGCCGGCCTGGGCCACGATCTCGGCTTCCTTCTCGTGGTTTTTGGCGTTGAGGACGTTGTGCTTGATGCCCTGCTTGGTGAGCAGCTTGGACAGCAACTCCGACTTTTCGATGGAGGTGGTGCCCGCCAGCACAGGCTGGCCCTTCTCGTGGCACTCCACGATCTGCCGGACGATGGCGTGGTACTTGCCGGTGGTGTTCTTGAACACCACGTCGGGGTGGTCCTGGCGGATCAGGGGCTTGTTGGTGGGGACCTCCACAATGTCCAGCTTATAGGTGGCGTTGAACTCCTCCTCCTCGGTGAGGGCGGTACCGGTCATACCGGAGAGCTTCTTGTACAGGCGGAAGTAGTTCTGGAAGGTGATGGTGGCCAGGGTCTTGGACTCCCGGGCCACGGCGACCTTTTCCTTGGCCTCGATGGCCTGGTGCAGGCCGTCGTTGTACCGCCGGCCATACATGAGACGGCCGGTGAACTCGTCCACGATGATGACCTCGCCGTCCTTGACCACATAGTCAATGTCCCGCTTCATGAGGCCCCGGGCCCGGATGGCCTGGTTGATGTGGTGGGAGAGGGTGGAGTTCTCCGGGTCGGCCAGGTTCTCCACGTTGAAGGCCTTCTCCGCCTTGGCGATGCCCCGGGCGGTGAGGGTGACGGCCCGGGCCTTCTCGTTGACCACGTAGTCGGCGTCGATGTCCTCCTCTTCCTGCTCCTTGTCGTCCACGGTGGCCTTCACCAGGGGTTTGAGCCCAGCGGCGAAGTTGTCAGCCAGGGTGTACAGCTGGGTGGACTGCTCCCCCATGCCGGAGATGATCAGGGGGGTGCGGGCCTCGTCGATGAGGATGGAGTCCACCTCGTCCACGATGGCGAAGGCGTGGCCCCGCTGCATGAGCTCGGCCTTGTAGATGGCCATGTTGTCCCGCAGGTAGTCAAAGCCGAACTCGTTGTTGGTGCCGTAGGTGATGTCGGCGTTGTAGGCGGCCTTTTTCCCGGCGGGGTCCACCCCGTGGATCACCAGGCCCACGGTGAGGCCCAGGAAGCGGTAGACCTTGCCCATCCAGTCGCTGTCGCGCTTGGCCAGGTAGTCGTTGACGGTGATGATGTGCACCCCTTCCCCGGACAAGGCGTTGAGGTAGGCGGGGAGGGTGGCCACCAAGGTCTTGCCTTCGCCGGTCTTCATCTCGGCGATGCGGCCCTGGTGGAGGATGATGCCGCCCATGAGCTGCACCCGGTAGGGCCGCAGGCCCAGGACCCGGTCGGCAGCCTCCCGGCAGGTGGCAAAAGCCTCGGGGAGCAGGTCGTCCAGGGACTCGCCGTTCTTATAGCGCTCCTGGAACTCCGGCGTTTTCGCCTGGAGCTGGGCGTCGGTGAGGCCCTTGTACTCCTCTTCCAAGGCTTCGATCTTCTTGACGATGGGCTCAAGGCGTTTGATTTCCTTGGCCATGTTGGTGCCAAACAGTTTGGTTAAAAAACCCATGATGGTGAAGTTCCTTTCCAAAAGCGGGGGGACCCCGCTGTGTTTCCAAAGTAAAACAATGGGCGCAGTGACCCATGATTCTGGTATTATATCACATCTGTCGCCGCAAAAAAAGGCAAAACTGTGAACAAGTGAAAAGAAATTTGACCCCTTTCGCCCCGATTTTCTGCCCTTCCCCCCTGGGTTTCCACAAAAAAAGGAACGCGCCCAGCACGTTCCTTTCCACCGCCCCGTTCCGGGCGGTCATCTGGTATGGAGGGGGAGGCAGCTCACCCCTTTACAGTTTCACCCGGACCTCCCCGGAGGCCAGGGCCCGCTCCCTCCCGTCGGCCTCTCGGACTTGGAGGGAGAAGTCCGGGTTCAGGTCCAGGGCCAGCGCCGTCCGGGTCTGGCCCCGTTCCAGGACGGTGACCTCCCGGCCCAGCACCAGGGACCGGTCCCGGTAGGCCTGGAAAAAGGGCTTCTCCTCTAAATGGGGGTAGAAGGCGAAGAATTGGTTCAGGATCTCCCCCGCCAGCTGGCTGCGGCTCTCCAGCCCCTGGGGGCGGGCGGAGTACACCGCCCCGGCCTGGGGCAGGTCCGCCGGGAACCCCCCGGCTGGGGGGAAGAGGTTCACCCCCATGCCCACAATGGCATACTGCAGCCCCCCGGACTCCAGATCCAGGGCGGCCTCGGTGAGGATGCCGCACACCTTCTTTCCCCGGCAGAACACATCGTTGACCCATTTGATCTGGGCCTCCACCCCGGCGCAGGCCTCAATGGCCAGGGCCACCGCCGCCGCGGCGCAGGTGGTCAGCAGCAAGGCGTCCTGGGCGGAGAGTTTGGGCCGCAGCAGCAGGCTCAAATACAGCCCCGTGTCCGGTGGGGAGAAGAAGCTGTGGCCCTGCCGCCCCTTGCCGGCGGTCTGCTCCACCGCCGCCAGCACCAGCCCTTCCGGCGCCCCTTCCTCCGCCCGCTGGCGCAGGAGGGTGTTGGTGGAGGACACCGTCTGCGCCACCTCCACCTGCAGCCCCGGCACGGTGAGGTGCCGGGCGATGCTCTGGGGGGAGAGGAGGGGACTGTCCACATCCAAACAGTACCCCCGGTGGGAGACCGCTTGGATGGGATACCCGCTCTCCCGCAGCTGGGAGATGGCCTTCCACACGGCGTTGCGGCTCACCTGGAGCTGCTGGGCCAGGGCCTGGCCGGAGAGATAGGTGCCCCGGCTGGCCTCTAAGGCAGCCAGGACGCGGTCTTTCACTTGCACAGCCGGTCCTCTCCTTTCGTTTTTAAAGGAATGTTATCCGCGCACGTACTTCCCCACCCGCCGGGTCAGGACGAGGGCCAGGACGATCTTCCCCAGGTCGGGGAGGATGTAGGGGAACACGCACAGGGTCAGGGCCCCCAGCAGGGTCGCCGCGCTCCCCCCGCCGGTGTACACCAGGAGGAACCAGACCGTGCCAAAGGCGTAGCACACCACCAGGCCCAGCCCCATGGCCAGGGCCATCCCCGGCAGGGACTTGCCCCACTTGGCCGTCACCCCCCAGTACACCAGGGCAGAGGCCAGAAAGCCCACCAGGAACCCGCCCGTGGGCCCCAGCAGGGCAGCCGCTCCGCTGGAAAAACCGGCAAACACCGGCAGCCCCACCAGCCCCAGCAGGAGGTAGACCACCACCGCCAAGGTGCCCCGCTTGCCCCCTAAGAGGCCCAAGGCCGCAAAAACGGCGAAGGTCTGCATGGTAAAGGGCACCGGGCCCACCGGAATGGTGATCCAAGCGCAAACCGCCATCAGGGCCGCCATCAGGGCCACATAGGTCAGGGACAGCACTTTGGTGTGGGAAGAAGATACTGGCATGGGAAACCCACCTCATTTCGCAAAAGATGAGGTGAGTATACCACGGCGCCTCTCAATTGTCAACCAAAGTTCGCTTTTCGGGTGACAATCAGTCGAACTTGCGCAGCTTGTCCATATGGTTCAGCACGGCCTGGGCGCACTGGCCGGTGAAAAAGCCGGTGACAATCCCCGCCAGGAACAGCACCGGGGCATAGATGGCAATGGACACCGTGCCGGAGACGAAAATCGCCACCGCCAGCTGGCCCACGTTGTGCCCCATGGCGCCGAAGATGCTCATCACCCAGATGTGCTTCCGGCTGGTGATGGGCTTCATCAGGCACATGATCACCCAGCACAGCAGGCCCCCGGCCAGGCTGTAGAGCATGGCCATCACGCTGCCTACGATCAAGTTCCCCAGGACGATCCGTATCAGCAGGATGACCCCGGCCTCCCGCCGGCCCAGGGTCCAGATGGCAAAGAGGGTGATCACGTTGGCCACCCCCAGTTTCACCCCGGGGATGGCGATGGGCAGGGGAATCTGCGCCTCGATGAGAAAGACGATCATGGAGATGGCCGTGAGCATGGCCATGGTGGTGAGTTTTTTGACGTTCATACTTAAGTCACTCCGTCCAGCTGGGAGGTCTCGGGGTTGGCCACCACCTCCACCACCAGGCCGTTGGGCAGGCAGGCGATGGGATCGGCCGTCTGGTCCGTGGCCCCGTGGCGGACGCAGACCTGGTCCGGGCAGCTGGCTTCGGCCACCCGGACGGTGTGGTTCTCAATGACCACCAGGTTATAGCCGCCGTTGTCACTGTCCACACGGAGGGTGGTGTCCTGGTCCAGGGGATAGGTCCCCACCACGGTTCCGTTTTGGGTGATCTGGACCATCCCGCCGGTCTGCCGCTGGCCATACAGGAGGACCATCGCCACCACGCACACGGCGGCGATGCCTAGAATCACAATCAGCCAGACCTTCAAAGATTTGGCAGGGGAGGGGGAAGCCATGGGAAATCACCTCGGGGAAACGTTGGGACCTTGCGGGGTCTTGCGGTAGGTTTTCTGGGGGTTCTTGCTGTCTATCTTACTGCAAGGGCGGGCACTTGGCAAGACGTGTTTTCGTCTGGCCGGAGGATTTCCCCTGGCCGCCCCACAAAAAACCGGCCCCAGGCCGACATGGGGCCTGGGGCCGGGAAGGCTGCAAAAGGAATCGCTGGAACCGCCGTCACTCCGCGGCCCGCAGCAGCTGCTTGGTGTAGGGGTGCACCGGGTGGTCGAAGATGCCGTCCACGGTGTTCTCCTCCACGATCTCCCCCTTCTGCATGACGATGACCCGGTCACAGCACTGGTAGATGACGTTGAGGTCGTGGGAGATGAAGAGGTAGCTCAGGTCAAACTCCCGCCGCAGCTTCATCAGCAGGTCCAGGATCTGGTCCTGAATGGTCACGTCCAGGGCGGAGACCGCCTCGTCCAGAATCACCAGTTTGGGCCGGACAATCATGGCCGCGGCGATGGACACCCGCTGCCGCTGCCCGCCGGAGAGCTGGCCGGGCTTCCGGTCGTGGAACTCCGGGTCCAGCCCCACGTCGCAGAGCATCTCCTCCGCCCGGCGGCGGATCTCTGCGGCGGGGTACTTGCCAAAAATGCGCAGGGGTTCCTCCACGATCCGCCGGATGGAGAAGGCGGGGTTCAGGGAGGAGTAGGGGTCCTGAAAGACCATCTGGGGCCGCCGGGAGTGGTGGATGATCTCCCCCTGGTACTCGGTCATGCCCAGGATGGACTTGGCCAGGGTGGACTTGCCGCTGCCGGACTCCCCCACCAGGCCCAGAACCTCCCCCTGGCCCAGGGTGACGTTGACGTTTTTCAGCACTTGGACGGTGCGCTTCTTGGAGAAGGCGCCCCCGCCCTGGTGGTAAAAGCTGTTAAGATTTCGGATCTCCAGGATGGGTTCCATGGTCCTTACCCCCGTTTCCGTCTGGTGGGGATGGCCGCGATGAGGCCCTTGGTGTAGTCCGCCTGGGGGTGGAAGAACACCTGGTCCACCGGCCCCTCCTCCAGCAGCTGGCCTTTGCACATCACCGCCACCCGGGTGCACAGCTTGCGCACCACATGGAGGTTGTGGGAGATGAAGAGGATCCCCGTCCCCTTCTCCCGGTTGATCTTTTTCAGCAGGTTCAGGATGCCCTCCTGGATGGTCACGTCCAGGGCGGTGGTGGGCTCGTCACAGATGAGGAGTTTGGGCTCCGAGATGATGGCCGCGGCCACCATGGCCCGCTGGAGCATCCCGCCGGACAGTTCGTGGGGGTACTTGCCATAGAGCACCGCCGGCTCCGGCAGTTCCGCGTCGGCCATGGCCTGCAGGGCCTTCTCCCGCCGCTGGGCCGGGCCCAGCTTGGTGTGGACCATCAGGGCCTCTTCCACCTGGGGGCCGATGGGCATCACCGGGTCCATGGAGGTCATGGGCTCCTGAAAGACCACGGCGATCTCCCTGCCCCGAAGGGCCCGGACGGTCTCCCGGGAGGCTTGGAGCAGGTCCATCCCCCGGAAGAAGATCTGGCCGGAGAGTTCCGTCTTGGCGTTGCTCAGCAGCCCCGCCAAGGCCATGGCGGTGACCGTCTTGCCGCTGCCGGACTCCCCCACCAGGCCCAGGATCTCCCCTTCCCGCATGTCCAGGGAGATGCCCTTCACCGCTTCCTTCCCCGGCGGGGCATTGCGGAAGCGGACGTGGAGGTCTTGAATGTCTAAGAGCATGGTGCGTCCCCCTCTCTCAGCTGCGGCGCTTCTGCTGGAGGCCCTCGGTGAGCAGGCTCAGCCCCAGGATCAGCAGCACGATGGCCAGGCCCACGAACAGGGCATACCAGGGGGCCCGGCCCAGGTAGGTCTGGGCCTCGGCCAGCATCCGCCCCAGGGAGGCGTCCGGGGGCAGAACCCCCACCCCCAGGTAGCTCATGCTGGCCTCGGCCAGCACCGCGTTGTTAAAGCCGATCGCCAGGATGGGCAGCAGCACCTGGACGGTGTTGGGCAGGATGTGGCGGAAGATGATCCGCAGGTGGCTGGCCCCCATGAGCCGGGCGGAGGCCACGTAGTTCATGTTCCGCTGCTTGGCCACCTCCCCCCGGACCACCCGGGCGAAGGAGGGGATGAAGAGGATCCCCAGGATGAGGATGATGGGGTACTTCCCCTGGCCGATGATGGTGATGAGCACCAGCGCCAGCAGAATGCTGGGGAAGGCGGTGATGGCGTCGCACACCCGCATGAGGATCAGGTCCGCCACGCCCCCAAAGTAACCGGTGAGGCAGCCGATGATGGTCCCCACCACGCCGCCGATGAGCACCACGCACAAGGCAATGGAGAACGTGCTTCCCGCCCCCTCCATGATGCGAGAGAGCAGATCCCGGCCGAAGTTGTCCGTCCCCAGAGGATGGGCCAGGCAGGGCCCCAGGAACTTATCCGCCCCGGACATCTCGGTGGTGCTGTAGGGGGTCCACACATAGCCCACCAGGATGAGCAGCAGCATCACCCCCGTGAGGATGCCGCCCGCCCACAAAAAGTAGTTGGCCCGGCCTTCCCCCCGGCCCCGGATGATCCCCTTCTGGGGGAACCGCTTCTCCACCACAGATCCAAAAAGCACGTTGTCTCACTCCCTTCTGCGCAATGCACAATCCTTCGGCCCCTTCCCAGGGCCACAATTTCTCCCAGGCACCAGCCCGCAAAACCCACAGGGCTTCACACACCCCACCGTCCAACGGACTCGCCCGGCAGGGCACGTCCAGCAGGTCCGGGCGGCAGCCCGCAAAACCCATAGGGCCTCACAGCCCCACCGCCCAACAGACTCGCCCGGCAGGGCAAGCAGGTCCGGGCGGCAGCCCGCAAAACCCACAGGGCCTCACGCACCCAACCGCCCAACGGACTCGCCCGGTAGGGCAAACCCAGCAGGTCCGGGCGGCAGCCCGCAAA
>URCB01000040.1 GCA_900546255.1 uncultured Eubacteriales bacterium
TTTCCCTACACGACGCTCTTCCGATCTCCACGGACCTTCCGTGGACGGGACGCGCCCTTTTTCTGTGCCCCCCGCCCCGGCGGGGCGGGAAGGGGGGTGGGGCCATGACCCGGCGGTTTTTCATCGAGGGCCTTACCCTGGACCTCCCTCTGCGCCGGGACGGGGTCACGGGGCAGGTCATCCTGGACTACGGCCCGGTGATCGACCACCCCCCCTGCACCCCGGCGGGCCGGCCCATTCTGCTGACCATCGAGGACGCCTGCCCCCAGGCCGACCTGGAGGAGGGCGGGGTAGACTGCGGCGCCTGCCGCCACTTCCGCCCCGTCCCCGGCACCCTGCTGGGGGTGTGCAGGAACGAGAAACGCCCCGCCCCCGGGGCGCAGCCCAACCCGAAACCCGAGGAGGAGAGACCATGATGCGAAAGAAAATAGTAAGCCTGTGCATGGCCCTGGCCCTCTGCCTGGGCTTGCTGCCCGTCACGGCGGAGGCGGCGGCAGAAGGTGCGCCTAGTAGTCTTTATGTTGGCAATTACCAGATTACAAACAGTGATACGCCAACCTACTTAAAAGCAGGTTCAACACAAGGTAGTCTGGAAGAGGGCAGTGAAACCGATTGGACTGTCAAATACGACCCAAGCACCGCCACCCTGACCCTAAGCGGGGCGACGATTAAGGGAGGTAGTGATGTAGTCTCAATTCCTTATGGCTCCGGGATCTATGCTCAGGGCAGCAGCAATCAACCAGTTACCCTGACCATCGAACTGATTGGCGAGAATACCATCACAGGCACCTTTGGAATTTATGTGAATGCAGAGATAAACGCGTCCAGCTATGGTACAAACGCCACCCTGACTATTATGGGTGAAAACAGTGGCAGCCTGGAAGTATCTGGTTCTAATAACGGAATATATGTCAAAAGCGGAACAGGCAACGCCTCCCTGAACATCAAGAATGTCGCTGTCACAAGCAGCACCAATGACAATTATGCCGCCGGCGTCTATGTGATGTCCAGCATGCACGCTACCAGCTCCCCGCAGCTCTCCCTTAAAGTCAACGGCGGCAGCCTGACCGCCAGCGGCACCGGAAGCAGTGATGGGATATGGTTTTATGTGGGATCGTCTCAAGCCACCGGTGCCACTACCAGGCTGACGGTCAGCGAAAATGCGATCGTGGACGCCAGAAATGGCGGGATCAAGGCATCTGATTCCAGTATGTTCGATCTCAGTGATCAAATCGTTGTTAGTTCCGGTGACGGCACCAACGGCGGCATCGTTTTTGACGGCAGCGCCGGCACTGTGTACGGCAATGTGACCTTGGATAAGAGCCTCACCATCAATGAAGGCGAGACCCTGACCGTCCCGGATGGCTCCTCGCTGAACTGCAACGGCAACCTGACCAACAACGGCACCATCCTCGCCAGCGGCGGCACCGTGACAGGTAAACTGAAAGGAAGCGCAAACGATATTCAGACCCCCAGCATCACCGCCCAGCCCACAGGCCAGACGGTGACCGAGGGCAGCGCCGCCATGTTCTCTGTTACCGCCAGCGCAGGTGATAGTGAAACCCTGACCTACCAGTGGCAGCAGAGCACGGACAACGGCGGCAGCTGGGCAAATATCGAAAGCGCAACCAGCGCCAAGTATACCACAGAAGCCACCACTACCAGCATGAGCGGCAATCAATACCGCTGCGTGGTGACGGGCAGCGGCGTCAGTGTCATCAGCGCCCCCGCCACCCTGACGGTCAATGCGGCGGCTACCACTATCACGACCCAACCGAGCAACGTAACCGTGACGGAGGGAGAAACCGCCACCTTTAGCGTCACCGCTACCGGCAGCAACCTGACCTATCAATGGCAGCAAAGCACCGACGGCTCCGCCTGGGCGAACATTAGCGGTGCGACCAGCAGCAGCTACACGACCCAGGCCGCCACAATGGATATGGACGGCTGGCAATACCGCTGCGTGGTGACAGACGGGAACAGCAACGGCGTTACCAGTCAAGCGGCCACCCTGACCGTGACGGCCGCCACGGTTTCCGTCACGGGCGTGTCGCTGGACAAGACCGAGTTGTCCCTTACCGTGGGCGACACCGAGACCCTCACGGC
This sequence comes from uncultured Eubacteriales bacterium, assembly GCA_900546255.1. Lineage (GTDB taxonomy): Bacteria > Bacillota > Clostridia > Oscillospirales > Oscillospiraceae > Evtepia > Evtepia excrementipullorum. The sequence goes on from URCB01000040.1 coordinate 2,107, forward strand.
CACGGTGGCCCCCGACAATGCCACCGACAAGACGGTGACCTGGACCAGCAGTAACAGCACTGTGGCCACGGTGGACCAGAACGGCGTGGTCACCGCCGTGGCCCGCGGCACCGCCGTCATCACCGCCACAGCGGCGGACGGCAGCGGGGCAAGCGCCTCCTGCACCGTCACCGTGACCCGGCCCTATATTCCCCCCGCCAACCCCAACTACAAGATCACCGTGGAGGCCACCCAGGGCGGCACCGTGACGGCAGACCCCACCGCCGCCAAGGCCGGCGCCACCGTGACCCTCACCCCTGCCCCCGATGCGGGGTACCAGGTGGGCACCGTGGCGGTCACCGATCGCTTCGGCGAGGCCGTGGCCGTCACAGAGCAGGCCGGCGGCACCTATACCTTCACCATGCCCAACGGCCAGGTGACGGTGACCGTCACCTTTGAACAGGCCCCGCTGCCCTTCCCCGACGTGACGGAAGGGGACTGGTTCTATGACGCCGTCCGCTATGCCTACGAAACCGGCCTCATGGACGGGGTGGAGGACAACTTGTTCGCCCCTAACAGCGAGACCACCCGGGCCCAGCTGGTGACCATCCTCTACCGCCTGGCCGGGGAGCCGGAACCTGGCGGGGACAGCGGGTTCTCGGATGTGGCGGCCGGCATCTGGTACACCGACGCGGTGGCCTGGGCCGCCGAAAACGGCATTGTGAATGGCGTCAGCGACACGGAATTTGCCCCCGGTGACGACATCACCCGGGAGCAGCTGGCGGCCATCCTGTACCGCTATGCCGCCTACCAGGGCTACGACGTCAGCCAGCGGGCCGACCTGTCGGGCTTTGGGGACGCTTCTTCCATCCGCCCCTACGCCCAAGAGGCCCTGTCCTGGGCCAGCGCCCAGGGACTGGTGCTGGGCTTCGAGGACGGCAGTCTGCGGCCCCAGGGCACTGCCTCCCGGGCCCAGATCGCCGCGGTGCTGATGCGGTTCCTGGCCGCCGTCCCCACGGCATGAGAGCGGGGTTCTCCCCATGACAAAAGGGCTGGCAAGCACAGTGTGCTTGCCAGCCCTTGGCGTTTCTCAGGGGTCAGGGGGTGGCGGGGTACCGGGCCTCCAGCTGGCGGATCATCTCCGCCACGCAGCTCTCGTCGCAGGAGGGGAGGACCACGTCGGCCGCCGCCCGGACGGCGGGGTAACTGTTGGCCGGGGCGAAGGACAGGGCGGACACCTGGAGCATGGGGATGTCGTTGAGCCCATTGCCCACGCAGTAGATGTCCTGCCGCTTCACCTGGAGGTGGTCGGCCACCCACAGCACCGACAGGCCCTTGTTGGCCCCCTTGGCGGTGACCTCCAGCAGGTAGGGGTTGGAGAAGGTCACGTCGTAGTCCTCCGGCCACTGGGTGCGCACGTAGGTCTGCACCTGCTGGAGCATCCCCGGGTCGGGGTGCTGGAGGATCACCTTGATCCACGGCACGGGCATGGCCTCGATGGCCCGGGGCACCCCGGTGAGGTGGCACCGGGTCAGGTGGTGGCGGGTGACCTCATTGGCCCGGAAGGTGAACACCTCGTCCTGGTGGTAGGCCTCAAACCCCACCTGGGGAAAGGCCCGGCACACCTGGGCCAGGTGCCGGGGGGCCAGGGGGGGCAGGTGCTTGAGCCACAAACTCTTTTCCGTGGCAAAGTCATAGATGGAGGCGCCGTTGGAGAGGATCACCGGGGCGTTCACCGGCAGCCGCTCCTTCTCCATCTGGATGGCAAAGTTGATGTAGGACCGGCCTGTGGAGATGCAGAACTTGCCGCCTTCCGCCACGAAGTACTCGATGGCCTGGCGATTCTCCGGGGAGATGGTGGCGTTGGTGCTATAGAGGGTGTCGTCATAATCTGTGGCCAGCAGAACGCCGCGAAATCTTCCCATGGGGCGGGTCTCCTTTCCTAGGGTGGGGTGGTGGAATCGTTTCATTCTATACCAGACGGGCACATCTTGTCAAGACGGCTTGGAAGTAGTCCGGCAGGGGGCAGGAGAGGGTAATGCTCTCCCCCGTCCGGGGGTGGCGGAAGGTGAGCCGCCGGGCGTGGAGGCACTGGCCCGCCAGCTCCGGGAAGCCCTTGCGCACCCCGCCGTACACCGGGTCCCCCAGCACCGGGTGGCCCAGGGCGGCCATGTGGACCCGGATCTGGTGGGTGCGGCCGGTCTCCAGCCGGCACTGGAGGTGGGTGTACCCGGGGTACCGGGCCAGGACGGTCCAGTGGGTCACCGCGGGCCGGCCGCTGAGGTGGTTCACCGCCATCTTCTTCCGGTCGGTGGGGTGGCGGGCGATGGGGAGGGAGATCGTGCCCTGGTCCTCCCGGAGATTGCCCACCACCACCGCCTCGTACTCCCGGTAGAGGCTGTGATCCTGGAGCTGCTGGGCCAGGGCCAGGTGGGCCATGTCGTTCTTGGCGGCGATGATGAGGCCGCTGGTGTCCCGGTCGATCCGGTGGACGATCCCCGGCCGGAGCTGGCCGTTGATGCCGGAGAGGCTCTGGCCGCAGTGGTAGAGCAGGGCGTTGACCAGGGTGCCGTCTGGGTGGCCCGGGGCGGGGTGGACCACCAGCCCCACGGGCTTGTTCACCACGATGACGTCCCCGTCCTCGTACACCACGTCCAGGGGGATGTCCTGGGGGAGGATCTCCACCGGGGAGGGGTCGGGGATGCAGAGGGTGAGCACGTCCCCGGGCTGGAGGCGGTCGTTCTTCTTCAGGGCCTTGCCCCCCCGCAGGACCCGGCCCTCCTCCAGCAGCTTCTGGGCGGCGGAGCGGGTGAGGCCGTCCAGGGCGGCGGCCAGGAACTGGTCCGCCCGCTGGCCGGCGGTGCCGGCGGTGAGGGTGACGTTCATGGGTTCTCCTCCTCTTCCTTCTCCCCCTTCCATCCCTTGCCGAAGGCGAAGATCACGTGGAGGCACAGGAGGATGCCCCCCACCACCACGCCGATGTCCGCCACGTTGAAGATGGCGAAGTGGACGAAGGTGGTCTCAAACATGTCGGTGACAAAGCCAAGCAGCGCCCGGTCGATGAGGTTGCCCACGGCGCCCCCCAGCAGCAGGGCCAGGGACAGCATCCCCGACCAGTGGGGGAGGATCCGCTTGGCCATGGCCACCACCAGCCCCACCGACACCACCGCCGACAGGAGGGTGAGGACCCAAGTGTGCTCACTGAGCAGAGAGAAGGCCGCCCCGGTGTTCTGGACATAGGTCAGGTCCATCCCCGGGAGGAAGGGTACCGAGGCGTACAGGGGAATGTAGGTGCGCACCAGGTACTTCACCACCTGGTCCACCGCCACCCAGAGGGCGGAGAGGAGAAAGTAAAAAGGCATAACCATATCCTTTCTATCGGGAAACTGGGGCCGGCGGCCCTGTCCGAGCCGTCTGCCGGCCCGGGGAAAAGAAGGCCCCCTTCTCAGGGCAGCCAGGCCAGAGAAGGGGACCGGAGGGCACGGGTGGCCCCTTGGATGGGGTGTTTACACCAGGGACTGGAGCACCTGGGCGCACCGGGGGCACAGGCCTTCGGCATTCACCGTGGGCAGCACCTTCCAGCAGCGCTGGCACTTGTCCCCGGCGGCGTTGGTCACAGCGGCCTGGATGCCCTCGCCTACGGTGACGGTCACCTGGGAGACGATGAGCAGGTCGGCCAGGGCCCCGGCGTCCATGGCCGCCAGGAAGGCGTCCTCGGCGGGGACGGTGAGGGCGATGTTGGCCTCCAGGCTCTTGCCGATCTTCTTCTCGGCCCGGGCGGTCTCCAGGGCGCCGTTGACCACGTCCCGGACCTGGATGATGGTCTCCCACTGGGCCATGGCGGCCTCGTCCAGGGCGTAGGCGGTGAAGGGCTGGTTCATGTCGTTGAAGACCACGTTCCGGCCGTCCACCCCTTCGGGGTGGGGCATGGCCTGCCAGATCTCGTCCCCGGTGAAGCAGAGGACGGGGGCCATGATCTTGGTCATGGTGTCCAGGATGAGGTACAGGGCGGTCTGGGCGGAGCGGCGGAGGAGGGAGTCCTTCCCCTCGCAGTAGAGCCGGTCCTTGATGATGTCCAGGTAGAAGTTGGACATGTCCACCACGCAGAAGTCGTTCACCGCGTGGGTGACCACGTTGAAGTCAAAGTCGTCATAGCCCTGGAAGCACTTCTGGATGAGGCCGTTGAGCCGGGTGATGGCCCAGCGGTCCAGCTCCTCCATCTCGTTGGGGGCCACCAGGTGGTTGGGGTCGAACCCGTCCAGGTTGCCCAGGCAGTACCGGGCGGTGTTGCGGAACTTCAGGTAGTTCTGGCTCAGCTGCTTGAAGATCTTTTCCGAGCAGCGCATGTCGGCGTGGTAGTCGGCGGAGGCGGACCACAGGCGGATGAGGTCGGCGCCGTACTTGTTCATGATGTCATAGGGGTCCACGCCGTTGCCCAGGGACTTGTGCATGGCCTTGCCTTCCCCGTCCACGGTCCAGCCGTGGGTGATGCAGGCCTTGAAGGGGGCCTGGGCCACGCCGGTGGAGCCCACAGCGGTGAGCAGGGCGGCCTGGAACCAGCCGCGGTACTGGTCCAGCCCCTCCATGTACACGTCGGCAGGCCAGAAGCCCTGGTCCTTCTTCATGGAGGCGAAGTGGGAGGAGCCGGAGTCAAACCACCCGTCCAGGGTGTCCTCCTCCTTGGTGAAGCCGTTGGCCTTGCCGCAGTGGGGGCAGGTGAAGCCGGCGGGGAGGATGTCGGCGGCCTCCTTGGCAAACCAGGCGTTGGACCCTTCGGCGGCGAAGAGGTCAGAGATCACCTGGATGGTCTCGTCGGTGACGATGGGCTTGCCGCAGTCCTTGCAGTAGAACACGGGGATGGGCAGGCCCCACCGGCGCTGGCGGGAGATGCACCAGTCGGTGCGCTCCCGGACCATGGCCTTCATCCGGTCCAGGCCCCAGGCGGGGACCCAGCGGACCTCGTCGCAGGCGGCGCAGGCCTCGTCCTTGAAGGTCTCCACGGAGCAGAACCACTGGGGGGTGGCCCGGAAGATGATGGGCTTCTTACACCGCCAGCAGTGGGGGTAGGAGTGGACAATCTCCTCCGAGGCGAAGAGAACGCCGGAAGCCTTCATGTCCGCCAGGATGATGGGGTTGGACTCCTCGGTCTTCAGGCCGGCGTACTTGCCGGCGTAGTCGGTGTGGCGGCCCTGGTCGTCCACAGGGACCACCATGTCCATGCCGTAGCGCTTGCAGGTCTCATAGTCGTCGGCGCCGAAGCCCGGGGCGGTGTGGACGCAGCCGGTACCGGAGTCCATGGTGACGTAGTCCGCCAGCACCAGGCGGGAGGTCTTGGGCAGGAAGGGGTGGTCGGCCAGCATGTTCTCAAAGAAGGCGCCGGGGTAGGTGGCCAGGATCTCATAGGAGTCAAAGCCCCCCACCTTCATCACCTTCTCGGTGAGGGCCTGGGCCATGACGTAGATCTCCCCGTTGGGGGCCTGGACCAGGGCATAGGTCTCGTCGGGGTGCAGGGCGATGGCCAGGTTGCCGGGGAGGGTCCAGATGGTGGTGGTCCAGATGACGAAGAAGACCTTGCTCTTGTCAAACTCCCCCAGCTTCCCCTGGTCGTCGTGGAGGGGGAACTTCACGAAGGCGGTGGTGCAGGGGTCGTCCTGGTACTCGATCTCCGCCTCGGCCAGGGCGGTCTCGTCGTGGGGGCACCAGTAGACGGGCTTCAGGCCCTTGTAGATGTACCCCCGCTTATACATGGCCCCAAAGACCTTCACCTCTTCCGCCTCGAAGGAGGGGTTCATGGTGAGGTAGGGGTGGTCCCAGTCTCCCAGGGCGCCCAGGCGCTGGAAGCCCTCGCTCTGCACGTCCACATAGTGCTGGGCAAACTCGTGGCAGGCGGAGCGGAACTCGGTGACGGGCATGGTCTTCCGGTTGAGCTTGTTCTGCTTGATGATGGCAGACTCGATGGGCATGCCGTGGTTATCCCACCCGGGAATGTAGGGGGTGTAGTACCCACGCATGGCATAGGACCGGATGATGATGTCCTTGATGGACTTGTTCAGGGCGTGGCCCATATGCAGGTTGCCGTTGGAGAAGGGAGGGCCGTCGTGGAGGGAGAACCGGGGCTTGCCCTGGTTCTTTTTCAGCAGCTCCCCGTAGACGTCCAGCTTCTTCCACCGGTTGAGCATTTCCGGCTCCCGCTTGGGCAGGCCCGCCCGCATGGGAAAGTCGGTCTTGGGCAGGTTGATGGTTGCATTGTAATCCTGGGACATGGTTGACTGTTCACTCCTTAACATGGCGCCTCGGGGTCCGGGGCGTCCTTTTCTCTTTAGAAACGACACAACGGAACCTGCCCGGAGATCCGGCCAGGTTCCGTTTTGTGGATGAGGTTATTCGATCTCATAGTCCTTGCCGAACTGGATCTGGTCAAAGGCCCGGGTGTCCCCCAGGTCGGCGCTGGAGGCGGGGGCTTCGGCTTCCGGTTCGAAGATCTTGGCCATGGAGGCCTCGATGTCCTGGGCCACCTCCTCCTGCTGTTCCGGGGGAACGGTGACCACGGCCTCGCCGGCGGGCTTGTCCTCGCTGGGCTGGGCAGGGGCGGCCTTCTCCTCGCCCTGGCCGCCCACCGGCGGGGCGGTGAGGTTGGAGAGGCTGCCGATGTACTGGATCTCCTTGGTGTAGAGCTCCTTGAGTTGGGCGATGTAGGCGGTGGTGGCGGCGCGGGCAGCCTCCAGCCGGGCCTGCTCGTTGGCCAGGTCCTGGCGGACGGCCTCCAGCTGGGCGCGGACCTTCTGCTCCTCCTGCTCCAGCTGGCCCCGGACGGCCTGGCTGCGGGCTTCCGCCGCGGAGACCGCCTGGTCAATGGCAGCCTGCTTCTTGGCCTCGCCCTCTTTCACCATGGCATCGGCCATCTTCTGGGCGGAATGGAGGGTCATCCGCATGGCGTCCTCGGTGGCCCGGTATTCCTCTACCTTGTCCACCAGGACCTTCATCTTGTTTTTCAGGGAGGTGTTCTCCTGATACAGGGTGCGGTAATCCTCGATCAGGCTGTCCAAAAAGGTGTCCACCTGAAGCATATTATAGCCGCCGAAGGAGGCTTTGGGGAACACATGAGATTCCGCTTCCTGGGGTGTTAACATGATCGATCACTCTCCTATCCCGTTTGTCTGGCCGGCGCCTGGGCTTGGTTACAAGTACAGGCCGTTGTTCTCTAGTTCGTCGATGAGGTCACCCATGATGTCCACGTTGTAGGGCGTGACGATGTAAGTCTGCAGGGCGACCTTCTTGATCTTCCCCTCCTGGGCATAGGCCACGCCGGACAGGAAGTCCAGCAGGCGGCGAGACACATCCTTCTGGGTTTTCTCTAGGTTGAGCACCACCGTGCGCTTATCCCGCAGGTGGTCGGCAATTTCAGAGGCATTCTCGTACCGGTCGGGCTTTACCAGCACCACCTGCAGCTGGGTGGTGGCGTGGATGTTGACCACCTTGCCGCCGTTGTTGCGGCGGGGCGGCTCCTGGTATTCCCGGCGGCGGGGTTCTTCCCGTTCCCGGGGGGGCGGGGTCTGGTTGCGCTCCTCGGGTTCGTCCTCGTCTTCGTATACGTCTTCGTCCTCATCGTAATCGTCTTCCATCTCGTCCTCGTAGGGATGGGTGAGACGCTTGAGTTCATCTAAGAATCCCATGATAGTTGGTAACCCCCTATAGTTTGTGAAAATGGCGCGGCAAAGGCAGCCTTATCCCTGGGGGTGCCAGGGGGGACGGGCCCCGAACAGCGCCGTGCCCACTCGCACCATGGTAGATCCATTGGCAATGGCCAGCGGGTAATCCCCGCTCATTCCCATGGAAAGGCAGTCAATATTAGGGTTATTATCCCTTAATTTCTCCTTCATGTCAACAAAAAGCTGATAAGTTTCTTGGAAAAATCCCTGATTCTCCTCCTCCGTGGCGGTGGCGGGAGGAATGCTCATCAGGCCCCGCAGGCGCAGGTGGGGGCACTGGGCCGCGTGCTGGGCCAGGGCCATCAGGTCCTGGCGCTGGACGCCGCCCTTGCTGGCCTCGTCCCCGATGTTGACTTCCAGCAGGATGTCCTGGGTGACGCCCACCTTGGCCGCCTGCTTCTCCACGGCGTCCATGAGGCGGACCGAGTCGATGGACTCGATCATATCCACCTTGCCCACCACAAACTTCACCTTGTTGGTCTGCAGGTGCCCGATGAAGTGGACCCGGGCCCCCTCGTAGGCATTGTCCTCCAAGTGGGCGGTGAGTTCCTGGACCCGGTTCTCCCCGCAGATGGTGATGCCGGCCCGGATGGCGTTGCGGATGGTGTCCGAGGTCTGCACCTTGGTGGCAGCCACCAGGGTGATGTCCTCCGGGTTCCGGCCGGCGGCCAGGGCGGCCTGGCGCATGTGCTCCCGCACAGCGGCCACGTTGGCGGCGATGGTCTCGTAACTCTTTGTCTCTGTCATAGTATCAACGTACCACCTTTCCATCATATAGTTCCTCGGAAGCCAAGATGATCTCGTCTCCCTCCCGAAGGATTCTGGTGTCTTCCTCATCGGTGGGGTTGGCCTGCACCAGGTAGCTGTCCGTATCCTCGGCCAGCACGGTCACCGGCCGGAACCGGGCCTTCTGGGCCAGAACCACATACACCCCCGTCTCCCCGTCCTCGTTGACCCGCAGGGCCTCTTTGGGGATCCGCAGCCCCTCGTCGCTCTGGAAGATCAGGCGGCCGCTCTCCTGGCGGAGGTCCTCCACCTTACTGTCGTTCTGGGAGGAGCGGAACACCACCACCATCTCTCCGTTTTGAATCTCTCCCACGGAGTAGACGGTCATGGGCAGGGTCTCAGACAGGGCATCGAAAAACACATCCACACTGTCCCCCGTCTCAAAGAGGGAGACCGTGTCTCCCGAGACGGTGACGGCGTAGTACCAAACGGAATCGGTGACCAGCTTCCCCAGGGTGTTGGCCTCGGTTTCCGGGGTCAGCTGGGAGAAGGCCGCCAGGTCCTTGGGGCTCAGCCCCTCCAGCTTGTCCGGGTTGAGCAGGTTCTCGTACCCATCCACATAGGAGGAGAACAGGCCGGACTCCTCCGCCGTAATGGCGGTGGCGCCGGACTGGTCCCCTGCCAGGGCATCATACCGGGCCTGGAGATCGGTGGCCGCCTGGGTCATGGCGGCATTGGCCTCCGAGGAGAGCAGGTACTCCCGCCGCAGAACCAGCTGGCGGTAGTTGGCGGTCTGGGTGGCCAGGCCGCTGTAATCCCCCGTGGAGGAGGCGTTGCGCAGGCTGGACATGGCGGAGAGAATCTGGCTGTCCAGCACCGTCCCGGAAGGGGACTCGGCGTTGGTGGCATACTGGAGGGCCTCCAAGTCCTCCTCCAACTGGATGAGCTCTGCCTGGCTTTCCACGTCGGTCTCGCTCTGGTAGACCATGGCGATGGCCTGGCCTTTGCCCACCTTTTCCCCCTGGTTGCGCAGGAGCTGGACCACCCCTTCCGCGCCGGAGACGGTCTGCTCCGACCGGACCACCCAGCCGGAGGCAGTGACGCTGGTCTCCATGGTGTCGGCGTAGGCCACGGTGAACTGATAGGGGTTGCGCAGCCCCGCCCAGGCAGAGGCGATGAGGTAGACCACAATCACCACAATGATCAGGGGGACCAGAAGTTTGGAAAACAAGGAGCCTTGGGATTGGTTCATGGATACATCCTTTCTTCCCTTGTCCCAGGCCCTCCCGCCGGGAGGCGGCCCGGGTTTATGGCAGCGGATCCTCCTCCCAGGACAGCGGCCGCTCGGGGACCACGGTGGAGATGGCATGCTTGTACACCATCTGCTGCTTTCCTTCGCTGTAGATCACCACCACGAAGGCGTCGAACCCACGGATTTCCCCCCGGATCTGGAAGCCGTTGACCAGAAAGACGGTGGCCCCCATCCGGCTGCGGCGCAGTTTGGACAGGAGCAGGTCCTGTAAATTGCGCTTTCTCTGTTGTACTGCGGTTTGTGTCTGTTGCATGGTGACGCACTCCTTTGTAATTTGGTGCGTCTATGGTAACCCTTTTTCTCGGAGATAATTGGTCGAATCCTGGATGACGCTGGAAAAGTCTTGATCCTTTTCCAGTAAAATCCATTCTATGTTGGGGTCCCGGCGGAACCAGGTGAGCTGCCGCTTGGCGTACTGGCGGGAACGGCGCTTGACCTCCTCCACCGCCTGGGCCAAATCCCCCCCTTGGGTGAGGGCCCGGGCCAGCTCCTTGTAGCCGATGGCCTGCATGGCGGTGCCGTCCAAGGGCACCCCGGCATCCAAAAGGCCCTGGACCTCCTCCACCAGCCCCCGGGCTACCATCTGGTCCACCCGCTGGTCGATGCGTTGGTAGAGGACCTGCCGGTCCCGGTAGGTCAGGGCGATGGCCACCTTCTCGTAGCGGGGCGGGAGGGCCTGGGTCTCCCGGTTGTGCTGGGAGATGGGCTTGCCTGTGGTGTGCCACACCTCCAGGGCCCGGAGGATCCGCTTCTCGTCGTGGGGGTGGAGCTTGGCCGCCGTCTCGGGGTCCACCTGCTCCAGCTCCTGCCACAGCACCGCCAGCCCCTGGGACTGGACCCGGGCCTGGAGGGCCTGGCGCAGGCCGCTGGCCGGCTGGAAGTCGGAATAGGTGCGGCCCTGGCACAGGCCGTCGATGTACAGCCCTGTGCCCCCCACCAGGATGGGCTGCCTGCCCCGGCGGAGGATATCCTCCACCCAGGCCGTGGCCTCCTGGACGTACCGGGCCACGCTGTAGTTTTCTCGGGGATCCACCACCCCCATCATGTGGTGGGGGACCCCCGCCATCTCCTCCGGCGTGGGCCGGGCGGTGCCGATGGCCATGTCCCGGTAGACCTGCATGGAGTCGGCGGAGACCACCTCTCCCCCCAGCCGCTGGGCCAGGGCCACCCCCAGTTTGGTCTTTCCTGTGGCGGTGGGGCCGCAGATGACGATGAGTTTTGGCGCCATGGCGCACCGCCTTTCCTGAGAGACTCTTGGTGGGCTTCTATTCTACCACGTTTTTCCCGCCATGTCCATGAACGGACTATGAACTAACTCCGCTTAAACTGCCGCTCCAGCTGGCTGCGGGTCATGGTGATGGCCACGGGACGGCCGTGGGGGCAGTACTTCACCTGGCCGGCCATCACCGCCTGGGCCACCACCAGCAGTTCCTGGCGGGAGTTCTTCTGCCCCCCCTTGACCGCGGCCTTGCAGGCCATGGTGTGCAGCAGCGCGTCCCGGGCGGCCTGGGGGTCGGCCCCCACGCCGGCGAGCAGCTGGCCGGCGATCTCCTCCAAGGTGGGTGCCACCTGACCGGGCTCCAGGTAGTCGGGGATCTCCCGCACCACCAGGGCCCCGCCGCCGAAGGGCTCGCAGGCAAACCCAAACTGGGCCAGCAGGGGGCGGTGGCGCAGGAGAACCTCCCCCTCCTCCGGTGGGGGCGTCATCACCACCGGCTCCAGGAGGGTCTGGGCCATGGGCTGGTAGTCTGCCGCCTTCATCCGGTCAAAATTCATCCGCTCGTGGGCGGCGTGCTTGTCGATGAGATGGATCTCGTCCCCCTGCTCCACGATGAGGTAGGTCTGCAGCACCTCCCCCGCCAGGCGCCAGGGGACCTCTGCCGGTTCCGGCGCCTCCAGGGGTTCCGCCGGCAGCGCTGCCGGGCGGGGTGGGGGGACGTCCAGCTTCACCTGCTCCAGGGCAGGGGAGGGTGCACGGCGGGGTGTACCCGCCGGCGGGGCAGGAGCTTTCGGGGGTTTTTCAACATTTTCCACCGGTTTATCCACATTTCTCCCCAAAACGGTGGATTCTTCCCCGGATTTTGGGGAAACCCCGGTGGACAAGGGGGACGGTGGGGTGTACCGGGGGGTGTATTCCTTGGCCACCGGCCGCAGCAGGGTGGCCGAGGCGGCGTCCCGGAGCACCTGCCCGCCCCGGAGCCCTTGGGCCGCGTTTCCAGGGGGTTCCGCCGCCGGGCGGGGCGGGGGCGCCGGAGGGGCGAAGGTCAGGGTGGGGTGCCGGTCCTCCCCCTGCAGGGCGGAGAGGACGGCATAGTACACCCCGTCAAAGACCTTCCGCTCGTAGAGGAACTTCACCTCCGTCTTGGCCGGGTGGACGTTTACGTCCACCGCGCTGGCCTTCACCTGGAGCTGGAGGACGCAGCCGGGGAACTTGCCCACCATCTTCTGGTTCTCATAGGCCCGCTCCAGGGCGGCGGTGAGGAGTTTGGACTTGATGTACCGGCCGTTGACGAAGAAGTGCTGATACGTCCGGTTCCCCCGGCAGCAGGCGGGAAGGGAGACGTAGCCGGTGACCGACATCTCCTCCCCCTCCCCCTGGACGGGGGTGTATCCCAGGGCCATGTCCCGGCCCAGGACGGCATACAGGGCGGAGGCCAGCTTCCCGTCCCCGGGGGTCATGAGCTCCTGCTTTCCGTCCCGGAAAAACTTCAAGGCCACCTCCGGGTGGGAGAGGGCCAGCTTCTGCACCAGGGCAAACACCGCCGCCCCTTCTGCGGCGTCCCGCTTCATAAACTTCAGCCGGGCGGGGGTGTTGTAGAAGAGGTCCCGCACCACCAGGGTGGTGCCCAGGGGGCAGCCGGCGGGCTCCTGGGAGAGGACCTCCCCCCCCTCGATGGTCAGGGCGGTGCCCAGCTGGGCCCCCGCCGGGCGGGTGAGCAGCTCCACCCGGGCCACGGCGGCGATGGCGGCCAAGGCCTCCCCCCGGAAGCCCAGGGTGCCGATGGCGGCCAGGTCCTGGGGGGTGCGGAGCTTGCTGGTGGCGTGGCGGAGGAAGGCCGTCTGGCACTGGTCGGCGGGGATGCCCCTGCCGTCGTCGGTGACCCGGATCATGGCCATGCCTCCCCGCTGGATCTCCACGGTGACGGCCTGGGCGCCGGCGTCCACGGCGTTTTCAGATCGGAAGAGCACACGTCTGAACTCCAGTCACTAATCATATCTCGT
>URCB01000041.1 GCA_900546255.1 uncultured Eubacteriales bacterium
CCCGGGGCGCTGCGCCCCGAGGCACCGGAAAAGCCCCGACCACCCGAAGGGTACGTAGTACCCTACCGCACCCCCGCCCGGGACCGGGCGGGAAAACCACCTCGCAGGGCTGGACCTGCGATGGTCCAAGACCGGACCACCTGCCGCTCCCGCCGCAGCTGTTTCAGCACAGTTGTTCTACCAGCGCCCGCACCCGGCAGGCCTGGTCCCAGTTCTCCTGGGCGTGGTCCCAGAAGAGCTGCCGCAGGCAGGGGTCCTCGGTGGCCTCCGCCCCGGCCAGGTAGGCCGCCATGGCCGCCTGCTCCTGGCCGAACCGCCGGCGGAGGGCCCCTAAGTACGAGGGCATGGGGGGGCAGGGGGCGGCCTCCGGCCAGTAGCGCACCCCGGCGATGAGGAAGTAGGCCGCCGAGACCTTCCTGGCCCGGCGCTTCTTTTCCCCGGCCAGGGCCGCCAGCACCCGGGCCGGGGCGCCGCTGGCCCGGCGGGCCAAGGTCTGATACTCCCGGCCGTCTGCCAGCTCCCGGCGGATGAGGGACTGGAGCAGCGGGGCGCACTCCAGGCACCCGGGGCCCAGCACCCCCGCCGTCTCCGCCTGGGGGAAATCCCCCCGGGGCTGGGGGGCGGGGCAGGCCACCGGCAGGGCGGGCTGCCCTGCCCCCTCCCCGGGATCGGCGGGCGCAGGGGCCGGGTCAGCGGCCGTCTCTGCCTGAGGGACAGGGTCGGTCCAGGTCAGGGGGCAGGCCGCCTCCTGGCCGGCCATCACCCGTTTCCAGACCCGGGCGAAAATGGCCTGCTTCTCCTGTTCCGAGGGGTTGGGGGCAGTTTGGGTGGTGTGTTCCATGGGATGACCTCCTTTTCGTTTCCCCATCCTATGCCAAAGGCCGCCCTTGTGTCCGCCAGGGGAGCATTTCCTAGAAGTTTTTCCCTGCCGGGGGGCCGAAGGATCTTGACAGACGGGCCGTTGCCCATTAAAATAAAATCAGTATAAATGTGCAGACAATGAGGCGCTTCCCCCCAAGGGAAGTTCCGGGGCCTCTTGCCCGCTTTCCGCGGCGCCGTAACCCTCGCCAACGGGACCCGGCCGCCGCGAATTTTATGCGAAATTTCAATAGAAAGGGAGGTGTGTCCCGACAATATGCTGCCCGATATCCTGATCGGCGTGATCGCCTTCGTCGTCGCGCTTGTGATAGGGATCCCCGTGGGCGTCCTCTACCGCAAGAAAGTGGCGGAAAAGGAGATCATCAGCGCCGAGGAAGAGGCCAAACGCATCATCAACGAGGCCATCAAGAGCGCCGAGAGCAAAAAACGGGAAGCCCTGGTGGAAGCCAAGGAGAAAATCCTGGCAGAAAAAACCAACTACGAGAGAGAAGCCAAGGAACGCCGCTCCGAACTGCAGGAGCAGGAACGCCGTCTCCAGCAGAAGGAAGAGACCCTGGAGCGGAAGCTGGAAAACGTGGAGCGGAAGGAGGAATCCTACGCCGCCCGCCTGGCCAACCTGGAGGAGGCCCGCACCCAAGTGGCCAAACTCCAGGCCGAGCAGATGGAAACCCTGGAACGGATCTCCGGCTACACCGCCGAGGAGGCCAAGGAATACCTCATCGCCAAACTGGAGACCGAGGTCACCCACGAGGCCGCCATGAAGATCAAAGAGATCGAGGCCCGCTTCAAGGAGGAGGCCGACGCCAAGGCCAAGGAGATCGTGGGCCTGGCCATCCAGCGGTGCGCCGCCGACCATGTGGCCGAGGTCACCGTCTCGGTGGTCCCCCTGCCCAACGACGAGATGAAAGGGCGGATCATCGGCCGGGAAGGCCGGAACATCCGCACCCTGGAAACCCTCACCGGCGTGGACCTCATCATCGACGACACCCCGGAGGCCATCACCGTGTCCTGCTTTGACCCCGTCCGCCGGGAGATCGCCCGGCTGGCCCTGGAAAAGCTCATCCTGGACGGCCGCATCCACCCCGCCCGCATCGAGGAGATGGTGGAGTCCGCCAAACGGGAAGTGGACGCCACCATCAAAGCCGAGGGCGAGCGGGCCGTGCTGGAGACCAACGTCATGGGCCTGCACCCCGAGCTCATCAAGCTCATCGGCCGCATGAAGTACCGCACCAGCTACGGCCAGAACGTGTACAACCACTCCATCGAGGTGGCCCAGCTGGCCGGCCTCATGGCCGCCGAGATCGGCGAGGACGTGGCCACCGCCAAGCGGGCCGGCCTGCTCCACGACCTGGGCAAGGCCGTGGACCACGAGGTGGAGGGCTCCCACGTCACCATCGGCGTGGAGCTGGCCCGGAAGTACAAGGAGAGTAAGGAAGTCATTCACGCCATCCACGCCCACCACAACGACGTGGAGCCCCAGACCGTCATCGCCTGCCTGGTGCAGGCGGCCGACGCCATTTCCGCCGCCCGACCCGGCGCACGGCGGGAAAACCTGGAAAACTACATCAAACGCCTGGAAAAACTGGAAGAGGTCACCTCCTCCTTCCGGGGGGTGGAGAAGTCCTACGCCATCCAGGCCGGCCGCGAGGTCCGCATCATCGTCAAGCCCGAGGTGGTCAGCGAGGACGAAATGGTCCTACTGGCCCGGGAGATCACCAAGCGGATCGAGAACGAACTGGAGTACCCCGGCCAGATCAAAGTCCACCTCCTCCGGGAGGTCAAGGTCGTGGAATACGCCAAGTAACCCCGGCCGCCCCTTCTTCCCAGCACAACGCCCCCGCATCCCCATGGGATGCGGGGGCGTTTTTTCTCCGGGCGCCCGGTTTGGGGCGCGGGGGATCACGGCTGCCCCTCCTCCTCCGGGGCCGGGGCGGGGCGGCGGAGGGCCAGGATGGCGGCGGTCCCCGCCAGCATGGCCAGGCCGGACAGCAGGAACCAGAAGGCCACCCCCACCTGCTCGGCCAGGGGGCTGCTCACCAGCAGGCCCACCGGCATGGCCGCCGAGGAGATCAGGGTGAGCACCGAGAAGGCCCGCCCCATCTGCTCCGCCGGCACCGTCTCCTGGAGGTAGGCCTGCAGGGGGATGAGGTGCACGTTGTCCGCCGCCCCCAGCACCAGGCACAGCCCCGCAAAGACCACCCAGCCCCCTAGGGTGGGGGGCAGCAGCCCGCACAGGGCCGCCCCGCCCCCCATGGCGAACAGGCCCAGGCTGGACAGCCGGAGCTTCCCCCCCACCTGCCCCACCTTGGAGAAGACGAGGGCGGAGACCACCATCCCCACGGCGAAGGCCAGCTCCACCGCGCTGCCGTACCAGGCCGAGCGCTGGAAGTAGTCGCTGGTCATCAAGGGGTAAAAGGCGGACAGGGGGGCATAGAAGAACATGCACAGGGCCTGGGCGGCCACCAGCCGGCCCAGGGCCCGGTCCCGGCGGAACACCGCCAGGCCCGCCTGGAACTCCGCCCAGAAGCCGCCGGTTGGGTCCTCCTGGCGGGCCAGGGGCGGGATCTTCACCCCCGCCAGGGCCAGGCTGGCCAGGGCCGCCCCCACCACGTCGCTGAGGAGGACCACCGGCAGGGGGAAGGCCGCGTACAGGGCCGCCCCGATCACCGGCCCCAGGAGGAAGGCCCCGCCGTTGAGCAGCTGCATCCAGCCGTTGGCCCGGACCAACTGGTCCGCCGGCACCAGCTGGGGAAGGATGGACTGGATGGCCGGCTGCTGGAAGGTGCTGCCCACCCCCCGCAGGCCCAGCAGGATCAGCACGGTCCAGGGGGGCAGGGCAAACTGGCCCAGCAGGACGGCATACCCCAGGGCCGCCCCGCCCATGGCAAGGTCCGCGGTGATGCACAGGACCTTCCGGTTCCACCGGTCCGCCGCCACCCCCGCCAGGGGGCTGAGCAGGGTCATGGGCAGGTAGGCCACCAGCCCCGCCGCCCCCAGCACCCCGGGGGAGGCAGTCTCCTCCGCCAGCCACCAGATGAGGGCAAACTGCACCCCGTGGCTGCCCAGTTGTGACACCGCCTGCCCCAGGGCCACCCGGAGGAAGGCGGATTTCCATGGTATCGTTTTCATCTTCATTGGGAAGGGATTCCTTTCTGTTTTGTCGTCGGCTCCCCCAGGGGGCAAAAAAACGCGGACCCCCCAGCCCTGGGTGGTCCGCGACGGTTTTGGCCAGCACGATGCCTGCCCGTCAAACCGCGGGCAGAGGGCGGCCCGCCAGGCGCACTGCGCCGGGGCCTTGGGGGGAAGGAGTGCCATCGTCTCTGGAAAAAAGCGTACACAAACCCACCCATCCTGGGGATGGGAGCCTGGGTTCTGTTCCGTTTCTCTCAGCCGATGGACGACATCCAGCCACCGCCCTTCCTGACATAGTTGGGGACATTGTACCGCAGCTGTGACAGAAAGTCAACCCCCATCCCCCCGGTCCCCCGGCCTTGGGCTGCCTGTTGGAGGGGGTGGAGGATTTTTTCGGCAATTTCTGCGTTTTCTCTCTTTTGGTTTCGGGGAAAATCGCATATAATAAGGGTAACTGTATGCAAACCCCACCCAGAAAGGAGGCTGCGGGATGGACTTTCACCTGCTGGCCGTGGGGGATGTGGTGGCCGACGGAGGGCTGGACTGCCTCCGCCGCCACCTGCGCCCCCTGCAGAAAACCTACGACGTCCACTTCACCGTGGTCAACGGGGAAAACGCCGCCGGCCTGGGCCTGCTCCCCCACCACGCGGAGGAGATCTTCGCCGCCGGGGCCGACGTGATCACCCTGGGCAACCACACCTGGGGCAAGCGCCAGATCCTGGACACTCTGGAGGACAACCCCTACCTCCTCCGGCCGGCCAACTTCGCCCCCAACCTCCCCGGCCGGGGGTTTGGGGTCTACGAGGGGCCCCGGGGGCTGCGGATCGGCATCCTGAACCTCATGGGCCGGTTTGAGCTGGACAGCAACTTAGACTCCCCCTTCCAGGTGGCCGACCGGATCCTGGCCGGGGAGGGGGCGGAGGCCGACCTCCTCTTCGTGGACTTCCACGCCGAGGCCACCAGCGAGAAGGGGGCCATGGGCTGGTACCTGGACGGCCGGGTCCAGGGGGTGTGGGGCACCCACACCCACGTGCCCACGGCGGACCCCCAGGTCCTTCCCCAGGGCACGGGGTTTGTCACCGACCTGGGGATGACCGGCCCCGCCCAGTCCATCCTGGGGGTGAAGCCGGAGAACTCCGTGGCCCGGTTCCTGGGCCAGCTCCCCCGGCGGTATGAGGCCGCCGGCGGCCCCAACAAGCTGGGGGCCGTCCTCTTCACCATCGACACCGACACGGGGCGGTGCCGCTCGGTCACCCGGGTGGACCGGGAGGACCCCCGCCCCTAAGCCCCAATCCCTGCCGCCACTGCCGGCTCTGAAAGCGAGGTGATCCCTGCTATGCTGACCTTCCTCCACGCCGCGGACCTCCATCTGGACGCCCCCTTCCACGCCCTGCCCCCGGACCGGGCGGCCGAGCGCCGGCGGGAGCAGCGCCAGCTGCTGACCCGCCTGGCCCAGGTGGCCCAGCAGGCCCAGGTGGACCTGGTCTTTCTCTGCGGGGACCTCTTCGACAGCCAGCGGGTGCGGCCGGAGACCCTCCAGGCCCTCCACCAGGTCCTGGAGGAGATGGAGGCCCCGGTCTTCCTGGCCCCGGGCAACCACGACCCCTATACCGACGCCTCCCCCTACGGGAAGTTCCCCTGGCCCAGCCACGTCCACCTCTTCACCACCCCCACCCCGGAGCGGGTGGCCCTGCCCCAGCTGGGGGCGGTGGTCTACGGCAGCGCCTTCACCGCCCCCCACCGGATGGAGGGGCCCCTCACCGGCTTCCACGCCCAGGAGGAGGGGGCGGCGGCCTTCGGCTGCTTCCACGGGGACCTCTCCTCCCCCCACAGCCGGTACGGGCCCATCACCCCCGGGGAGATTGCCGCCTCGGGGCTGAACTACCTGGCCCTGGGCCACATCCACGCCGCCAGCGGCCCCCAGCGGGCGGGGAAAACCTACTACGCCTGGCCCGGCTGCCCCGAGGGCCGGGGCTTTGACGAGACGGGGGACAAGGGGGTGTACTTAGGCCAGCTGGAGGGGGGGCACGTCTCCCTGGAGTTTGTCCCCCTGGCCCGGCGGCGGTACCTCACCCCCGAGGTGGACATCACCGGCCAGGACCCCGCCCAGGCCCTGACGGCCTTCCTCCAGACCGCCCGGTCGGAGGACATCGTCCGCCTGGCCCTGGTGGGGGAGCGGGACCCGGACCGGGAGCCCGACCTCACCGCCCTCACCGCCCTGGCCTCCGGCTACTTTTACAGCGCCAGCCTCACCGACCGCACCACCCTCCCCCAGGCCCTGTGGGCCCGCCAGGGGGAGGACACCCTCACCGGCCTCTTCCTGCGGACCATGGCCCAACGGATCCAGGAGGCCCCCGCCGACCAGCGCCCCCTGCTGGAGCGGGCGGTGCGCTTCGGCCTGGCCGCCCTGGAAGGAAGGGAGGAACCCCAATGAAGCTGCGGAAACTCACCGCCACCTTCGGCTGCCTGGACGGGGCCACCCTCACCTTCGGCCCGGGGCTCACCCTCATCGGGGCCCCCAACGGCAGCGGCAAGTCCACCTGGTGCGCCTTCCTCCGGGTGATGCTCTACGGGCTGGACACCCGCCAGCGGGACCGCAAAGGGGCCCCCGCCGACAAGAACCGCTACCGCCCCTGGAACGGCAAGCCCATGGAGGGCCTGCTGGAGTGCGAGCACCAGGGGGCGGTGATCCTGCTGCGCCGGACCTCCGCCGGGGGGGTGCCCATGGGGGACTTCTCCGCGGTGTACCAGGCCACCGGCCTGCCGGTGCCGGGCCTCACGGCGGACAACGCCGGGGAGGTCCTCACCGGGCTGAGCCGGGAGGTCTTTGACCGGTCGGTCTTTCTCCGACAAACCGCCCTGGCGGTGACCCAGAGCCAGGACCTGGAGAAGCGGATCACCGACCTGGTCTCCTCCGGGGAGGAGGATGTGTCCTGGTCTGAGGCCAACGACCGGCTGAAGGCCTGGCTCCACCGCCGCCGCTTCCACAAGAGCGGCCGCATCCCCCTGCTGGAGGCCGAGGCCGCCCAGCTCCGCCAGACCGTCGCCCAGACCGCCGCCCTGCGCCAGGACCTGGCCCAGCAGCAGGCCCGGGCGGCCACCCTGCGCCGCCAGGCCGACCACTGGGACAAGCGGCTGTCGGCGGAGACCGACAAGTTCCAAACCGTCAGCCAGCAGCGCTATGCCCAAGCCGCCGCCGAGCTGGACGCCGCCCAGCTCCACCTGCAGACCCTCCAGGCCCAGCAGCAGGCCCAGGTCCAGCAGATGGACGGGGAGGCCCAGGAGATCGCCGAGGAGATCCAGGACACCCGCCGGGCCCTGTCCAGCCGCCGGTGGCTGATGACGGCCTTCGTCACCCTGGTGGTTCTGCTCACCGTGGCGGGGGCGGCCCTGTATCTCCTCCCCCGGCTGCCGGGGTTTCCCCTGGAGTTTCCGGAAATCCCCCTGCTCTTCCTGGCCCTGGGGGCGGGGGTCCTGTGGCTGCTGGTGCTGCTCTTCACCCTGGTGAAGGCCGCCTGTGACCGGCGGGACCGGCGGGAGGTGGCCGACCTCCAGGCCCTGCTGGACACCCAGCAACAGGCGGACACCTCCCTGGCCCAGGCCCTGCGGGAGGCCCAGATCCGCCGGGACCACGCCCAGAAGTACTTCGAGGCCGTCAGCCAGCAGAGCGGCGGCCCCTACCTGCCCCCGGAGGCGGAGGCCTGCCGGGCCTCCCTCCACCAGGTGGAGCAGGAGATCGCCCAGCTCCAGGGCCAGCTCACCGCCCTGGGGGACCCCGTGGCGGTGGACGCCCAGCTGGACGAAGTGGAGGAGGAGACCGCCCGCCTCCAGGCCGACTACGACGCCCTGGAGATCGCCATCGAGGCCCTGCAAACCGCCGACCGGCAGCTCCACGCCCGGTTCTCCCCCCGGCTGAGCCAGCAGGCGGAGTCCTACTTCGCCCAGCTGACCCAGGGGGCCTTTTCCCAGATCACCTTGGACCGGGACTTCTCCGTCACCGTGGGCCAGGCGGGCTCCCTCACCCCCCGGCCCCTGGCCCTGCTGAGCCAGGGCACCCGGGACCAGCTCTACCTGGCCCTGCGGCTGGGGGTGGCCGACCTGGTCCTCCCCACCCCGGACGCCTGCCCCCTGATCCTGGACGACGCCCTGCTGGCCTTTGACGACGACCGGCTGGCCGAGGCCCTCCACCTGCTCACGGAATTGGCAGCGAAGCGGCAGGTCATCCTCTTCACCTGCCAGCACCGGGAGTTCTTCATGCTGGAGGACCAGGGGGACCTGACCCGGGTCACCCTCCCCGGCTTCTGATTTTCGGTTGCCATCCCGGGGAAAGAGGGGTATAATGGGGAGGTTCCCAGCCCACTTTGCCGCGGGGCAAGCCGCGCTTTCGATAGGAGGTTATTCGCCATGTCCGACACCCACCGCACCCCGGACCCCGCCCAGCCGGAGGAAGCCCGCACCCCCCAGGGGGAGGCCAGCCCCCCGCCGGCGGAGGCCAAGGAGAAAAAGCCCGGCGCCTTCGGGGCCGATGTGTACACCTGGCTCCAGGCCCTGGTGGTGGCCCTCACCGTGCTGCTGCTCTTCTTCACCTTCTTTGGCCGGGTCATCGGGGTGGACGGCCACTCCATGGACCCCACCTTGAACGACGGCGACCTCCTCTTCCTCCAGTGCGTCGGCTACGAGCCGCAGCAGGGGGATGTGGTGGTCCTGCACAAGGACTTTGGGGACATCACCACCCCCATCGTCAAGCGGGTCATCGCCGTGGGGGGCCAGACGGTGGAGATTGACTACACCACCAGCACCGTCTACGTAGATGGGGTCCCCTTAGAGGAGGACTACATCCTGGAACCCATGGAGCAGCCCGACAGCCCCTATGCCCAGGGGACCTATTGGGAGGTGCCCGAGGGCTCGGTCTTTGTCATGGGGGACAACCGGAACAACTCCGCCGACAGCCGGGACAACCGCCTGGGCCCGGTGGACGAACGGTACATCCTGGGCAAGGCCATCTGCACCATCCTCCCCTTCCAGCACGTGGGCCTGGTCCACTAAGGGGGTGAGACCGTGCGACTGGACAAATGGCTGAAAGTCTCCCGCCTCATCAAGCGCCGCACCGTGGCCAACGAGGCCTGCGACAACGAGCGCATCTCCGCCAACGGCCGGGTGGTGAAGGCCTCCTACGACGTAAAGGTCGGCGACCAGCTGGAGATCCGCTTCGGCGCCCGAACCGTAACCCTGGAGGTCCTCTCCGTCACCGAGATGAAAGGCAAGGAAAACGCCGCCCTCATGTATAAGGAACTATAAAACAGCAAAACAACACCCCGGAGCAAACGCTCCGGGGTGTCCTGTTTTGCCAAAAACCGCGTCGCAGACTTCCGCCGGCCGCAGCCGGCGGAACAAACTAAAATCATAAAACCCCTGGCTCCGCCAGGGGTTTTATTCTTCTCGGCATGAGAGTGCCGGCTTCGCCGGCGCGGGTCATGCCGCAATCCCCCAAATTCGGGACCCCAGCGAAGCGGGTCCCGAATTTCCTGTTTTACTGGTCTACCGCGTCCTTCAGCGCCTTCCCCGCCTTGAAGGCCGGGATCTTGGTGGCGGGGATGGGAATGTTCTCCCCGGTCTTGGGGTTGCGGCCCATGCGCTCGGCCCGGACCTTGGTCTCGAAGGCGCCGAAGCCCACGATCTGGATCTTCTCCCCCTCCACCAGGGCTTTGGTGATCTGGTGGATGGCGGCGTTCAGGCCGATCTCCACATCCTTGCGGGAAAAGCCGGTCTCTTCGGCGATGCTCAGGATCAGTTCGGTTTTGTTCATTGGTGTTTCCCCTCTCTTGTTTTCTTCTCTCGTTGTTCCGGGTGCTTCTCCCGGTTCCACAGGGCCATCAGCTGGGCCACGTCCAGGTCGTGCATGGTCCTGCCTTGGGCTGTGACCGCCGCCTCCACCCCGGAGAACCGGCGGATGAACTTCTCGCAGGTTCCCGCCAGGGCTTCCTCGGCGTCTATGTGAAAGAACCGGGCCACTTTGACCGCCGCAAAGAGCAGGTCCCCCAGTTCTTCCTCGATGTTGCTGTCCTCCGCCACGGCCTGCTGGAGCTCGGCCAGCTCCTCGGCCAGCTTGTCCAGGGCGGCCTGGGCGTTGGGCCACTCAAAGCCCGCCCGGGCGGCTTTGGTCTGGATCTTCTCCGCCCGCCACAGGCCGGGCAGGCTTTTGGCCACGGCCTGGAGGGTTTCCGTCTCGGTGGTCTGGCCCTTCTCCTGGCGCTTGAGGGCCTCCCAGCTGTCGGGGGTGCCCTCCCCCCCCTGGCCGAAGACGTGGGGGTGGCGGAAGATGAGCTTTTTGCAGATGCCGTCGGCCACCTCGTCCAGGTTGAAGCGGCCGGCGTCCTCCTCGATGGAGGCGTGGAAGAGGACCTGGAGGAGCACGTCCCCCAGTTCCTCCTTCAAATGGGCGGGGCTGGCCTCGTCGATGGCCTCGGCCACCTCGTAGGCCTCCTCGATGAAGTTGCGGCGGAGGCTCTCGTGGGTCTGGGCCCCGTCCCAGGGGCAGCCCCCGGGGGCCCGGAGGAGGGCCACGATCTGCCGCAGATCCTCCACGTTGTAGGTGGGTTTGGGTTCAAAATTTACCATACTGTATCACATCATTCCCGGGATCTCAAGTGTTTTCCGGATTTTTCCCCGGGGGGCCGGGGTTTTCTCGGTTTTAACGAATGCGGAGGAGCTTGGCGATCTTCTCCCCCTTGGGCATGAGGGAGAGGTCGTCCTTGGAGACCACCCGCAGCACCACCACCAGGATCACATAGACCACGCAGCCCACCAGGATGGCCCCGGCCACCGACAGGGTGTTGCCGAAGTGGCCGGACAGCAGGCCGTAGCTGGCCCAGGCCGCCGCCCCCATGAGCACCGCCGCCACAGCGGCCTTGCCAAACACCCGCAGGTACTTGGGGGGATGGGGGGTGACCCGCTTGATGGCGGCCAGCTCCAGCACCGAGACGATGCCAAAGCACACCAGGGTGCCCACCGGGGCCCCCTTGATGCCCACGGAGGGCATCTGCACCAGGACAAAGTTCACCCCCAGCTTGATGGCGCTGCCGATGGCGATGAACCAGATGGGCAGGGCCGTCCGGCCGTTGGCCTGGAGGATGGCGTTGCACAGCAGCATGATGCACACGAAGATGGAGGCGATGCCCAGCACCATGAGGCACTGGGTGCCCACTTCCTGGTTGGTCTCCGGGTAGAGCAGCTGGATGATGGGGCCGGCCAGCACGGTCAGGCCGATGCCCGCCGGCAGGGCCAGCATGGCCCCCACCCGGAGGGCGGACTCGGCGATCTTCCCGGCGCCCACTTTGTCCTTCTTGGTGAGGGCGGCGGAGACGGCGGGGACGATGCAGGCCGTCAGGGAGACCATGAAGGCCGAGGGCAGGTTGTAGATGGTGACGGCCTTCTGGTAGCAGCCGTACAGGCTCACCGCCAGTTCCTCGGCGTAGCCCAGGGCGCTCTGGAGGAGGTTCTGGACCTGGATGGTGTCCAAATAGGTGGTGATGGGCACCACGGAGGAGCTGAGGGTGATGGGGATGGCAATGACCACCAGGGTCTTCAGGATCTTGCCGGAGCGCTCCGGCTTGTCGGTGGCCGGGGGCAGGCTGCGGGGGCTGTTCCGCCGGTGGTGGCGGACCATCAGGTAGAGCAGGGCCACCAGGCCGCTGGCGGTGACGCCGCCGATGGCCCCGGCGGCGGAAATCTCGCTGCCGAAGCCCAGGTACAGCAGGTACCAGGCCAAAAACAGGCCCACGATGAGCTTGGTGAGGGCCTCCAGCACCTGGGACACCGCCGTGGGCACCATGTCCGAGTGGCCCTGGGCATAGCCCCGGTAGGCCGACATGACGCACACAAAGAAGCAGGACAGGGCCATCACCCGCACCGCGGGGGCGGCCAGACTGTCCCCCTGGAGGTTGGCCAGGGGCTGGGCAAAGAGGAACATGATGAGGCTGCTGGCGATGCCCAGCACCAGGAAGGCGGTGAGGGCCACCCGGAACACCCGGCTGACCTGGTTCCGCCGGCCCAGGGCGTTGGCCTCGGAGATGGTCTTGGACATGGCCACCGGCAGGCCGGCCTGGGAGATCATCAGCAGCAGGTTATAGATGGCGTAGGCGTTGTTGAAGTGGCCGAAGCCCACGTCCCCCAGGATGCGGCCCAGGGGGATCTTGTACAGGGCGCCAATGACTTTGACCACCGCAATGCTGGCGGCCAGGATGGCCGCGCCGCCAAAGAAGGTATTTGTGGTGAGTGCTCGTTTCTTCAAAACAGTCCTTCCCTCCGGATTACCAGGTTTTGCCGTCTCCGAAGAGGCGGGGCAGGGCGTAGGACTTCACCTCGGCCTGGATCTTCTCCAGGTCCAGGGTGAGGAAGGTCCCGTCCTTGTATATGATCTTGCCCCGGGCCATATTCATCACCACGTCGCTGCCGTGGGCGGCGTAGACCAGGTTGTCCATCACGCTGTGGCAGGGGGTGAGGTGGGGCCGGGTGAAGTCCACCAGGATGAGGTCGGCGACGTATCCCGGGGCGATGCGGCCGGTCTTGCGGCCCAGGGCCTTGGCCCCCTCCCGGGTGGCCATGGCCAGCACGTCCTGGGGCAGCAGGGCCAGGGGGTCCCGGGTGACGCCGTTGTGGAGGACGGCGGCAAACTTCATCTCCTCGAACATGTCCTGGTTGTTGTTGGAGGACACCCCGTCGGTGCCCAGGGCGATGGGCACCCCGGCGGCCTTCATGGCGGGGATCCAGGCCACCCCGGAGCCCAGCTTCAGGTTGGACACGGGGTTGTGGACGCAGGCCACCCCCTTCTCCGCCATGCCGGCCCAGTCGTCCTCGGTGGTCCAGACGCAGTGGGCGGCGATGGCCCGGGTGTCCCACACCCCGTAGCGGTCCAGGATGCGGAAGGGGGTCAGGCCCCAGCGGGTGAGGCTCCCCTCGTGCTCGGACTGGGTCTCGGAGACGTGGACGTGCATCCCCAGGCCCTTGCGCTGGGCATAGTCGGCCATCCACTGCCACAGGGGGACGTTGGAGGTGTACTCCCCATGGATGGAGGCGTCCACCAAAATCTGGCCGTTCCCCGCCTCGTGGAACTCCTCGGTGAGCTGGCGCTGGTGGTCACAGTCCGGGCAGGTGGCGGGGCTGAAGTCCCCGGGGGCGCCGAAGTAGACCCCGCCGCAGGAGAGGTTGGCGGAGATCCCCGCCGCCAGCACCGCCTGGGCGATGGCGGGGGTGTGCATGTACATGTCGGCAATGGTGGTGACCCCCCCGGCGATGAGCTCGGCCAGGGCCAGGTCCGCCCCGGCCCGGACGGCCCGGTCGTCCAGCTTGGCCTCGGCGGGGAAGATCCAGTCGTTGAGCCAGGTGTGCAGGTCGCAGCCCCCGGCATAGCCCCGCATCAGGGTCATGGGGATGTGGGTGTGGGCGTTGACCAGGCCGGGCATCAGGACGTTGCCCCCGCAGTCGATCTCCTGGGCAAAGGGGCCCTGGGGGCGGGTGGAGGAGACAGCAGCGATGCGCTCCCCCTCCACCACCACGTAGGCGGGGTCCAGGAGGGTGTTCTCCTCGTCCATCAGCAGGGCCCGGCAGTGGTAGAGCAGGATGGATTCCATGGCTCAGCCCTCCTCGCCGGCGTCGTCCAGGTGCTCCAGGCAGGCCATCACCAGGGCGGAGAACCGGTCACGGGCGGCCTCCCCGGCGGCGATGACCTCCTCCTCGCTGAGCTTCTTGGGCAGCACCCCGGCGGCCATGTTGGAGATCAGGGTGAAGCCCAGCACGTCCATGCCGCAGTGGCCGGCGGTGATGACCTCCGGGGCGGTGGACATGCCCACGGCGTCCGCCCCTAAAATCCGGGCCATGCGGACCTCGGCAGGGGTCTCGTACTGGGGGCCGGGGAAGTACATATAGACCCCCTCCCGCAAGTTCAGGTCCAGGCGGCGGGCCTGCTGCCGGGCCAGGTCCTGGAGCTTGGGGGTGTAGAGGTAGCTGGCGTCGGGGAACCGGGGGCCAAACTCCGGCAAATTCTCCCCCCGGAGGGGGGATTCCATGAAGATCTTGATCTGGTCGGTGATGAGCATCAGGTCCCCGGCCTTGAAGTTCCAGTTCACCCCGCCGGCGGCGTTGGTGACCAGGAGGGTCTGGCAGCCCAGCAGGCGGAGGACCCGGACGGCGTAGCTGACCTCCTCATAGGAGTAGCCCTCGTAGTGGTGGACCCGGCCCTGCATCACTGCCACCGGCTGGCCGGCCAGGGTGCCAAAGACCAGCTGCCCCTTGTGTCCCGGGGCGGTGGAGGTCTTAAAGTGGGGGATGGCGGTGTAGGGGACGGCGATGGGGTTCTCCACCAGGTCCCCCAGGTAGCCCAGGCCGGAGCCCAGGACCAGGGCCACTTTGGGCCGGAAGTCCCCCAGCTTGGCCAGGAGGGCGTCGGCGCTCTGGCGGTATTGGTCAAAGGTATAGTTCATAGTCGTAGCCTCCCAACGGGGGACGGCGCCCCCGGTGCTCCCGGCCGGAGCCGGGGCGCTGTTCTCTTTTTTTGCACGATTGCATACTGGGTTATCTTACACCACGGGGAGAGAAAAAGCAAATGGAATCCTTGATATTTCAAGGTTTTTTCACATTTGGACGGCTCTGAGACAGGGGCGGGGGCCCTCTGTCATCGGTAGGCGGTCCCGTTGGGACCGGCGCAGGGTGGGCCCTGCGGCGTGGGTTCCCGCCCGGGGCCGGGCGGGGGGGCGGTGGGGTACTGCGTACCCTTCGGGTGGTCGGGGCTGTTTCGACACCTCGGGGCGCAGCGCCCCGGGGGGGCCGCCTGCCCGGCGGGGTCTCCCAGGTGGGGCCGGGGGCCTCTGCTGTCGGTAGGTGGTCCCTTCTGGACTGCCGCAGGTTAGCACCTGCAAGGTGGGTTCCCGCCCGGTCCCGGGCGGGGATCCAGGCTTTCTCTAGAGAAAGCC